>DATNFD010000148.1:0-59270 GCA_035606555.1 Occallatibacter sp.
GCAGTCGACGTGCGCATAGTGCCGGTTCGGCGTCTCATACTCCACGTGCGCCGTCGCGATCGTGATGCCGCGCTCGCGCTCCTCGGGAGCGTTATCGATCGAGTCGAACGAACGGAACGCGATCTTCGGGTTGTGCTTCGATAATACCTTCGTGATCGCCGCCGTCAGCGTCGTCTTGCCGTGATCAATGTGACCAATCGTCCCCACGTTCACGTGCGGCTTCGAACGATCAAACTTTTCCTTCGCCATGCTCGATTCCCTTCCCTCAAATTTCAGCTACCAGCTTCTAGCTCAACCCAAGAAGGCTGCCAAACCTTCATTGCGGCAACTGCCAGCTGACAAGCTGACAAATTTCTCAGTAGTACGCGTACGCCTTCAAATACCTCTGCCTCAATTCTGCCGGCACCTTCTCAACCAGCCGCAGATAACGTTCGCGCGTCAATCCCTGATCTGATACCGGCAGAGCTTTGTACAGACCGATTGCTTCTTTGCCCAGCAGGCCGCGATTCAACACACCCTCAAAGTCCCGAACGCGGAGCTTCGAACGGGTGACGCGATCTAGAAAGACTTCTATATCGCTGGCGGCGAACCGCGCGTCGAACTGCGAATGAAGCGCTGCGTAAGTCTTCTCGTCCTGTACCGCGATGGCTGCTTGCTCAAACATTTTCTACTTCTGCCCTTGCTTCAATTTCTGGAGCGGGAGACGGGACTCGAACCCGCGACCAACAGCTTGGAAGGCTGTGACTCTACCACTGAGTTACTCCCGCCTGAACCGTGTTCAGTGGTCGGTAAACAGTGCTGAGTGATGAGCCACCGCCGGGACTGACCACTGATCCCAGACCACTGCATTTCTGGAGCTGATGACCGGGATTGAACCGGTGACCTCTCCCTTACCAAGGGAGTGCTCTACCAACTGAGCTACATCAGCTCTTCAAACCTTCGGGCTTACCGCCCTCTTGCCCTCCGCGGCCCGCATCTTCTCGGCCCTCATCGCGACCATTGTGCGCAATGCAAATCCACCAATAATGACCAGTGGAATGAACTTCATTTCCACTAATCTGCCCCCGACCGAAATGCTTGCATCAAGGGTAAACCAACTCAGTATCGCCAAACCCGCATACAGCACCAGCGCCACCCGATACTTCTTTTCCAACGAACTGCCGGGCTCCGCCATTTTCAAAACTCTGATCACTGATTCCTGATCACTGATCCCTGTTTATGGTGCACAGGGGAGGATTCGAACCTCCGTAACTCGAATGAGTGGCAGATTTACAGTCTGCTGCCATTAACCGCTCGGCCACCTGTGCCCAAATTGTCGGACCGGGTGCCCCCGCCGAAACTCCGGGGAACTCGCTTCTCCCAGCCGCACTTCCAACGACGACCCTCTACACCCGCATCCGCGCATACGAAACTGCCGGACGTTCTCCGGCATATCGGAGTATGCACCTCAGTGGGATTACCGCAGAGGACGGATCCGGCGCTTCCACTCTTCCGCCGAACCCTGAAACTGCCTGCCGCCCGATGCCCCAGGTCTTGCTTCTAAGTGGAGCTGGCGAAGGGATTTGAACCCCCGACCCTCTGATTACAAATCAGATGCTCTACCAGCTGAGCTACGCCAGCCCGACCACCACGAAACATTGCCGGGAAACACCGGGAAATCCGCGGACACACTCCGGCTCCGCGCATAACACGGCACAGTTTCTAAGGTTAGCACACCGGAAACGGGCGGGCAAACCGGCGCATCACCAGTGTATCGCAGGGGTTTAGCTGCCCGAATGGTAGTGGAATTTGTGGTCGTTTTTCCACAGCCATTCTGCCGCAAACCCCGACGGCCGCGGCCCCACTCGGCGCCCGGGCAGGCGCTCGCAATTTCTGCATGTGGCAGGATCTCGATTGCGTGGGCTAATCTCGGATTCCTGGAGAAGGATATCCCGAAAGCTGTAACCAAAATGGGATCCAAAAACGATTTAGTTCTTGATTTAGCCGTATCTGTTGCTGAATGATGTTGCCGCTTCCCCAAAACAATTGGGCTCTGCCTTGAAAGGTGAGGACAGGTGTATGCGGAAGTTTTTTCTCGCAGTGTTGTTTCTCGGAATCTCTTCTTTGCTCGCAGCGCAACAAACACTGAACAATGACGGTGTTGTCAAGATGGTGAAGGCCGGACTCTCAGAGGACGTGATCGTCGCCGCGGTCACATCGTCGCCCGGCACTTATGACACATCAACCGAGGCGCTGGTCGCGCTGAAATCAGCGGGGGTCGGCGACAAGGTCATGGGTGCGATCGTGATGAAAGCATCGGGACCGGCACCGGCCGCAGCGGCCACCGGGGTTTCCCTCCCGAAGGGGATCGACGAAGTCGGCGTCTACTACAGGGATAGGGGAGGCAACTGGGTCGCTCTTATGCCTGAGGTCGTGAATTTCAAGTCAGGCGGCGCGATGAAGAAATTCATGACGAACGGGATCGTCAAGAACGACATTAATGGCCACATTGAGGGTAAAAGCGCAAAGACGCAAGTAACTCTTCCGGTCGTTTTTGCGGTCTACGTCTCTGAGGGAACGGCCATCACTGAGTATCAGCTCGTTCGACTTCGTCAGCAGAGCGGCTCACGCGAATTCCGCTCGAAGACGGGCGGAGTTATTCACGAGTCCGGTGGTGCAAAACGCGATCTGGTCGAGTTCCAATCTGAAAAGCTCGCGCCTCGGCTTTATCAGGTAACGCTGGATTCAAGCGCCGGCAAAGGCGAATACGGCTTAATCCCGCCGGGCTCTTACAGCAGCGCGAACATGGCCAGCGGCGGAAAGATCTACTCCCTCAGCGTTCTCGAGTAGTCGGATTGCACTTTCTGAACAACTAGCGGCGCGGCTTCGGCTGCGCCGGTTGTTTCTTCTTTCGCCACTCGTCACGTTACCGCCGCTGAATCTGCTTGCCCGGCACGGCCCAGGCGCGAAATCATTGCCATAATCTCCAGACGATGCGCGGGTTTCCCTCGAGGTGTTTGTATGCGTAATGCACTCCTGATTTGCCTTGTTCTGCTTCTGTGTCCGCTTCTTTTCGCGCAGCAGATGATGACGAACGAGTCCGTCATGAAGCTTGTGAAGGCCGGCCTGTCTGAGGACCTGGTGGTTACGACGATCAACTCCTCGGCGGGGAAATACGACACCTCGGCAAATGCGCTCATCGCGCTCAAGGAGGCGGGAGCGGGCGACAAAGTGGTGGCCGCGATGATTCTGAAAGCTTCCGGTGCAGCACCCGCGGCGTCTACCGCATCCGCAACCGCGGCAGGCACGGCAGACGTTCCAGCGCCGATCGCGCTTGCTCCCGGCGCATTGCCAGCGGGCGTGGACAGCATCGGCGTTTACTACCTCGATAAGACGGGCAGCCACTGGCAAGAGGTTCCCGCCGAGGTGGTCAATTTCAAGAAAGAAGGAGCGCTGAAGCACTATGCCAGCGCCGGTGTGCTCAAGGGTGAAATGACGGGCATGGTCGGCGGTAACCGCAGTCCACTGCTTCTGAAGCTTCCCGTGCAGTTCATCCTTTACGTTCCGGAGGGGCGCGCGCCGGGTGAATATCAGCTCGTTCACCTGCATGCCAATGCCGACAGCCGAGAGTTCCGCGCCGCGAATGGTGGAATCATCCAAGACGCCGGCGGAGCGCTTCGCGATGTCCTTGATTACACGCCAAAGAAGATCGCTCCCCGTGTTTACCTGATTGAAATGAGCGAGGACTTTGAACGAGGTGAATACGGGTTCCTGCCCCCGTCGGACGCGGCCATGGGAGACAATATTCCCACCGCAACCAAGCTTTACAGCTTTTCTCTGATCCACTAAGCACAGTTGGCAGGATCCTTCTTCGGCGCGGTGCGATCCGCTATCCTGTAAGTGGAAGCCGGTCTCCGGCTCCCGGCTGAATGCACAAACGCACGCGCAGAACGCTTTTGGTCGTAGCCGGTATCGTATTGCTTCTTGCCGTCGCGATCTTTCTCCGCTCCAAGGCTCCTCCGGAAGCCGCGCGCCTGCTGCCTGAATCAGACGGCATCATCTACTTCAATCTGAAGCCTGTTCGGACTTTTCTTCGGCGGGACCTCAAGCCCCCGCGCCGCGTTCCGGAATATCAGGAGTTCGTCGATGCCACGGGGGTCGACTGGGAGCGCGATCTCGACTCCGCGGCGATCTCCCTGCACCGCATGGCCGACCCGAATGGGCCTAACGGGCCCGTGGCTTATTCGATGGTCCTGACAGGCAAGCTGACCGGCAAGCGCCTGAACGCGTGGCTTGACTCCCACGCTACGAGCCGGGAGGTCTACGCTGGACACACGATCTACAACGTGCCATCGGAGAACCGCACAGTTCGTGTCGTGCAGATTGGCTACGACATGATCGCGGTATCGAATTTTCCGACGCCTGAGAAAATTCACTCCATTATCGACCGGCATCGCACGGCGGCTCTGCCTTTCGCCGGATCGTCTCTGCTGGCTCAGCACTACCACGATGTGCCGCTGCTCTCCGTAGCGTGGGGCGTTGGCCAGATTGGACTGCCCTTTTCCGAGAGTGGGGCAATCACGGTTTTCGGCCTCTCATTGCCTCTGCAGGACGACTCCACCATCATCGCCAGCATCAAACCGGGGCTGCCGTTGGGCAATTCCGTCCACGTTCGAGTGGAAGAGATTGCACCAGACGAGGGCAAAGCAGCTTCTCAGGCTGCCGCGCTGAGCACGATTGTCCTGCTCGCTCGCGACGTCTCGGTTCAACTCTCAAGCAATCCGGCCAATAATGCGTTTCGCGAGCTTCTGAAAAGCACCGAAGTGTCCCAAAGACGCAATCGGGTGGTTGCCACTGCGACGGTTTCACCTGCATTGCTCAGCCAAGTTACAGAAAGTGATAAATCGTCTTCAGCACCCGCAACCCTGCAGGAACAGAATGCATCTAAGTAAGAGGCAGGGTTTTGAGTTGCCCCAGAAGTGTTGCCATGCGGGTCGCCGGTTGAGAGTTTCTTCTTCCTGGGTTGGGGGACGAGATTTATCGGCGACCTTCTCCATTTCTGCCCTTCGCTGCATTTTTGTCGACTCCCGTGGCTTGCGTTTCGCATCCTTACGTGTGGGTGTGACGGATTCCTGCCCTCCAACAACTTCCCGAGAGGTGTCATGTATCGCTTCCTCAGAAATCAACTTCTGATCTGCACGATTTTATGTCTGGTCTCCGTCGGAGCTTCTGCCGCCAGGCACTCAACTCAAAGCAAGACCGGACAATCCAAGTCTGACGGCGATTCCGTGAATGTACTGACTGGCCAGTCCGCCTTCACCGACGCAGCCCATGAATCGCCTGGCACCAGACGCCACCTCACCGTGAACGATCTGCCCGCTCCGAATGAGAAGGAATCTGTCGATAACGGACCGAGCATGGTTCCACGCCCGCAGAATGCCTGGCCGATTGCACCCAAAGGATTCAAGGTTGAGCAATACACGACGGGTCTCGACAATCCGCGGCTGATTCGATTTGCTCCTAACGGAGACCTGTTCGTCGCTGAGAGCCAGCCGGGGAAGATCCTGGTTATGCGCGGTGTCAAATCAGATGGCAAGCCGCAACAGACCTCCGTTTTCGCCGAAGGACTTCACCAGCCATTTGGTATCGCTTTTTACCCGAATGGACCAGATCCCAAGTATGTCTATGTCGGCGACACCGACGGTATCGTGCGGTTCCGCTATCAGAACGGCGACCTGAAAGCTCGCGGGGCTGCGGAGGATCTGGCTGAGCTTCCCGGTGGGGGCCGGCTGCGCGGCGGTGGCCACTGGACCCGCGATCTCGTTTTCTCGAGGGACGGCACGAAGTTGTATGCATCGGTCGGGTCGCATTCCAACGTCGACGACTCGGATACGCATCCTGAAGAGTTCCACCGTGCCGATGTTCTTCAGTTCACGCCGGAAGGCAAATTTGTGAAGGTTTACGCCTGGGGTATTCGCAATTGCGTGGGTGAGGCCATCAATCCAATCACGGGCGAGCTGTGGTGTTCGACAAATGAGCGCGACAGCCTCGGCAATAACCTGGTGCCGGATTACATCACTCATGTTCAGGAAGGCGGCTTTTACGGGTGGCCGTGGTGGTACATGGGCGGTCATCAAGACCCGCGACACGTGGGCAAACACCCAGAGCTGCAGTCCAAAGTGATCACGCCGGACATCCTGCTCAACCCACACTTCGCCTCGCTGGAGATGATGTTTTACCAGGGGTCGCAATTCCCCAATGAGTACAAAGGTGATGGATTTGCCTGCGAGCATGGTTCGTGGAATCGCGCCCAGCGGAGTGGGTATGAAGTCATTCGACTGCCCATGAAGAGCGGACATGCCACTGGCGAGTATGAGGATTTCCTGACGGGGTTCACGGTGGGAGATGGGAATGTCTGGGGACGTCCCGTTGGTATCGCTGAGGCCAAAGATGGTTCGCTGTTCGTCTCCGACGATGGAACCAATTCCATCTGGCACGTAATCTACACAGGAAAGTAGACTTTCAGGTCTCCATCCAAGGCCGCGGGTATCTGCGGCTTCGGATGGGAGTGCGAAAGCACCAGTAGCGAGCGTGTCTCTGGGTTTGCTGCAATTCGGAAAGCAAAGGTAACCAATCCGCGGGGGTCCGTTCAGTCCTCCTCCCTCATACATGGACAGGCGGTTCCACCGGAACTGCCGGCCGGGGAGGGACCGCGAGCAAATCGAAGCTATCTACTGAGCCCCAGAGCCTGCACGACCTTCTCGTCCACCTTCGCCGGTTTCCCGTCTTCCTTCCAAACAACGCCAAAACCGCCGCGGTAATCCCACATTGTCCAGCCCACCCCGTCAGCTTCTAGCGCAGAGCGCACGTCATGAATCCATTGCATGCGTGAAGACTCCGGAGTTACTCGGCGGTACACGCCGAATTCGTTACATAGGAGCGGAACGTTGTGCTGCTTTCCCCACGCTGCGGCGGCATCGATCTGCAGCTTGATGCGGCGCGCATCCCAGTGGTCCAGCCAGTAGTGCTCGAAAGCATAACGATTCGATGCATCGGGAACCTGGGCCAGGGAACTCTGCAGGCTCTGGTCCGTGGGCGGATAGGGAATGTCGTGCGTATAGATCCAGTAAGCAGCGCCCCAGCCTGCGCCCTGGTGAGTGAACTCATGCGGCTCGTAGAAATGGAATGTGTAGATCACGTTTCCATCGGGTAGAGGTTCTTGCGTCAGCAGATCTGCGATGCCGGACCAGTTTGGTCCTGCAGCAATAATTGTGTTCTTCGGAGCGACCGAGCGGATGACTGAGGCGGCCCGCGCCTGTACGCCTGCCCAACGATATGGATCGCGCTCCTCGGGTTCGTTCATGACCTCGTAGAAGATCAGATCCGGATTGCGATCGGCGTAATGTGCGGCAAGTTTTCGCCACAGCATCAGGAAACGCTCAGCGCCTTCAGTCGTCGTGCTCACCTTCTTCTTGTAGTCGCTCTCGGGGTGGATATCGATCTGCACAGCCATACCTTTGGCGAGCATTTGATCGACCGCGTGGTCGAGTCGACCGATGAAGTTCATTTCGTCACGCCCGAAGAATGAGTTCTCCAGCGGCCATGCATCGATGCTTAACCGCACGCTGTCAAAGCCAAGCTGCGCCATTAGAGCGATGTCGGCATCGTCAGTGTATGCGCCCGTCTCTTCTGCCGAGTAATGGCCAGGTTTCTGAGCAAACCACTCTGATGCATTAATCCCATGACGCAAATGCTGTGCGCGCGCAAAGGCAAGCTTTACTTCGGCAGTACGATCCTGTGCGAATGCAGGAAGCGCCAAGAGAATCAAGCCGGCAAGAAATTGAACGCGAAGGCCCACAATTCATCTCCCATGGAATTCATAAGTAAACCAACAGGAAACGATACTACGGTTGCCTCGACGAGGAACCTGCGGCAGATCACGCTTGCGCAAACTGCATCGCAGGCGTAGCTCTTTGTTGTCTTGTAAGGATAGCGTCCTGGAAGGGTCTTACGGAAGAAGTGCTTGCTTCGGCCCGGATCGACAAACGATCCGGACCGAAATTTGCCATGCATTGGTTTACTAAGCAGCAGCGGTGGATCTGGATTCGCGCTGTGCTCTGGGGTTGGCGCTGTGCGAGATTTCAGTGAGCAGGCGATCGGCATGTTTTTCTTCGTCGAGGGTCTGCTGCAGGATCTGCGCGTGTTCCGTCAGTCCGAGGGTCTCTGCCCAATCGCGCGCACTGCCGTAGGATGCGATCTCGTAGTGCTCGACCTTCTGTGCTGTGGCGATGAGGCCCGCGTCACGGATGCAGCCGGTGTCAGTTTCTTTCGTGATGTTCTCGCCCGATCCCACGATGGCGGTGAGAATCGGATCCTTCTTGTCGTCAGGCTTGTCCATCAAGTCACCGAGCAGACGCTGAACGCGTTGCACATGAACGCGGGTTTCCTGGAGGTGCGACTGGAATGCCTGCTTGAGTTGGGGCTCCTCTGCGTGATCAATCATCTTGGGCAGTCCATCGACGATCTGATTCTCGGTGGAGAGGAGGTAACGAAGTTGTGCCGTGTAGAGTTCACGAAGATTCGGAAAGTCGTTGGGCGTAATCAGTCCCATAGATCTACCTCTATTCAATTTACTTTCGCTCGTTCCCTGCACTTGGAGGTCAGGACCTAAGTACACGTTGTCCTGCGGGCTTGGACTTCCGGTGGAAATCCAAAGATGATGCAGATGCTTCCTGCGGGGTTCCGATCTCCCCAGCAAGCGGAAATGAGGTATCTGGAAGAGACGAGGGCAGTAGGAACTCAGAGATGCGCATCTCACTATGCAGGTGCTTGCCCATTGTCAACCTCTTTTTTAACTTCGGTTCTACTTGTCCTTTTACTGCTCATCGGGTTGGCTCAGCTCCTTGGCGCCTTTTTTGTGAAAATCCGCCAGCCAAAGGTAATTGGCGAGATTCTGGCCGGAGTTGTATTAGGGCCAGCCCTGTTGGGCAGAATTCCGGCGATTGCCGGCCTGACACAATCGGCGCTGCACAAGAGCGACGTGCTGGAGTTTATCTATTGGCTGGGATTGCTGCTGCTGATGTTCCTGAGCGGGGCCGAGACACAGCAGCTTTTCACGCGTGAAGAACGGCGCGAGGTGGGCTGGCTAACCGTAGTGGGAACGGGCCTACCGTTCGCCCTGGGGCTGGTGTTTGCACCGATGCTGATTCGCCCGGCGCTGGAAGGGCCGAATGGGAACCGGCTCTCGATGGTCATCATTTTGGCGGTAGGCGTGGCAGTCACGTCAGTGCCGGTGGTTTCGAAGATCTTCAGCGATCTCAAGATCCTGCATACGCGGTTTGCACGGCTCGTGTTGGGGGTCGCAGTGCTCGAAGATATTGTGCTGTGGCTGGCGCTGGCGATGGCAACGGCAGCTGCCGGAAAGCAGGTGCTGGATCCGCGGAAGATGACGGTTCATCTCGGAATGACGCTGGCGTTCTTTGCTCTTGGGCTGACGATCGTGCCGCGGATCGTGAAGAGGATCAACAAAGCCGATTTCAATATCCTGGCGCGATCGAGCCCTGTAGGTTATGCAATTGCCGTGCTGCTGGCTTACTGCGCGGTAGCCGGCGCTCTGGATGTGAGCCTGGTGTTCGCGGCGTTTCTTGCCGGTTTCGCGGTAGTACACAAGAAGAGGCGCTTGTTCGCTGACGCTTTGGACAGCATCGGCAAGGTGGCGTTTGCCGTCTTCGTGCCGGTCTATTTCGCAATCGTCGGGCTGAAGCTGGACCTGGCACGTGGCGTGTCGTGGGGAATGATTGCCGCGTTCATCCTGGGCACCTGTGGGGTGAAGATCGCTTCGGTTTCGCTGGCGGGGCGGATTGCTGGATTCCGCGGACTGGATCTGGTGAACCTGGCGATCACGACCAATGCGCGCGGGGGTCCAGGAATCGTGCTGGCCAGCGTGGCTTTCGATGCGGGGATTATCAGTTCGCAGTTCTATACGACGCTGGTGGTGGCGGCGGTGGTCACCTCGCAACTAGCCGGAGCATGGCTGGACTTTGTATTGAGGAAGGGCTGGCCGCTGCTGACGCCGAAAGAGCCAGCTGGAGCCATTGAGGAAGCTGGAGATAACCCGACAATCGCAGCCTGAATCGTTTGCGCTGCCTCGTGAATCCCAATACAATAGGAAAGGAAGATTGCAGGAAAGGTCTGTCTTTAGATGCCCAAGGAAAAGATTCACCCCAACTACAACACGGTGCGCGTTGTATGCGCCTGTGGGAACAACTTTGAGACCCGGTCGACCCATAAGGGCGACATCCACGTTGAAATCTGCTCGAACTGCCACCCGTTCTTCACTGGCAAGCAGCGCCTGGTAGATACTGCAGGACGAGTCGAGCGGTTCCGCCGCAAGTACGCCAAGGCCGGCGCACAGAAGTAAAGCGTGCACGCAGCGGCAGAGAGATCGGGCCTCCGCTATGGCGGAGGCCCAAGTTCTTTAGAGAGAACTTTTAGTCTCGTGCGATTCGTTGCAGGTGGCCTGCCTAAGAAATGAGAATCACGCATCTCGCTACCCAGTTCGATCCACCGCAAATGGCGCAGAATCGGGCTAGAAGCTACTCAGAATCAGACAGAAGACTGCATTTATGGCTGGCAAGGGATTTACGGTGAAGAAAAACTGGGACAATCCCATCGAGCACGGAATGCCCGAAGGCGTTCGTGTGCCTGCGGAAATGCGGATTGGACCGGTGCTCGTAGCTCCCGCTACCGTGCTGGCGCCAATGGCTGGGGTGACGGACACCGTTTTCCGGCGGTTTATCCGGCACGCCAGTGTGTTCTCGACTGCAGACGGATCTGCGACCGGAGATCAGGAAATCGCGGCGGTCGAGGCAGACGTAACCAACACCCAGTCGGGATGCGGGCTGCTCATGACGGAGTTCACTTCTGCAGACGGGCTGTCCCGTATGCGGGAGTCCAAGAGACGCCGATACCTCACCTTCTACGATGATGAGCATCCGATTGGGGCGCAGCTGTTCGGGTCGAATGCGGCGACGCTGGCGGAAGCTGCGCGAATTGTGCAGGATACGGGTTTCGACACAGTCGACCTGAACCTCGGTTGTCCGGCCAAGCGTGTTGTGGGCTGCAACGGAGGATCTGGGCTGCTCCGCGATCTGCCGAAAATTGGGGAAATCTTCCGGGCGATCAGGAAATCAGTGACGATTCCCTTCACAGTGAAGTTCCGGCTGGGGTGGAATGACTCCCAAATTGTGTGCGTTGAGTTGGCACAGATGGCAGAAGCCGAAGGACTTAACGGGGTTGCTCTGCATGCCCGTACTCGGGAACAGGGATACAGCGGGCAGGCCCGGTGGGAATGGATCGCCGCGATCAAACAGGCCGTGCAGATTCCGGTGATCGGGAATGGCGATATTCGCACCCCCGAGGACGCGGCCGCCATGGTTGCACAGACGAGCTCCGATGGCGTGATGATTGGAAGAGCGGCAGCGGCCAACCCTTGGATTTTCAGACAAATCGCCCAATATACGGCAACGGGCCGTTATGACCAGCCGACTTTCGCAGATCGGCACCACATGATTCGTGCCTATTTCCAGATGCTGCTTGCTGAGGCTCAGGCGACTAAAGAACTATCGCGCGACGCCCGTCTGGGCGAAACTGCCGGAAAGATGAAGCAGTTCGCGACCTGGTTTACCCATGGGGTGCCGGGCGGAGCCAAACTCCGCAAAGCAATCTACACGGCAAAAACGGGGGTCGAAGTGCTAGACCGGGTGAATGCATTCTTCGATCAGCCTCCCTCCGAGGCTTTCACGGAGCAGGAAACCGGCATCTCTGCGTTTCCGGAAGCAGAGCTGGTTTGCGACTGACTCCGTGACATCACAGGTGAAATCAGGCAGTTAGAATTGGGGTCTTCGCGCGACTGCTGGTAACGTGCCCATGATTACCTGCGCACCTTTGTCTAACAACAACTTAGACCAAAGTGGCATGTCCTGTAAGGAGATACGCGGCTATAGTTGGGTTACTGAAGATCGAGAGGTCCGGCGCATGGAATCGAACCAGGATTTCGGGCCGTGGAAAGAATCCCCAGACGCCGATCCGATCTTTGCGATTCAAGCGACTGACATGCCGGACTCATTGCAGAAGCCGAGATCCAAATCGATCAGGATTGTTGCCGGACTGGCTGCCGCCTTGGGGCTGCTCTGCACATTCTGCGCGTCGGTTGCAGCTCAGCGCTATAGCTTTCGTGAATATACGCAGGGACTTGGGAATCTGAATATCGCTGCGATTCAGCAGGATCGCACCGGATACTTGTGGGTTGGCACCCAGAACGGGCTCTATCGCTATGACGGCAGCCAGTTTCAACGGTATGGCGCAAAACAGGGTATCCCGGACCGAATCATCGACAATTTGTACCTCAGTGACGACGGAACGATCTGGGTTGGAACGAGTTCGGGCGTCTACTTCGCTCGCAAGGACGGGCAATTTGCCCAGGTAACTCTGCCTTTCCCTTTCAACGAGTTTACTCACCCGACCGGCACCACCTTTGCCTCAAACAAAGCTGACGAGGTGGTCACCGTGTCCAGCAGCCGCGGAGTGATGCTCCGCAAGCTCGATCGCGATCGTTGGACTGCTGAGCCTCTCAACCTGCAAGGGACTTTCATCTGGAGTGTCCTCTACGGTCCGGATGGCTCGCTATGGTACGGGTGCGACAAGGAACTATGCCGTCTAAAAGACGGCCAGACGACTCAGATGCGTAGAGTGCTTGGTCTGCCAGAGGAGCAGTGGCTCACGATGATGGTTGCGCGCGACGGGAACATCTGGATGCGCAGCAATCAGCACATAGTGGAACTGGCGCCCGATGGAAGCCGCGCAGATATGAGGGACCTACCCGGCAAACCTGTTTCAGAACCATACCCATTGCTGGCTGAAGACTTGCAAGGAAGGATCCTGACGCCGCAAGGTTCGTCAATCGCACTATGGGAGCACGATCACTGGCGTTTCGTCACGGAGCATAATGGCCTGTCTCCCTTTGAGGTGCAGGGACTGTTTGTAGACCGCGAAGGGTCGATCTGGATGGGTGTTGTGGGCCACGGCCTGGAGCGCTGGGTCGGTGAAGACCGTTGGGAGGCCTACACGCAGGCTGATGGCCTGCAGGACAACCTGGTCTGGGCCTCGGCTCGCGATCATCAGGGAAGATTGTGGATCGGCACTGAAACCGGATTGAGTTGGATTCCTGCCGGAGAAAATTCCCCTAGGATCTGGCATTCGCCGGGAATCCAGGTTTCGCGCTCGGGCTCGCTGGAAGTAGCCACTGACGGAGGCATCTGGCTGGGAAGCATGGCGGGCAGCCTCACGCGCATTGATCCTAAGACGCTAGCCGGCAGACAACTGAAGATGCCGGCAGTCTACGGTCTGCTTGCTGACAAGCCCACCCGCATGTGGATTGCAACGGTGAGCGGGATGTACTCGATCAATCCAGTCGATCCGAAGTCGAAGCCGGAAGCAGTACTCTCAACAGCCTTTCCGAAAACAGGGCTGCGGTTCACCAGCATGAGCAAGGATTCGAAGGGAAACTTGTGGGCCACTTCGGATCAGGGAATCTTCAAGTACGACTCCGCTGGCTGGCACGTCATCGATCTTGGTGCGTCTGGAGCCAAACCCGACCTGATCGCCCTCGATTGGAATGGGGATCTGTGGGCGGCAGGTCCGTCGCAGGACTTGATGAGGCTGCATGTCGACGGGCTGAAGGTGGTAGGAGCGGAACATATCGGACGCCCGCCGCTGATGTCCGAGGGGATTGTCTCACTCGCCGTCGATCACCGTGGCTGGTTGTGGGTGGGGGAGGATGCGGGCCTAACCGTCTATAATGGCCACCGCTGGCGCAGCTTCACACAGGACGATGGGCTCATTTGGAACGACACGGACAGCTTTGCAATCACTGAAGATCGCGACGGAAGTATGTGGATCGGCACTTCGGGTGGACTGAGCCATCTGATCGCACCGCAGAACGCGCTGGAGGGATCGCCGCCACCGCCTGCAATTTCGCAAGTGTCACTTGGGTCAGTGGAAGTGCGAGATGGAGGATCGGTAAAGTGGAGTTCTAATGCACTCACCGTCTCCATTGCTCTTCTGTCGTTCAAGGACACGCAGGATATCGGGATCCGTTACCGCCTCGTGGGTGAACAGGATTCAGTATGGGAAGAGACGCGAGAGTTGACTGTCCACTATCGCCACTTGCCACCGGGCAGTTATCGGTTCGAAGTGGCCGCCGTCAATGCTGCGGGCAGCACCGTATCTCCCTTAGCCTCTTTTTCATTTACGATTGTTCCCCTGTGGTGGCAGAACGTTTACTTCCAGCGCGGACTTGGTGTGATCGTGATTCTGCTGTTCGTCTGGGCATGGCGTCGCCGGGTCGGCCAATTGATGCGCCAGAAGGGTCAGCTCGAAGCAGCAGTCAAGGAGCGCACACAAGATCTGGAAAAGGAAAAGACTGAGTTGGTGCGGACGCGCGAACAGATGCGGCATTTCGCCGAACACGATGGTTTGACCGGCGTGTGGAATCACCGCATCATCGTGGAGCGGCTGCGCGGCGAAGTCGATCGTTCGCGGCGCGATGGTACACCGATCGCTGTGATTCTTGCCGATCTTGACTATTTCAAGCGCATCAATGACGCGATGGGGCATGTTGCGGGAGACATGACCTTGCGGGAAACGGGCGCGGTCTTCCAGCGCGCGGTACGAAGCTATGACTGGGTCGGAAGGTACGGTGGTGAGGAATTTCTTTTGATTCTACCGGGCTCAACTCTGGAAGCCGCGCAAGCGCGCGCGGAGCACCTTCGCAAGACAATGGAGAACATGATCCTCGGAGATGGCGACAAGAAATTCTCTGTGACCGCAAGCTTTGGAGTGGCGGCAGGTTTTCCAAACAACTATGAAGAAATGATCCAGATCGCCGATGCTGCGCTCTATCGCGCGAAGAACAACGGCCGTAACTGCGTCGTTTCAGCCGAGGTCAAGACCAATATCGTGTCGATCTCGCAGGCGGGCTGACGATCTTTCATGGCAGCGGCAGATGAATGATGGCCCGTGCTCCAGGGGCATCTTCGCGGTTCACTAGCCGGATTTCTCCGCCGTGAGCACGCGCGATCTGTTGTGCCAATGCCAGGCCGACTCCACTTCCCTTCGGCTTGGTTGTATAGAACGGCACGAACAGGTTCTCAGTGTTCGCAATACCCATACCGCTGTCTTCAATCCCCACAACCAGATCTGCTTCTGCGATCCGCCAGCCAATGCGCACGGGCTTTGCTCCGTTGGCCAGAGATGCGTCAACCGCATTGGTCAACAGATTGATGAACATCTGCTCGAGTTGATCGGGGTCGGCGTTGAGGGTGATAGCGGGTCCAGGGTCGATTTGAACCGGTACTCTCTGTTCAAGCAATGCAACCCGCTCCAGCAGAGGGCCGGCCTGTACCGTCTTGAGATGGGGTGGAGGCAACTGGGCGAGCAGGCGGTAAGACTGTACGAAGCGATGCAGCGCATCGGCACGGCTTTCGACAACGCCGAGGCCTCTGCGAAAATCGCGAACAGTGGCTTCGTCGGACGAAATGGTTTCAGCACGCGCGAGAAGGCTGCCGGCGATGGACTTGATGGGAGCGAGCGAATTTGAGAGTTCGTGGCCAAGCACGCGGATGAGACGCTTCCATGCAATCTGCTCTTCTTCTTGCAATGGCTGACTGACATCCGCCAAGAGCAGGAGGGTGTGAGGCACGCCCTCTTGCCTGAATAGAGCCTTTCGCAAAAGCCAGCGTGAAGGCTTGGTTCCGAAGGAATGAACTGACTGATCCGCGGAAGCGAGCAGGGCGTCGAGGCCGAGTTCCCTTGCGCTGTGGCCAAAACATCGCGCGAGCGGACGCCCAAGAAGCTGCGCTCCAGCGTTGTTTACAAGCTGCAGCAAGTTGTCCCGATCGAAGGCAAAAATGGGTGCGTGCATGACCTCGAGGATGCGAGCAAGAAGGGCTGTTGCTTCAAGCGATCGTACGCGCTGCTTCTGTAAAAGATCAGCCAGAGCATTGATCTCACCGGCCAGTTCTCCGAATGCGTCGTGTGTGCCAGCGCCGCGAGCGCGAAATGAGTAATCGCCCTCGCGCAACGATGAAACAACGTTGGAAAGCGTCTGGATGGGGCGCATCATGCCTTCGACGAGCGATGCCGCAATCAGCAGAAGGTAAATGAGAAGACAGAAGAAGAGCAACAGAGCCGGGGCTGCGGTTACGTGCTGCTGCCATAGCAGAATGCCCGCAAAGAGAAACGTGGGCAGCGAAAGAAGAAAGCAGAACAACCACGCCCGGCGAACCACCGAGGGGTTCCGTTTCCGCACGCGCCGATCATAAGCCATATTTTTCGATACGGCGATACAATGCGGCGCGGCTCAGGCCAAGTGCTTCAGCGGCCTGCGAAATATTGCCGTCGCATCGGCGCAGAACTTTGCGGATGAGCAACGCTTCAACCTCATCGATGCTCATGTTCTCAAAGTTTGGCGCGGACGGCTTGGCGCTGGCAATGGCAAGGTTGGCGGGCTCAATCTCTTCGCCGCGGCAGAGCAGGACAGCACGTTCCACCGTATGTTCGAGTTCGCGAACGTTGCCGGGCCAGGGATACTGCATCATCTGCTGCATGGCCGCCGCAGAGAATCCGGTTACCTGCTTGCGATACCGGGAACGATTCTTGTTGAGAAAGTGCAATGCAAGCAGCGGAATGTCTTCGCGGCGCTCTCGCAACGCAGGCAAGTGGATCTCGACCGTGTTGATTCGGAAGAGCAGGTCCTCGCGGAAGTTCCCGGCTTTGGACTCCTCGGGAAGGTTGGCATTGGTTGCGGAAAGCACACGCACGTCGACGCGACGTGTTTGCGAGGATCCAACTCGTTCGAGTTCGCCGGTTTCGAGCACACGCAGGAGCTTGGCCTGCTGACGAAGAGGTACATTGGCGATTTCATCGAGGAACAGCGTTCCGCCATTCGCCAGCTCGAACCGTCCAACGCGATCGGCCCTTGCATCCGTGAAGGCTCCCTTTACGTGGCCGAAGATCTCGCTTTCGAAAGTCCCCTCCGGCAGACCCCCGGCGTTGACTGCGACCAGAGGCATGCGGGAGCGAGGAGACGCGGCATGAAGGAGTTTGGAAACAATCTCTTTTCCAGTTCCGTGTTCACCGGTGATGAGGACGTTGGCATCGGAAGGACCGACCTGGCTGATGAGTTCAAGGACCGGCTGCATCGAGGGAGCACCAGCGACGAAATCCGGCATGCCCTCGGCGCGGAGAAGGCGATTTTCAAGCTCCAGCTGTCGAGCGCGTTTGAGAGCCTGATGAAGCTCCGCATGCACTCGAATCAGGGAGATGAGGCGCTCGTTCTCCCAGGGTTTCTGGATAAAGTCGCGAGCACCACGCTTGATGCTTTCAACGGCAAGATCGATGTTGCCCCACGCTGTCATCACGATGACGGGAAGACGCGGGTCAATCTCCTGGAGACGGGCGAGCAGGTCCAAGCCCTCCTGCCCTGACGTGGTGTCTCGGGTGTAGTTGAGATCGATGAGCAGCACGTCGTAGTCGCTCTGGCCGAGCGCCTCAAGTAGTAACTGCGGCGAGCGAACACATTCGACGTGAATGCCTTGCGGTTCGAGCAAAAGCTCTACTGCTTCGAGAATGTGTGGCTGATCGTCGGCAACTAAAACCCGGATTCGTTCTTTCTTACGAGGCTCTGGCATTTAGGGTTTGTCCGCCTCCACAACACCGGACTTTGCGTCTGCGATTGAAATCCCGTAGGACTCCAGCACCGAACCGGTTGCCTGCTTCAACTGTATCCGGGCCTTTTCGTATGCCGTTTGCGCCGTTACGAGCGCTGATTCGGCAACAGAAAGGTCGTGTTCCGAGGAAAGTGTCTGCTGGTTCGAGCCGGCCCCAAGTTTTTGCTCTTTCTGCATGATATCGAGCGTACGCTGAGCGAGATCCCGCGCTTGCTTCGCCGCAGCCACGCGGCTCGCCCCCTGCTCCACGGAATAACGAGCATTCCGTACTTCGATCACAATGTTTTTCTTCAATTCCTCAGCGTACACCTGCGACTGCCGGTATTCGAGTTCGGTTCGGTACTGGTCGGCCTTGGCCTGGCGATTACGCAGGGGCATCTGAAGCTGAAATCCGACCTGGTATTCCGGTGATGAGTTGTTCAGCGCATTTGTGATGGTGCCACCCCAGTCTCCCGGCGCTGTGCCTCCTCCAAACGCCGGATTAGGCGTGCCACCGTAGCCCTGCCCAGAGTAGAAGCCGTAAAGACTAAGGTGCGGCAAAAGAGCGTTTCGGGCAGTTTTGCGCGTGAGTTCACGGTTGCTCAGGTCGAGAGCGTTTTGCTGGAGTTCCCACCTGTTCTTGAGAGCATCTGAAATTGCCTGTTGGATTGGCTGTGTTTCGGCCCCAATCTGTGCAGCGAGATGGTCAGTCGGCACCACCGGCATCTCCTGGAGAACAGGGTCATCGAAGGAGCGAGTGATGGCGTTCTTCATGTAGAGTTCCTGGAGTTCGAGATTAGTGCGCGCAACAGTAAGGTCCTGCTGGCGCGTTGCCACTTCACTTTCAGCCTTAAGCACATCCATCTCGGGAATCGCCTGGAGTGCAAGCTGTTTGCGAGATGTGTCGAGCGTCTCTGTCGCGAAAGCGACGGAGCGTTCACCCACTTGCTCCGTATCGTATGCATTCACCAGATCCCAATAAATATTGCAAATTTGAGTGACGGTCGCGCTGATTTGAGCTTTGAATGCGATATCGGAGATCTTCTGGTTGGTTCTTGCGATCTTTAGATAACGCAGGTTTGGTCCGAAGCCAAAACCTGCGAGCAACTGTTGGCTCACAATGAACTGTACGTTCGAATAGAGCTGCGGATTCAGTGTGTTGTTCGCGCTATTCGATGTCTGGCGATTGTTGTCGAAATCACCCTCGAAGTAGGTGCCAGTTGGCAAGGACTGCTGGTAGCTGATGTTTGCAAGGTTTTCGTTCAGGTGAAACACGGGAACGCCGTAAAACACCTGGTTGGTGAGCTGCTGCGAGGTGTGATCGTTGTAGATTTTCGCCTGAATGAACGGATCATAGCTGGAGACAACGGTGCCCGTGCCGAAGGTGGATTGAACGAGGCCGCCTGCTCCGGCGCCGGCGCCGCCCGCACCGGTGCTGGTACCTCCCGCTCCACTGCCTGTTCCCCCGCTTGAGGCGGCACCACCGGGAGTGTTGGAGACCACGCCATTGTTCACCCCGAAAGCGACACCGCCCGCCTTTGTTCGAAGGATGTCCATCTGTGCGATCGGCAGGTTGTAGCGCGCGATCTCGAGATCAAGATTGTTCTCGAGAGCAAGATCAATCGCATTCCGGAGCGATAAGTAGAGCTTGCCATCTCGAATGAGCGAATTGAGCCGAGGGGAGTTGGCAAGGCTTGGCGGTGGTACGGTCTGACCACGGTAGGCGTCGAACGGATTCCACGATTTGCGCAACATGGCGTTGAATGGCACCTGCGGCCCAGTCTGAAAAGTTCCTGTAGCCTGCGCCGGTACAGCCTGCTGTTGAGGAGTAGACTCCTGTCCCGAGGGCGCGCTTGGACTCTTCTCCGGCTGCGGCACGGGAGCTTGCTGTTCCTGAGCAGGCGGCTGCTGCGCAGGTGCAGCAGGTTCCTGAGCCATGGCCATATTCAGATTGAGCAGCACGATAGCCGCTCCCGCAATAAACCGCGTGCGAATGGGTGTTGACGCCGTCTCGATCAATGCTTTCACCTGTGGGTCCTTCACTGTGCACCGACCTCCGTAGGAAGCGGCTGTGGAGCTTCGTCACGCGTCATCCAACCGTCGCGCAATTCGATAATGCGTTTGGAGTAGCGAGCGTTCTCTTCCGAGTGCGTTACCTGCACGATGGTCGTGCCGGCCTTGTTGAGCTCAACGAACAAATCCATGATTTCCCGGGCCTGCGTTGAATGCAGATTGCCGGTCGGCTCATCGGCAAGCAGCAGCGACGGCGCGTGCACAACGGCACGTGCGATGCCCACCAACTGCTGCTGGCCGCCGGAGAGCTGATTTGGAAACAAATCTTTCTTCGCGACGATCTGGAAGCGGTCGAGAATATCGGCAACCATGCCGCCCCGGTCCTTCGAGGGCAAATTCTTATACGAAAGCGGCAGATCGATGTTCTCCGCCACGGTGAGATCGTCGAGCAAGTGGTAGCTCTGGAAGACCATGCCAATCCGCTGGCGAGCAAGGTCCGCCCGCTGCTTTCGATTGAGCGAATGCACCGGCGTGGAACCGAACCAGTACTCGCCGGTCCAACTGTCATCGAGAAGCGCGAGCACATTCAGCAGTGACGACTTCCCCGCCCCCGACGGGCCCATGATGGTGACGAACTCGCCCTCGCGAATGGTCAGATTGATGCGGCGAAGCACCCATGTTTCGGTGTGGCCGGTCTTATAACTGCGCTCAACGTTTTTCAGGTCAATCATTTGTTGTCTACTCCGATCTCAAAGCAAGGATGGGGTCAACCGCGGCAGCGCGGCGTGCGGGCAGCCAGGCTGCCAAAAAGGATGAAAGCACCAGCACAGTGGGCATCGCGCTGAACGTAAGAGTGTCGTGTGCGCAAACTCCGTAGATGCAGCTCTCCACAAAGCTCGCAGCAAACCACGCAAGCGTACCGCGCGGACAGGGAGCGTGCACCGCAAATGCCCTGAGCGCACGACGCAAATAATGCCCTGCATATCCCACGTCCTGCATCATCGACCGCAACATCGTGTTCCTTTCCGCGCGCGTGCGCTATTCCGTCCTCAAGGCTTGCATGGGTTCAACAGCGGCGGCGCGACGAGCGGGCAATGCTGCAGCAACCGAGAGCATAGCGATCGTGAGAAGTAGGGCGCCGAAGAGCGTGAGCGGGTCGAAGGTGGTGACGCCAAAGAGCTCTGACTGGAAGAAGCGCGCCAGTCCGACGACAGCGGGGAGCGCAACGGCGGCTGCGATTCCAGCGATGAGAGCCATCTCACGAACGATGAGGAGCACGACGACCGAACGAGGAGAGCCGAGGGCGAGGCGAACGCCGATTTCGCGCGTGCGCTGCTCCGTCGAGTAAGCGAGCACGCCGTACAGTCCGACTGCGGCAAGGACAAGAGCCAGGGAGGCGAACCCGATGGCAAGGAAGGCCAGGGCGCGCTCATCGGAAGTGCTGTGGTCGATCTGCGCTTCCATTGTGCGGAGATCGTTGACTACGAGCGTGGAATCAAGCTGGCGCATTGTCTGCCGGATAACCGGCTCGATCGTCTCTGGTGGGCGAGCCGTACGAAGATAAATCATGAGGCCGGTTGGGTGTTTCTGCTGTAAGTACGGCATATACACAGCGGGACCAAGCTTTGTGCGCAGATCCGTGTGCTTCGTGTCGCCGACCACACCAACGATGCTGATGTCGTACGGAACATTGCCGGACCCTTCCGCGAGCGGGCGTCCGATGGCATTTTGCGGAGTACCGAAGAAATGCTTGGCGAAAGCGAGGTTGACAACGGCGACTTTGGGCTGGCTCTTTGTGTCGGAGGGCGCAAATTCACGACCGGCGAGAATTGGCTGTCCGATGGTGGCGAAGTAGCCGGGGGTTATGCGCGGCTCTTCGAAGTTCATGCGCTCTTCTTCAGAAGGCTTGTACCCCTGGATCGAGTAATTGGAAGTCTCCGAATCGCCGACGAGTTCAGGGTCGTTATTGCCGGCAACCGAGACGACGCCCGGAATCTGACTGAGTGCCGCAATCGAACTGTTGATGATCTCGACGGAGCGGTCTTCTCCGTAACCGGAGTCACTGGGGCTGAGCCCGAACTGGATAAGATTATCGGTGCGGAAGCCAACCTGCTCATGGCGGAGGTTGTTCAAAGTACGGACAAACAGCCCTGCACCGCCGAGAAGGAGGACGCTGAGTGCGATCTGGGCGCCGACGGCGAGCTTGCGAAATCGTTGCGAATCCTTGGAAAGCGTGCCTGTGTTCTGCCGAAGCGAGTTGGTGAGATCGGGGCGGAGAAAGTGGAAGACCGGAGCGACGCTGAAGAAGAGCGTGGCGAGCACAGAGACGCCGAGAGTAAAGAGAAGAACGCGCGTATCGATAGAGGCGGAGTATGGCTCTGTTCCCGGATCGGAGTTGGTAATGATGCGAACGAGCGTGCGGGCGACAACGGGAGCCAGGAAGAGACCGGCGGCAGCTCCGAGCAGTCCGAGCACACCGCCCTCGATCATCAGCTGCGAAATGATGCGCCTGCGCCGTGCGCCCAAGGCGTAGCGCATGGACATCTCTCGAGCGCGGTTTGCGGCACGCAGCAGCAGAAGCGTGGCAACGTTCACGGCACACAACAGCACAAGCAATCCGGCCATGCTCATCAGGATCGCGAGAGGCTTCTGTAGATTCAGCCGATCAGGGTTGAAGCCGCGCGAATCGTCGATTACCTTGAGGCGCGAAGTATCGAGGAAGTTATGCCTAAACCGCTCGGAGGGATTCTTGTAGAGCGACAGTTCATAGGTACGGAGAGAGTGCCACACCGACGCCAGACTTGCTTCGGCAGTGCGGCGCGTGATTCCCGGTTTGAGGCGCGCGACCAAAGTCAAGAAGCTGGACTTGTGATTGTTTAGATCATCGAGCTGCTCGCGCCACGGAATAGCGACCGCAACCATGCTCACCGGGATGAACAGATTTGGTTTATAACCGCCGATCGCGGAGTCGAAGTTCGCGGGCGCAACTCCGAGAATGGTGAAGGTGTGACCATTGATCAGGATCGTCTGGCCGACGACATCACGTGCAGCACCGAGATGTGTATGCCAGAAGTTATAGCTCACGACCGTAACCGGGTTTGCGTTCTTCTGAGTGTCGTCCTGCTGCGTGAAAAGACGGCCAAGTGCAGGTTGAAGTCCGAGGACCTGGAAATAATTGCCGCTTACGACTTCAGCCTCGTCGTTTTCCGCCTGGTTATGCCACGAAATCCCCACTGATGTCTTGTCTGCCGCGAGAACGCCCTCAAACACCTGGTTATGGTCGCGTAGCTCTTTGTAGGCCGGATAGGAGAAGTAGTTATCCGAGTCACCGCCAAAACTGCTCATCGAGCCGGAGAAGCCACCGCTCCACTCGAAGCGAACGAGATTCTCCGGCTGCTGCACGGGGAGCATGCGAAGCAGTACCTGGTCAAACATCGTAAACACCGCGGCGTTGGCTCCTATGCCAAGGGCCAGGGTCAGAATGACCGTGAGAGTGAAGCCCGGCGATTTGCGCAACTGCCGAAGCGCGTAATGAAAATCCTGCATGAGCGAATTCATCTCAACCTCTCCTACTCGATTCGCAATGCGCGCATCGGTTCGATTGTTGCGGCCCTGCGAGCCGGCACGAATACGGCAATCGCCGCACAGACCGCAAGTACCAGCGTGGCTGCGGTCAACGAAAGCGGATCATAGGCTCCGACCCCGTATAACTGGCTGGCCATCAGGTGCCCGGCGAAGAGAGCCGCTGGAATTCCAAGCGCGAACCCAAGCACTACCTGGAACAGAGCGCTCCGAAACACCATGGAAATGACGCTCGTGCGTGTGGCGCCAAGAGCCATTCGGATACCGATCTCGCCGGTGCGCCGTGCAACGAAGTACGACATAACGCCATAGAGGCCGACCGAAGCAATGATCAGCGCGAGAACTCCGAACAGGCTGGTGAGTTGTGCAATCAATCGATCCTGATTAAAGTTGCCGGCGACCTGCGCGTTCAGCGAGCGAAGATCCATGATGGTAAGATTCGGATCGACTTCCGCGATAGTGTGGCGGATCAGCTCTTCCGCATTTGGCTGCGCATTTTTGAAGTTGATTACCATCGAGTTGATCAGCATTGATTGCGTTTCACCGGTGATGAGCGGCGGCTCTTTGTAGCCGGTATAGAGCTGCGCGAGCGGACGGAGAAAGACAGAGCGCACCGGATCACGCGGATTGTTCATCTTGAAATCGCGGAATACGCCGACGATTTCGAAAGTTCCCGAATACTGCGGGAGATCGATGCCGAAGTGCTTGCCAACGGGATCCTGTTTGGGAAAGAACCGATTCACGAAGGTCTGATTGACGACGGCCACGAACGGCGCGTTCGACGTATCGCGGACGGAGAGATCGCGTCCGCGGACAATCGGCACACCCATCGACGCAAGGAATCCTGGACTGACGCGATCCCATGTCGATCCGCAGCGATCATTAGGACCCGGGGCTGGATGACCCTGCTGAATGACGCACTCACCCCAATTGTCACCCTCGAGAGGGCTGTAGAGTGCCATGCCGATGTTGGTCACGCCGGGCAGAGCACTGAATCTTTCCTCGAGCTGCCGGTAGAGAGCGGGTGCGCGTTCAGCGGTGTATCCGGCACCGGAAGGATCGAAGTGGAGCACGTAGCGATTGTTGGTCGTGATGCCGAAATCTTGATGCTCGAGATTACCAAGGGAGCGCGTAAGCAAGATGGCACCCGCAATCAACACAAGAGACATTGCGGCCTGGACGATCACGAGCGCCGTTTGCGGGAGCGAAGCACGATCGCGAACTGACCGATTGCTGCCGCGAAGAACTTCGGCGGGTTGCGCGTGCGAAGAAAGCCAGGCGGGAGCGAGTCCGAAGAGAATGCCTGTTATCAGGGAAACTAGAAATGCAAATCCCAGCACAAGCAAAGATGGGCTCGCAGCAATCGGCATGTTGCGGGCTTGCGGAAATGCAGCAGTGAGAATCACGCTCGTGCCTGCATACGCGACCGCCAGACCAACAATGCCCCCTATGCAGCTCAGGACCACGCTCTCAGTAATGATTTGGCGGATCACGCGGCTACGACCCGCGCCCATCGCCATGCGCACAGCGATGTCAGCACGCCGGGCAGTACCTCGGGCCAGAAGCAGGTTGGCAATGTTCGCGCAGGCGATGAGCAGAACAAAGGAGGAGAGCACCATCAGCATCTTCAAACCGAGGCCCGCTTCCTGCTGGAGGTTCTGTATGCCGCCTCCTGCAGGAACAATAACGACATGCTGTTTGGGAATGACCGTGGATCCGCCGTTCTCGGTGTAAATCGGACGCGTGGAAAGCCAGCTGCGCAGGGCCTGGGAGAGCTTGGCCTGTAGAGCAGAGATATTGGTTCCCGGGCGAACGCGGCCGATCGCGTAAAGCCAGTTCGAATCCTGGTGAGTGAGAATTGAGCTGTTGCCGCGCACATAGGGCTCCGTGTTAATGGGCATCCACATATCGGCGGGCACATCTGTGACACGGTCGCCGAAGAAGCCGGGAGGAGCGATGCCAATCACGGTGTACGGTTTTGTCTGGATCGAGATGGTCGAGCCCACAATCCATGGATCGCCGGAAAATTCCGACTGCCATGTCCGATAGCTCAGTACCACGACCGGCGATGCGGAAGGAGTGTCGTCAGACTCCGTGAAGACGCGGCCCAGATATGGACCGATTCCGAACATCGAGAAAAAATTTCCGGTAACAAACTCGCCATGGAGTTCTTTGGAAAATGTGTTACCCCGGCGTACGCTCCACTGCCAGTTGCCCGCCATCACCGCGGACAGCTGTTCGAATTCGGGCGCAGACCTTTTCAGCTGCAGAAAGAGATCATAGGAGAAGATGTCGAAGTCGCCCTTGTCGCTGACGAATCCGCCATTGACGCAGCAGTTGTCGGTGTCGCCGATGCGATAGAGCTGGTTTGGGTCGGCAACGGGAAGCCGTTGCAGCAGAATGCCGTGCACGAGCGTGAAGATCGCCGTGTTGGCTCCAATACCGAGAGCAAGGGTGATGACCGCTGTCACCGTGAAGCCCGGAGACTTACGCAGCTGACGGAGCGCGTAGCGAAGATCCTGCAGCATATTGGTCAGGGCTTGTCTCATTGCGATTCAGCTCCGAATCGGTTGGATCTTTTATCGGTCTCTTACTACTCGGTTCGCAACGCCTGCATCGGCTCGATACTTGCCGCGCGTCGTGCGGGCGTGATGCCGGCCAGGAGAACCGTCAAGACCAGCGCAACTGCCGCAATTGAAAAGCTGAGGGGGTCAAAAGGAGCAACGTTGAACAGCATCGAGCGCAGGAGGCGAACTCCGGCGATGGAGCCTGCTCCCCCGACGATGAGCCCAACAAGAACCACGCTTGCCGAACCCTGAAGAACCAGGCGGAAGATTCCGCTGCGCGAAGAACCGAGAGCCATCCGCACAGCAAACTCGCGATTACGTTCGATGACGGAGTAGGCCATTACCGCATAAAGACCCATCATCGCGACGAGCACGCTGCAAATTGCATATACGCCGAGCAATTCTGCGGGGATCTTGGAAATTTGGTACTGCTGGGCAGTCACATCCTCAAGCGTCCGAACCTGCTCGACAGGGAGAAATGGATCAAGCGCCGCAACAGATCGACGGAGTTGTGCGGCAAGGCCGGTCGCACTGGTGCGCGAGTGAATCGCTAGAATCGCATAGCCGTATCCGGATTTGCCTTGAAGCATCGGCAGAAAAACTAAGGGGTCGTGATCAGTGCTGTTGGGGCTGTGGTAGGCGAACTCTGGCACGATTCCTACGATCTGACGAGGAAGTTTATCGACCACTATGGTTCCGCCGATCGCGTTGCCTTTAGGCCAGTAGCGCTGTGCCATGACAGCGTTGACGATGGCGACCTTGGGGGAGTTCTCGTTGTCGGCCGTAGTAAAGTCGCGGCCTTGTTGCAAGGGAATCCCCACCGTGCGGAAGAAGTCGGAGCCTTCGAAATCTGTGACAACCTGTTTGTCTTCGCCCTTCGCCGATACATGGTCGGGGATACTAAAGTCGCGCGTATTGCCAGATCCCCAGTCGCCCATCGGCAAATGCGTGGTCACCGTAGCCGATACGACACCTTGTGACTCACGCAGATGATCGAGCATGCTGGTGAGAAAGACGCGGGTACGAGCGTCATCATAGCCCGAGCGCGAAAGGTCGATAAGAGCAGTAAGCGTATTGCTGCGATCGAATCCGACGGGGCGATTGAAGATTTTCAGCGCAGTGCGCGTCAACAGTCCGCAGCAGGCAAGGACGATGAAGCAGATGCCGAGTTGGAAACCAAGCAGGATGCGTTGACCATATCGCTTGCGGCTCGCCCCGGCGACGGAAGTAGCGCCTTCGTGCAGCGCCTCGCGCTGTGATACGAGGAGAGACTGGCGAATGGGAAATAATCCGCAGGCGAGTGTGACTGCGATTGCCAGCGCTGCAACAAACAGTGTTATGCGGTAATCGCTGTGCAGATTGAATGTCAGCGAAAAACCAAGATTTGGCAGGAGAGCATAAACGGAACGTGAAATTGCAAGGCTTGCAGCCCATCCGCCTAAGGCGCCGACGATTGCGAGCAGGCCGGTTTCGATAAAAACCTGCCGGGCGATGCGACCGGGACCAGCTCCAAGTGCTGTGCGAATGGCAATTTCTCGACGCCGACGCGCTGCGTGCTGGCCGAGCAGCGATGCAATGTTGATGCAGACCAGTAATAACAGTAAGCAGGATGCACCAAGCAGGACGGGCAACTGCTCCCCGATAACGCCGAAAAAGCCGCGTTGGAAGTGCGAAGAGTCATTCAGGTTCAGATCCCAGCTGTTGTACTGATCATTGTGCTGGGCAAGCGCAAACGAGCGGGCAAGCGCGTGCAGTTCTGCTTCTGCACTTTTGCCGGTAACGCCCGGGCGCACGCGTGCGACGACTTGCAGTCCCTCATTTACCAGCGGGTCTGGCAGAGCGACAGCCGATAGATCTCGTCCAGCGGATAGCGGTACCCAAGCCTCTTCTGCAAGGCCGCCGTAGATTCCTGCGAAACCACGCGGCGCAACACCGATGATTGTAAAACTGTGCTTATTGATGGAAATGACGCGACCGGCCACTGAGGGGTCAGAGTTAAACCGGTCGCGCCACAAGCCGTCAGAGAGGACAATCGCATCCATCGAGCCGTACGCATGATCATTGGCGTTGGGCGGGAAGAATGCTCCAATCTCCGGCTTGATACCAAGCAGTTGGAAATAATTTGCCGAGACGATTCCACCGTGGATCGCCTGCGGCTGAGTGCTGGGGAGGGCCAGGTTGAGTGTAGTGAACTCGAATGCAGCCGCTTCGCTGAACGAGCTAGACTGCTGCCGGACAAACTGGAGCTGGTCATAATGAACGGAATATCCATTACTGCCCAGCACCGTAGCTGAGATGAAGCGCAGCGATCGAGCATCCCTGACCTGCGGCCAGGGATTGAACAGGACTGCATTGGTCCACGTGGCAACCGTGGTCAATGCGCCGATGCCCAGCGCGAGCGTGAGCACCGCCGTCAGCGTAAAGCCAGGCGACATGCGCAGCTGGCGTACCGCATAACGCAAGTCCTGGCCGAACACTTTAGGCCTCCACTTCTTCAGTGAGCTTTTTCAGCTCGTCTTCTGAGACGACCTTGCCATCGAACAAATGCACTTCGCGCTCGGCGTGCTTGGCAAAACGCGGATCGTGCGTCACCATGCAGATGGTCGAACCCTCGCGGTGCAAATCGGCGAGCAAATGCATCACAGCTTCGCCGTTCTTGGAGTCCAGGTTTCCGGTAGGCTCATCAGCAAGCAGGATGGAGGGCGATCCCGCCAATGCACGGGCAACGGCAACGCGCTGCTGCTGACCGCCAGAGAGCTGTGCGGGATAGTGGCGCATGCGGTGTGCCATGTTCACGCGCTCAAGAGCTTCCTTCACGCGCTTCTTGCGCTCCGCGGAAGGCATGCCGGCGCGATAGGTCAGCGGCAGTTCGACATTCTCTTCCACGGTAAGATCGCCGATCAGGTTGAAGCTCTGGAAGATGAATCCTATCTCCTGGTTGCGAATGCGCGAGCGCTCGCCGAAGCTAAGGTTTTCAACCGGCTTATTGTTCAGAAGATATTTGCCGCCTGTGGGTGTATCGAGCAAGCCGAGAATGGACAGTAGCGTCGATTTGCCGCAGCCCGACGGGCCGGACATGGCCACGTACTCTCCACGCGAGATGGTGAGGTGAATACCGGAGAGCGCGTGGGTCTCCACTTCATCGGTGTAGAAGACCTTGGTGAGATCTTCAATTTCAATCAGCTTATCGTTTGCCATCCAATCCCCCTCGTGAGTGAAGTGATCAGTGAACACTGGGCAGTATCAGAACCTTGCATCTGATCGCTGCACTTCGTTCCTTGGATCTTTGTATGCGCCCGCAGTGCTCTCTATTCGAGGCGAATGCGATCGACGTTATCGTAGCGCGACATGTCAGACAGAATGACGGTGTCGCCTTCGTTCAATCCTTCAATTACCTGGATCTCGTTCACCGAAGCCCGGCCCACCTTTACCTGAACGCGAACAGCGCTCTTATGGTCCGGCGACTCCTTGAAAAGACTCAGAGTCGAGTTCTCGTTGCCCAGCGCCGGACGCCCCACCTTGAGAACATCATGCAGCTTCTCCAGATCGATCGTGCCGTCCACGCTGAGATTCGGAACTGCTCCCGGCGGTAAAGCTCCATCCAGTTGTACGTCAACCGTACGCGTTCCGTTCACGACTGATGGATCAATTCGAGTTACATGGCCCGGAATAACGCCGTTATGAGTGTCAACCGATGCGGGAAGGCCGACGGAGATGTCACGGGCTTGAGTTTCAGCTATCTGAAGGGCAGCTTTGAGCTTGTCCTGTTGAATGACTTCCGCGACCGAGGTGCCGGCGAGCACGTGCTGGCCCACTTGGACCGGCGTAGCTAGAGGTGCGACAACTCCCGCGATCCCAGCCTTAACTTGGAGAGCGCTGGATTGCTTCTGGTAGAGAGCAAGCAATGCCTTTGCCTGCTCAATATTGGTTTGCGCGGATGCAAGCTGGACCTCAATGTTCTTTTCATTGACGTCGAGCTGTTGCAGGCTTAGTTTGTGCTGTGCTGCGAATTGCTCTGCCTTGCTCTTCGACACCTCATAAGCGACGCCTGAAAGCACACCGAGCTTATTCAGTTGTTCATCGATCTTAGCTTGGCGCTCATCAGTACTGGCGTCGGTAGCAACCTGCGCAGCCGCCATCTTCTTGTCCATCAAGGTGCTCTGCAGTTGCGCCTGCTTATCTTTGTAATCCGCTTCGGCTTTCTTCACCGCCAACTGCGCGTCCTGCAGTTTCTGCTCGACCTCAGGCGCCACCATGTCCATGAGGATCGTATCGGGCTTGACGATCGTACCAGGTAACACTCGGATGCGGACCACGGTGGCGTCCGTCAGTGCCGGGACCAGTTCGATTGAATCCTCGCGGGGAACGAGAAGGCCGGTCGACCCGCGCACCTGGCGGATCATGTCTCCGCGTTTCACAGTGTCCGGCCATACGGTTGACGCATCGACGACGGGAGCCGCCGGCTTGAGCCGGGAAACCAGAACCACCGCGACTGTAAGGACCACCACCCCGATGCCGCCCCAAATGATGAGGCGGCGCTGCTTTTGTTTCTTAAGATCTGGCCGTGCGATATCCATCAGTTCTGAACATTTGCACTTGGGGTGCCAAAGGGAGCTACTTGCTTGATGCTGGAAACAAACGAGTTATCGGGCGTAAGATCCTAATGAAAGAGGAGCTTATGTGACCGCTGACAGCAGCGGTTGTCCGATATCGGACAACTGCGAGACGGTTCCCGGAGATCATGAGGCGGATCAGAATCAAGGTAATTCGACCCCCAGGGCCACTGCGCTACCCCCGCCAAGACAGAGGGCCGCTATGCCGCGCTTCGCCCCGCGATCCGCCATGGCGTAAATCAGCTTCACCAGCACGGCTGCGCCGCTTGCTCCTATCGGATGCCCTAGCGCTACGGCTCCTCCATGGATATTGACTTTTGCTGGGTCGAGACCGAGATCCCGAATGACGGCCAACGCCTGAACGCTGAAGGCCTCATTCAACTCGAAGAGGTCGACAGAGTCCAGGCTCCAGCCAGCCTTGCCCACGACCTTGCGAACCGCGTCGATGGGTGCCAGCGAGAACCACTCCGGCTCTCGGCTCGCCCCTGCCTGTGCGCGTATCACGACGAAGGGTCGCCGACCTTGTTCCCTTGCCTTTTCTGCGCTCGTGATAACCAGCGCGGCTGCCCCATCGCTCAGACCCGGGGCGTTCCCAGGCGTAACGGTTCCTCCTTCCTTGAAGGCCGGCTTGAGCTTCGCGAGCACCTGCACAGTTGTATCGGGGCGAATCGCCTCATCAGTGTCGAAAGCGCGGGGTGCTTCACCTTTCTTTGTGGGCGGAAGCTCGACGGGCAGAATCTGAGCACGGAAGCGGCCTTCCATCGTGGCTGCCGCTGCGCGCCGATGCGATTCGGCAGCAAAGGCGTCCTGTTCTTCGCGGCTGATCCCGAACTTCTCGGCAACCATCTCCGCTGCTGCGCCCATGTGGAACTGGTTATAAACATCCCAGAGTCCGTCGTTAATCATTGCGTCTATAAGGACTCCGTTGCCCATACGATAGCCGGAACGAGCCTGGGGCAGCAGATAAGGGGCGTTGCTCATCGACTCCATGCCGCCGGCCACAACCGTGTCGCAGTCCCCGGTCTGGATGGCCTGCGCAGCAAGAGAAACGGCGCGAAGGCCCGAGCCGCAGACCTGATTCACGGTAAGAGCACCGACTTCGGGGGGAAGCCCGCCTCGGATCACCGCCTGTCGTGCAGGGCTCTGGCCGAGACCCGCCTGCAGTACGCATCCCATGATGCACTCGTCGATCTTTGCCGGTTCCACCCCGGCGCGCTTCACCGCTTCGCGCACAACCAGAGCCCCAAGTTGCGGCGAGGTATACGACTGCAGTGAACCCTGGAATTTGCCGATGGGCGTGCGAACCGCCGAGACGATAACGACCTCTCGCATCTCAAGCTCCGTGAATCGGGAATTGCAGCGCTCCAATGATACGTCTTCGGAGACTACCGTGATTGGATGCGCGCCAGAGAGGTAGTTCAATTTGAAATGCCTGTGGGATCCAGTTAACAAGAATAACTTCAGTTAGCCGCGCCCATGGAAAGGACTTCAAAGAGGGCAGAAGATTTGCGGTTTGAGAAGTCCATTTGATCGGGCCGGAGTGGCTTGCTGAACAGGAACCCCTGCACGTCATCGCATCCTTGCGCGCGCAGCAAGCGCAGCTGACTTGCATTCTCCACGCCTTCGGCAGTGACTTTCATGTGGAGGCACTTCGCCATTTGGATAATGGCCGCGGTGATTGCTTCGTCGTTGGGATTGTGTTGCAGGTCGCGCACGAAGCTGCGATCGATTTTCAGCTTGCTTACCGGAAGCTGCTTCAGGTAGCTGAGGCTCGAAAAACCGGTCCCGAAGTCGTCGATGGCGAGACGCACGCCGAGCGTCTTCAGCCTTCCCAGCACTTCGTGGCGCATGTCTTCCGTGGCAAGGAGCACACTCTCCGTGATTTCGAGTTCGAGGAATTCTGGATCCAATCCGGACTGATCGAGGACCTCTTTAACGAGATCGCAGAAATCTGCCTGCCGGAACTGCACGGCTGAGACATTGACGGCCACAGGTATCCGGTTTCCCCGATCGTGCCATGACCGGGCATGGAAACATGCTGTCCGCAAGACCCATTCGCCTATGGGTACGATCATGCCGTTTCCTTCCGCGACATGGATGAACTTATCCGGAGGAATGAGACCGAGATCGGGATGCCGCCAGCGGATAAGCGCTTCCCAGCAGGAAACCTTACCAGTACGAAGATCGAACTCCGGCTGAAATACGAGGAAGAACTCGTTACGCTCCAGCGCCGACCGCATGCTGTTCCCCAGTTGCAGGCGTTCGATAGCCTGGGTGGTCATTTCCTCCGAGAAGAAGCTGAATGTGTTCCTCCCGCGATTCTTCGAGGCGTACATCGCCGCATCCGCGTTCTTGATCAGGGTCTCCGCATCATCGCCGTGATCCGGAAAGATGCTGATCCCGATGCTGGATGTCACGGTAAGCGAATGGCCGTGAAGTTCGAAAGGAGGATTCAGTTCGCGCGCGATTCGTTCCGCGACGAGCGCAACGTCGGAGTACGTATCAATCGGTCCAAGAGCAACCAGAAACTCATCTCCCCCAAGTCGCGCGATGGTGTCCTCTTCGCGCGCGCATGTGCGAAGCCGGTGCGCGACCTGCTGCAGCATCTCGTCCCCTACGGAATGACCGAGACAATCATTGACAATCTTGAATCCGTCGATATCGAGATAGAGAACACCCATTCTCTGGCGATGACGCTTGGCAGCGATCAAGGTCTGGGTCAAGCGGTCTTTGGCCAGCGTCCGGTTCGCCAGACCGGTCAGAGGATCGAAATATGCGAGGGTCTGGACCTGCTCCTCGGCACGTTTACGTTCGGTAATGTCCACGAGTGAGCCCTCGAGGACTCCGTCACTACTTGCTCCTTCTGCCGCCGACCTCAAGGTGCACAGAACCCAGCACTCATTCCCATCAGGTTTTTTGAATCTTTGCTCGATGCCCGCGGGAGATGAACTCTCAGACGTACTTGCACGAAGTTTGCTGATGATCTCCTCGGCAGTACTGCGATTTTCCAGAAGCAGCTGGCGGCTTTCGAAACCCAGAATCTGCGCACAGGCATCGTTGCAGTCGAGCATCTTGCCAGTTTTGGACAAGACATAAAGGCCAGTGAGATTGCGTTCGAAGATGCTGCGGTACTTCTCTTCGAGCGCCATCTCGTTCTTGAGTTTTCTGGTTATGAGCTCGGTTTGTTGACGAACGCGCCGACGAAGGATGAAGGCCCAGGCAACACCTGTGATTGTGGCAAATATCAGGCCGGAGACAATAAACGCAGCGCGCTGGGTGGTCAACCAGGGTGGTGGGGCGATTACCTGAATGTCAGCCGGAGAACGAAGGACAATCTCAAACTCGAGTGGATTTCCATTTTCATCTGCTCTGACGGAGCAGATACCGGTGAGGGCGACCCGGCTGCCCTCCGCGATATCGAAAGCTTGTGAGGGTTCGCGCGCAAATGTTGCCTCAAAGCTTACGTGATCGGTGGATTCGACCACAAGAACTCGACGATTCATCGGCTCTCGGTAGTACTTCAGAGTTCCGTCAATTTCGATCAGCTGCGCATCATAGTTCCCCTTCAAAGCGCTTTTGCCGGTAATCGGGCGAACGCTCGCGGGGAAATGCTTCCGCGTCGGACGAATTCGAGCCGACCTGAGTACAGGACTGAAGCTGCCGGCGGCAGGAAATCCGATGACCTCCACCTGATCGCCTTCCACCATCGGTGTGCCGTCCTGACTCTCTGCGTAGACTCCGCTGGTGCCGTCGCTCAGATAAATTCCCTGCCGAGGAAAGATTGCGGTAACGGTGCCCAGGACTTTGACCCTGTGCTGGTCAGTAAGATCTGCAGAGTAGCGCCTGATATCTGCAATCGGCGTGGCGGCCGCGGAGAATGGGTCGGCAGGTGAGGGCTCAAGTACCTGGATATTCTTGAGTGATGGTGTCATCAAGTGAAATGACACGAACTGATTGCGACTATTAAAGGCTGCTGCGCAAACCCCTACGAATCGGACCTTCGCATCCACGAGCGTTGTCGGGAATGATTCTCGATAGTCCGGCACTCGGACCTTGAAAGCGCCGGTCGGCGTGGCTACGTCAATTACGAGAACATTTCCTTCGGCCTGCTGAACAAAGGACCGGACCACCCCCTCCATGCGAACCCACTGACTGTCAAAGGAGCCTGTCGCCGCTTCCTCGAAAGTCAAAGGAATGGGTCTTGGCATAGCCGATCTGCCTGTCACGGTCCAGTGAGGCTTTGCGATATAAGGGCTGAACCCCACCCCCACGGTTCCATGAAGGTCGATGATCTCCCCTGGGGAGGGCGGCGCAACCGTCAGACCGCGAAGATCGACCCAGATCCCGCCCGAAGCGTCCTGCACGAAGAGATTCGGCGTCACGTCGTCGTAGTAGGTGGCGACCGCATGGATGTGAACGGGGAGGTTGGGAGGAACAGGGAACTTTACATGCCGGATCGCTCCAACTGTAGTGGGCGCGGCCGGTTGGCCCTCTTCAGCTCCTACCCGCAGTCCGAAAGTAAGCAGCATCAACAGCGCGACGCCCATCTTCAATGCGTTCCACAACCAGAGCAGGCGATAGTCTTCCCCGTCTCCGTCGCGAACTGCCCGGCTCCGCATCATGCACTCCCGATGTGACCAGACGCCCCACTCGATTTGCCGATCCGCAAGGGCGTAGCAAGAGGTCAGAAACTGCTGAAAGTGAAGCTAGGCTAGCACAGCAGGAACCCGGGTAAGGTCCTGTTCAGGGAGGGGTTAGTTACGTTCGGGTTACTCACAGAAGGGCCAGAGCAATGTACGGGTCGTTGAAATTAAGGCTGAGGAATCCCATATTCATCCTGTCAGCTATCTCCTTTAACATGTGACACATGCATTCGGTGCTTCGCGCAATCAACGGTCCACACGTTTCCGATGTGATCGGAGCCGTGATGGGTAAATCCTGACCCGTTTCTTTCCGGCACGCCTGCCGACTCCAGCGCGGGAACGCACAAGCAACCTTTCGAGTTTGCTTCTACTCAAAGATTACCGCGAGCTGGACCACCCGCCGCAGCACTTAAAAACTCAGTGATAAATCGTTTTTGGGTATTCGCTCCGCGACTCCTTTCCTGTGAACCGGAATGCTCGCCAATGCTACACGGCTTCATTCAATTCCGTAGGTAAGAGCAGCCAAGAACGTCCCGGCCGGGGTCGTCGAGCCGGGATAAAAACGCAAACAATGCACGGCTCAACTTTGTTGGAGGCAGAATATGCAATTGCTCAAGAGCAAATGGCTCTTGGTGGCATTTCTGCTGTTCGCATTTGTCCGGCTTTATGCGCAGCAGAACTCTGAAATCACCGGTATCGTCACCGATCCCTCGGGCAACGTAATACCCAGAGCCCAAGTCACAATCACCGAAAACAGCACCGGCTTCACCCGCACAGTAACAACCGACAATGCCGGACTCTTTATCTTTCCCAACCTCAACATCGGCAACTACTCGCTGCAGGTCACCGCATCGGGCTTTCAGAACTACAGCGCGAAAAACATCGTACTCAACGTCTCCCGGACCCTGCGCAATGACGTGCAGATGAAGATCGGCACGGCGGCCGAGACCGTCACCGTACAGGCCGATGCCCTGACGGTACAGACGGACTCGAACGTCGTGAGCAGTCTCATCAGCTCTGAACAGATCACCCATATCGCCACAGAGAACCGCAACTTCGCGGCACTGGCTGCTCTGGGTATGGGAGTGAGTTCCGCGCTGCCTGATAACAACACGCCGACGTCAGTGGCAGCTAACTTCACCATCAGCATCAATGGCCTTCGTCAGAGTCACAATATCTGGCTGATCGATGGAACTGAGGCCGATGACCGAGGGGGAGCGGGTGGCATGGACATCATGCCCTCACAGGACGCCATCGCGGAGTTTCAGACTCTCACCAGTAATTACCCACCCGACTACGGCATCTCCTCTGGCGCCACCATCACTCTCGCATTCAAGAGCGGCACGCAGCACTATCACGGCGAACTTTTCGAGTTCAACCGGAATACCGTATTCGACGCAAACAACTGGTTTAACAAGAACGTCACGCCCGGAAACAATGTCACTCCAAGGCAGAAGCTCAACTACAACATCTTCGGCGGAAATATTGGCGGCCCTATACTTCCCTGGCAGCATCCGCGGAGGACGTTCTTCTTCTGGAACGAGGAGTGGCGCAAGCTGATCCAGGGCAGTACGCCGACCCTAGTCAATACCCTGCCCGCAGCGGACTTTCCGACAGCCGGGCAGAACCTGCACTATGTCGCGCCGGCATACGCTTCCGATACAACGCTGAGGGTTCCGAAGGTCAACGATCCGGCGTTCAACGCAAAGCTTGCATCGCTGGGGTTAGCACCAGGGGGCAGCTTCCCGGGCAATGTCATCCCATCTGCGCTGTTCGATCCAAACTCGTTGCTCTACTTCGGAACGGGTGTGATTCCGCATCCTTCCAACTCGAACGACCAAGTGGTTTCGCAGGCAGAAACGCCCATTAAAGTTCGTGACGATATCGTTCGTATTGACCACCAGATAACACCGAAATGGCAAATCATGGGGCACTACGAACACAATGCGGTAAATCAAGGCAATGCGGCGCCAATGCTGGGCTGGCTATGGTACAGCTACAACACGGTAACCAGTACTCTCGCGAACCCCGCGAATTCCGCTGCCATCAAAATCAGCGGCACTATCAGTCCAAACCTGCTGGTCGAAGCCAGCATGAATTATGACGGAAACACGATCGACATCACCAACAGCGAAAACTCATTGCTGCCCAGCGGTTGGAACGTAAACGGATTCTTCAACAACGGCTCCAATTCGCTGCCGGGGATTACGGGGTTCGGAAACCCGTACAACACGGCGGAGGACATGGGCTCGGCGCCTTGGCATAACGCCGCGCAGGATTATGATCCCAAGGTCGACATCTCCTGGACCCACGGTGTGCATGCCTTCAAGTTCGGATTCGGCTACAACCGCTACACGAAAAACCAGCAGCTCTTCGGCGATCCTGAGGGCAACTTCAGCTTCGGTAACCTATCGGGTGACGGCATGATGGACATGCTCATGGGACTGGCCAGTAGCTACTCGCAATTCCAGCAGTTGCCAATCCGCCACTATGTCAACCAGACTTACTCGGTCTACGCAAACGACAACTGGCACGTGAGAAAAAACCTCAGCCTGCAACTGGGCTTCCGTTTCGATGCCCTGCCCCATGCATGGGAGCGTAGCAATGCCGTTGCCAACTTCAATCCTGCCGCGTACTCGCCGTCGGCGGCACCGGTCTGGGATTGCAGTTCAGGGACAGTCGTGACCCCCTGTTCCGGAGATGCTTCGAACGGCATCCTCGACCCGAATGGCCCTGGTTTTGCCGTCGTCAGCAACACACCGTTTTATCTGAACGGCATTGAGATGGCCGGACAGAACGGGACGCAGCGCGGCCTGGTAAAGAACTATTACGGCACCTGGCAGCCACGAGTCGGGTTCTCGTGGGATCTTCATGGAAACGGAACTACCGTTTTACGTGGTGGGGCCGGAACTTTCTACGAGCGGATGCAGGGCAACGACATCTACAATGCAGCAACTAACCCGCCGTTCGCCTATAACCCGAAGGCGTCGAATGTGTACGTCTCCGATCCTCATACAAGCTGGGTATCCGGGGCTGCGGCAAGCACGCCGTTCTTTCCAACTTCCATGACCAACCTCGATCCGTATTACCCGGCACCGGCAGTAGCCCAGTACAGCCTGGGATTGCAGAAGCAACTCGCGCCTTCCGTGATCTGGGTGATTCAGTATGTCGGTAATACGGCCTGGCACCAGAACATCGAGCGGCCGATCAACAACTATCCGGTCACCACGCCGCTGAACATCCGTGCGAACGCCGGCGACCCCAATAACAACAGCGGTACAAATCCAGGCGGAACGAACCTCTCGAACCCGGATTTCTACCGCACGTTCCAGGGGTACTCGTCGATTACGCAAGAAGAGAACACTACAAACGGGAACTACAACGGTTTCCAGACAGGCTTACGCGCTCAGGGCAAGCATGGTCTGACGGGTGAAATCGACTACACGTGGTCGCACGAGATCGACATCACTACCTACGATCTCAACACGGTCAGCAATCCGTGGGACCTGAAGTACGACAAGGGGTCAGGAGCGCTCGATCGTCGCCACATCCTGAGTGCGAATTACGTGTACGCCCTGCCGATCTTTGCGCATAGCAAAGGATTCGTGGGCTCCGTGCTGGGAGGGTGGCAGATTGCGGGTGTAGCGACAGCCGAGTCCGGAACGATCATCGCGAATCAAGGGCCAGGACTGTCGTTGAGCTATGACCCAATCGGCTTGGGCGGCGGTTACACGAACCGGCCGGATGTAAGCCGGAGGCCTGGCTATCTGAAGAAACCGACGCAATGGTTCGATACGTCAGTCTTCTCCGCTCCTGTACCTGTCTGGGCTGGCGGTCCTAACAACGGCTTCGGCGATGCGCGCAAAGACATCGTGCTCGGTCCGGGACGTTTCAACTTCGATACTTCGCTGTACAAGACGTTCAAGATTCACGAGAGCACGAGCTTCGAATTCCGCGCGGAATCGTTCAACACCTTCAACCACACGGAATTCAACAACATTGGCTCAAGTTTTGGAAACAGCACATTCGGTCAACCCACAACCACGTGGGATCCGCGCGTGCTGCAATTCGGAGCGAAGCTGAATTTCTAGACTCTGCATTGGAAAGAGGCGCGGCGGACCACTCCGTCGCCCCTCTTCTTCTGTCCGCTGCACGTTCCGATTGGGACGAGGTAGACTGCACCGGATGAGTTCCGAAAGATTCCAAGTTCAACTTCACAAGATTTCGTGGCATCTCGCGCTGTTTTGTCTCACTCTTCTGATCAGCGCATGCCATCCCGCGCGGAACCTCACCGTTACTCTCTCCGTTGCAGCCAGCCTTCAGGATTCCGTCACCGAAGTTGAAGCCGCCTACAAGCGCGATCATGAGATCGACTTCCGCAATAACTTCGGAGCCTCCGGGACGCTTGCTCAAGAGATCGAGCAGGGTGCGCCTGTTGATGCCTTCATTTCAGCGGGCACAAAGCCTATGGACCAGGTCGAAGCGCAAGGCCTGCTGCTCGCTGGTTCACGTCGCAACCTGTTCCGCAATTCCCTTGTTCTTGTTGCGCCGAGCGGTTCCGCTTTGAGAGGGTTCGAGGGCCTGACCGGAAATCAAATTCATATAATCGCGCTAGGCGATCCGGGAAGTGTGCCTGCCGGGCAATACGGAAAGCAGACGCTCAAATCGCTTCATCTCTATGACAAGCTTAAATCGAAGTTTGTGCTAGGCAAAGATGTCCGCCAGGTGCTTACTTACGTAGAGACCGGTGACGCGAACGCCGGCCTTGTCTATGCGACCGACGCGCAAACTTCCAAACTTGTCCAAGTGGTAGGTGTTGCACCCGAGGAATCGCACGACGCCATCGTTTACCCCGTTGGCATGATCAAAGGCTCACAGAACGAGTCGACCGTCCGGGACTTCATCAACTTTCTAAGATCGCCCGCAGCACGGGCGATCTTCGAGCGTCACGGATTTAGAATGGCCTAACCGTGCAGCTTCCGTTCGACCCATCTCCGCTCATCATCTCCATTGCGACGACCTGCACGGCGACGATTGCCACGTTTTTTCTGGGATTGTGTGCTGCGCGGGCAATGTACGAGGTACGGGGGCCTCTGCGGGCGTGGGTTGATGGCGTCCTCACGCTGCCTCTCGTCCTGCCGCCGACCGTGGTCGGATTCTTTCTTCTGCTCATTTTCGGACGAAGAAGCTTCACTGGGCAAATGCTCGAGAAGATCGGTGTGACCGTCGTCTTTTCGTGGCCGGCGACGGTGATTGCCGCTACCGTTGTCGCATTCCCGCTGATGTACCGCACCTCGCTGGGAGCGCTCGAACAAGTCAATCCCACGCTGTTGCAAGCCGCTCGGACGCTCGGTGCATCGGAGTGGGTTGTCTTTCGCCGGGTACAACTGCCACTCGCCGGCCCCGGCGTACTCGCGGGCACGGTGCTGGCATTCGCACGTGCCATGGGCGAATTTGGGGCAACGCTGATGCTGGCCGGCAATATTCCCGGACGAACCCAGACGATGCCGATCGCGATCTTCTCTGCCGCCGAGAGCGGTGATATGCGAGGTGCGCTGCGCTGGGTCGCATTGATTGTCGTTCTGTCGCTCGCCATTATTCGCCTTCTGCACTATGAGCGCAAATCAGCGCCGGCTTTGCCTATCGACAACAACAGTGGAGCAAGCACGGCGACGAGTGTCGCTGTTCCGCCCCCTCGAAATCCAGACGTTGGGCCGGGGATGTTCGGTCTTGAGGTCAGTGCTGAGCGACGGCTTGAGAACTTTACACTGGAACTCTCGCTCAAAGCTTCTCAGGGAGCCGTTGGTCTTCTCGGCCCTTCAGGTGCCGGAAAGTCAATGACGCTGCGGATTATTGCGGGGCTCACGAGGCCAGATCGAGGCCGCATTGTCTTGAATGATCGCGTTCTGTTCGACAGTGACTCAAGCATCGATGTCCCAGCTGCGCAACGAAGAATTAGCGTTGTTTTTCAGGACTACGCGCTGTTCCCACATCTGACGGTCGCAGAAAATGTTGGATTCGGCCTGCGCCGGTTCTCAGCCGAAGAACGCAGAGTCCGTATCGAGCGACAGCTGGCTTCCATGCAGATCGCGGATCTCGCGAACCGATATCCCCGTGAGATTTCCGGCGGTCAACGCCAACGTGTGGCAATCGCGCGCTGTCTGGCGACCAGTCCTGACGCACTGCTGCTCGACGAGCCTTTCGCAGCGCTTGATCCTCACCTGCGCAGGCAGACAGAGGAGCAGCTTCGAAGAGCCCTTGCGGATTTCAATGGCCCGGTCGTCTTCGTCACGCACGATATGGAAGAGGCATTCCGGTTCTGTACGGATCTGCTCGTGCTCGATCGCGGCAGCGTGATTGCCAGCGGCCCGAAGCACCAACTCTTTGAAGATCCTGGCACCGTTGCTGCAGCGCGGCTGACCGGCTGCAAAAACATCGCGCCGGCAATGGCACTTGCCGCTCGTAGGCTCTCCATCCCTGCTTGGAATTGCGAGCTTTCAACTCCGCGCGAGGTCGATTCCACTGTGACCCACGTCGGTTACCGCTCGCATCAGATCCGATTCGTCGAAAACTACAGGGGAGACAATGTCTTCCCAAGTTGGCTGGTAAGTACGAACGAAGCCCCGCACGAAATGACCCTCTATCTTCGGCTGCACCGACCGCCCCAACCAGACGAGCCTGCGCATATTCAGGCCGACGTACCCAAGGATCTCTGGCGCACGCTGTACTCACAGCCGCAGCCCTGGCACATCATGCTCGACCCAGCACGATTACTGTTGCTGCGTGGAGATTCCTGAGCAGGTTCAGATCTCAGCGTTTCTGCGCTTGTTCTCGATGTTCCGGAAGCGCCCAGGCGAACAGCGATCCTCCGCTGCTGTTGACAATGTACTGACGGCCGTCGAGTTCGTAGCTGATGGGCGAACTCTGGATCGGCGAGCCCAGCCCCGCGTGCCATAGCGTCTTTCCATCGCTTGTATTCAAAATCACCATGTTGCCGTGTGAATCGCCCGTGATCGTGAGCCCTGAGGCCGTCGTCATCACTCCTGCTCCTGAGCCACCTTCGCCTAACTGATGGCTCCAGCGGATCTTTCCCGTCTGATAATCGATTGCCTCGATCACTCCCTTACCCCACACCCCATAGTCGGCTCCAGCCCATCCGTATGCACCATCGGCAGGCTTCGCAAAGTAGATACTCCAGCTTGGGTGTGCATCCACAATAAACAGACCTGTCTTGGGATCGAAGCTCGGAGCGCGGTAATTCGTGAGTCCGCCCTCATCAGGCGCGATCAAACGGCCATCGGGCGCCGGTTCCTTCGCGGGATTCGGAATCGGATGTCCTTCCTTATCGATCCCCAAAGCCCAGTTCACCGGTCCATATGGAATCGTCAGCAGGCTCTTCCCGTTCGTCCGATCGAGCACGAAGAAATAGCCGTTTCGCGAGGCCTGAATCAGCATCTTGTGCGGCTGACCATGGAAGTTGCCGTCGACGAGCACCGGTGTCTCCACCGCATCCCAGTCGTGTGTGTCATGCGGTGAAACCGAGAAGCCCCATGCGAGTTTGCCGGTATCCGGATTGAGCGCAACGATACTGCAGGTGTAAAGATTGTCCCCCGGGCGCGGCTGTCCATTGAGCACTGGTGTGGGGTTGCCGGTGCCCCAGTACAGCAGGTTCAACTCCGGATCATACGTGCCGGTCATCCAGGTCATGCCGCCCGTTGTCGCGTGCGCCGTGCCTGCGGGTGGAGTTGCGTTCCATTGCCACTGGACAGATCCCGACTCCGGATCGAACGAACGCAAATATCCGGTCAGGTTATCCAAATCGCCCGAGACACCGACGACGACGTGCTCTTTCACAACCAGCGGAGCCATTGTGGTCCAGTAGCCCTTTTCGACATCGGCGATGAGCTTGTCCCAACGCACCTTTCCATCTTTTGCGTTAAGCGAGATCAGGTGGCAATCTGGCGTCGCGAAGTAAAGCCAGCCTTTATACATGGCCACACCGCGTTGGCCGATATGGTCACCCTTGGTTGATGGCCGGTTGTAGTGCCAGATCATATGCCCTGATCGCGCATCGACTGCCCAGATGTTGTCAGGGACGGTGAAGTACAGAACACCATTTACGAGCAGAGGAGAAGACTTGATCTGCGCCTGCTGGTTGGTCTGGTACACCCATGCCAGCGAGAGGTTCGCGACATTCTGCGGCGTGATCTGCGTGAAACTCACATGCCGTCGGCCGGAGTAATCCCCGTGATACATCGGCCACGAATCTGCTGGAGGATGGAGAAGCTGCGCATTCTCAAGGTCCTGCGCGCCTGTATTGGCAGCCGCACACAAACCAACAGACAAGCCAAAAAACAATAAAAGCAAGCGGTCGTTCACAAACTTCATCGATGAGACCTCAAAGCGGCGCGACGAGTCAGCGCAATGTTTGCAAATAAGCCATCAGGTTGTGGATGTCGTCGTCCGTGTACTTGGGGAAGAGTTCGACGTGCGCCTCGACCGGGTCGTCTATCTTGAACTGAACCCGATTTGCGGGCCACGAGTGATAGATCCCGCCTGCGTCTGTCAGCGCTACTGTGAACTCATCCTGATAGGCAAGGATTCCCGAGATCTTTTTGCCCGACGTAAGCGTCACTGTGACGTGATTCTTCGCATCGCGCGGATAGAGCATTCGCTCCTCCAGTTCGAGCCCCTCGTGCCGCGACGCGATCCCGGCAAGATCGCCGGTAGGCGAGTGGCACTTCGCACACCCGCCGGCGCCTTCAAAATAGCGCTTCCCCGCAGCCGCATTTCCGGTCTGCAGGTCTTCGACCGATACCCCGCGACGGCCTCCCGGATGTGCGACAGCGTCGGCCTCCCGTTCGCGGATGAATGCAATGATGCTGCGCGTCTCCTGCTCAGAGAAGTTGAAGGGTGGCATCTTGTTGTCGGGCCGGCCTTCGTGAATGACCTTGGAAATCTCATCTCCGGTACGGTCTTTGCGCACCAGCTTCGATTGCGTCAGGTCCGGACCCGTTTCGCCGCCCATGGCATCACGACCATGGCAGAAGGCGCAGTTCTGCTGAAAGAGCGCTGCTCCGACCCTTGATAGAGTCCCGCCGGCCCCAACCACCCCAGCAGTCGTCTGCGCCGATTCGCCCGTATTGAGGAAGTGCAGCAGCGAAGTCAGCTCGCCATCCTTCATGCCCGGAAAACCAGGCATGCGGCCCTTGCCGGTGTGAATCAGATCCGCGATCTTATCGTTCGGCATCCGGTGCGAGATGCCGAGCAACGGCGGAAATCCCGGCAGGTTACCCTCCCGCTGATCGCCATGGCAGATGGCGCAGTGCTGTGCATAAGACTCTGCCCCGGGATCCTTCGGCGCGGGCGTGTCCACCTGCGACTGCTTCACACTGTGATCCGCGGCGTTTGCGCTTGTTCCCACCGCACATGCCACTGAGATGGCTGTAATGGCTGCCGTAATCGAAAGAGCGGCTCGAATCCCTTTCAAGTTGTTCAATGCGTGAAACCCCTGATGTTCTAAATCTGTTGTTTTCAGCCGCAAGGCCGAATCGAAACTATGTCGCGTATTTAATCAGCTGCATAAACCCATAATCCATATGCAACTGCTGATGGCAATGCCAGAGCGTGTCGCCGGGATTGTCAGCTACGAAATCCACTTCGACTGTGTCCAGCGGCATCACATTGATGACATCTTTCTTGAGTCCACTCAGGCGTTTGCTTCCGATCCGAGTGACCTCAAACGTATGCCGGTGCAGGTGCAACGGATGCTGATCACCGCTGCCGTTACGGAAGACAAGCCGATATCGTTTTCCGGCGTGCACACTCAGGGGCTCAATCTCCGGCCAGGATTTGTTGTTGATGGTCCACGTGTCGAATTGCGACCCCTTCTGCGGGCCGATGTCGCGAAACGTAAGAACAAAGGACCCATCCGGCTCAGGCGCAGTGGTCGCATTTGCGAATTGTGTGTAGTCCCACTCTGATGGCAGAGGGTCCTTCCATACTGGCGTTCCCGACTGGCCCGCATATTCGATCACTACGCCGAGGCCCATCTTTCTCGATTTCTCCAGCGTGGATCCGAGGATCCATACACCCGGCGTGTTCATCTCTACAATCGCATCCACGCGCTCCGCAACCGCGAGCGAGAGCACTTCGACACTGGTGGGTTTTGGAACCGGATTGCCATCCATCGCAATCACGTTGAACCGGTGTCCCGGAAGTGCGAGTACGACATTTTCCGTGCCGCTGGCATTCAGCAGTCGCATAAGCACGCGCTGGCCCTTCTTCACTTTGATCGGCTCGCCAGAACCGAGCATGCGGTCATTAATGGTCGCGTACTTGTAACCCACATCCGAACCGCTCGTCAGCGGCGTATTCGCCGACTGCTCTCGCATCGTCTCCACCATCGGCACAAATGAAGGCTCCCAGTGATGAATCGCGAGATTCACCTCCATGTCGTACTGCGGCGTCGACTGGCTTCCCTCAATCAGCAGGAAGCCGAACTGTCCGGTATAGGTGCCCTTCCCGAGATTGCCGTACGCGCCTGCGTGGGTGTGATACCAGCGCGTTCCTGCCGGCTTGGGCGTAAAGCTGTAACGGTGCGTCTGCCCGGCCCCAATCATCGGAGACCCTTCTTCCATCGCCCCGTCATTCAGTGAGTCAATCGCCAGCCCGTGCCAGTGAACGATATCTGCTTCGGTGCTTGCGTTCGTCACATCAATCGTGACCGGCACTCCCTCCCGAAGTCTGAGTAACGGTCCGGGGACCTTCCCGTTGTACGAGAGTGTCTTGACCGTCACACCGGACGCGATCTCCAGATCACATGGCTCGATGCGAAGCGTATGATCTGCGTTCCGGGAGGGCTTCGCCTGCGCGATGAGCTTGCGGCTGACCGAGTGACCTGCGATGAGCAGTCCGGCCGAGGCGAGAAGATCTCTCCGGCTGATGGAAGGAGGGGAAGAATGTCTCAATGTGGTTTCCGGTTGTAGTTAGCGATCTGACGTAAGCGGCCCAAGGTGCGACGGGATTCATTCTCTTAGGACGAAGGCACACATGTAAACGTCTACGTCTCGAAGAATGAACCCCAGCGATGATTCGAGTGAAGTCTAAGAGATGTCACTCTCTATTGTGTTGCTGCCGGTCGCGGATGGGTTGCCGTGCTGCCGTTCGTCAACCAAAGAGCCCACTTGATAGCTTCGAAGTACATTTTGCGCACATCGGGATCATTCCATGACTCCTCAGTATGTCCGAGGGTCGAGTAGAAGACGCGCCCCTTGCCATACATCTTGCTCCACGCAACAGCGAAATCATGATCGGTGCGATGTACGCGCGGATTGTTGGCGTAGTTCAGCTTATTCGGGTCCAGACTTAAAAGAACATTGACCTTGTCGCGCGACCAATCCTTAGGCTGATAGATCTCGTCGTACTTCACGAACGACTTCGGAAAGTGGCGAACCGCCGGAAAATCCGGATCTTCATTGATGATCGGCGCATTGAACGTCATCCACGGATGCTGGTCGAACCAGCCGCCAATCATCTCGCCATATTCCGGCCACTGGTAGTTCGTATCCAGTGCCGCATGAATTCCGACGAACCCTTTACCATCGTCGTGCACAAACGAGAGAAAATCCTGCTTCTGGCTGGCATCGAGATCGAGTTCGCCCGTCGTGCTGGCGAAGATCACCAGGTCGAAGTAGTTGAGGTTCTTCGCGTTTCGGCCCAGGTCCTTCTTGGTTAACAGTTCGGTATCGGTGCGCATCACCGTATCCCAGAGCCCGCTCTCCTTGCCCATGTTGTAGACCGCGGCCATTGCGTCAGGAATTGAATCGTGCTCGAAACCCTTGGTTTGCCCGATCACCAGGACATGTTTGAGATGAACCTGCTTCGCGTGAGGGGCCGGTGGCATATCCGGCGCTGCCTGTGCCGCGATCCGCGTTGGTTGGATAAATGGAAGAGCTGCAAGCAGCCCGCAGGAAAGAATCAGTAAACTGCGTCCAGGGCGCAAGGGGTCTCCTTTTTGAAACCTCAGATCTGAGGTCAATCGATTCGGCACCACATTACCACCATCGCCTTCCCTTCCGCGACCAAGTGCGCGCTCTGTCTCAATTGCGTTCCGCTGGGCTCCATCAGAATCGGGGACCTGCCTGCGTTACGCTTATCTTTTCAGGAGATCCGCCGGAAATGATGAAATTGCGATTTCCCCTTACTGCCTTGGCGATTCTTTCCTTCGCGATCGGCACGGGATTTAGCCAGGAGGCCGCACCCGCGCAACATCCTCCGGCGCAGGACTTTGTCCCCTCACACTACACGAAGTACGAATTCCGCATCCCCATGCGCGACGGCAAGCACCTCTTCACGGCCGTGTATGTGCCGAAGTTTGGCGCGTTCCAGGATAAGGGCCCTTATCCGTTCCTGATGGATCGCACTCCCTATAGCGTGGCTCCCTACGGCGAAGATCAGTACCCCAAACGCCTTGGCCCCTCCGACGAATTTGAGAAGGGCGGATACATCTTCGTCTATCAGGACGTCCGCGGGCGCTGGATGAGCGAAGGCGATTTCATCGAGATGCGGCCGCACATCGACAACAAAAAAGGTCCGCAGGATGTCGATGACGCCTCTGACACTTACGACACCATCGAGTTCTTGCTGAAGCATGTACCGAACAACAACGGAAAAGTCGGCATCTGGGGAATCTCGTACCCAGGCTTCTACACATCAGCGTCGATGATCGACTCTCATCCGGCGCTGGTAGCCGCCAGCCCGCAGGCTCCGATGACGGATCTATTCATGGGCGACGATGCCTATCACGGCGGAGCATTCATGCTCTCCGCGAACTTCGGGTTCTACGCATTCTTCCGGCCGCAAAGTGAACCGCAAACGCCGAAACCCTCGGTGCCCTTTGACTTCGGCACTCCGGACACCTACGAGTTTTACCTCAAAGCGGGGAACCTGGCCAACCTCGAGAAGCAGTATCTGAAGGGATCCAATTGGCTCTTCAATGACCAGATGAACCACGACACCTACGACTCTTACTGGCAGGCGCGTGATCTGTCGCGGCACATGAAGAATGTGAAATGCGCAGTGCTGGTAGTCGGTGGCTGGTTTGACGCGGAGGACCTGAGTGGCCCATACCGAACCTTCTACGCGACCTCGAAGTTCAATCCCGACACGCCGACGACGCTTGTTGAGGGCCCATGGGTCCATGGGGGTTGGGCCCGCGGCGAGGGATCACACCTGGGCGATTTGCAATTCGGCTCAAAGACCAGCGAATACTTTCAGCAGCACATCCAATTCCCCTTCTTCGAACACTATTTAAAGGGCCAAGGCGAGGCTCTACCCAAGGCCATCGTGTTTGAAACCGGAACAAATTTGTGGAGGCACTTCGATCAATGGCCACCAAAAGAGGCCGCGCCCAAAACGTTGTACTTTCATGCAGGGGGAAAGCTCAGCTTTGACCCGCCGACTGAGGTTCAAAGCCGGGATGACTACGAGAGCGATCCAAATCATCCGGTCCCGTTTGTGGGGTACACAACCAACACAGTCCCGCAGCGCTACATGGTCGACGATCAGCGATTCGCAAGCACGCGAACGGATGTGCTGACGTACGTGAGCGACCCTCTCGTTGAAGATGTCACCATTGCCGGCCCGATCTCCCCGAAATTAAAGGTAGCGAGTTCAAGCACAGATTCAGACTTCGACGTGAAGCTGATCGATGTCTATCCCAACGACTACCCGGAGCCCAGTGACGAGAGCCGCCCCAACAAGCGAATCCTCGACGCACCTCCCCTGCTGATGGGCGGCTATCAGCAACTGCTGCGCGGCGAGCCTTTCCGAGCAAAATTTCGCAACAGCTGGGAAAAACCGGAAGCACTCGTCCCGGAGAAGAAGACAGACGTGAATTACTCGATGCCGGACCTGTTTCATACCTTCCGACGCGGGCATCGCATTATGGTGCAAGTACAGAGCTCGTGGTTTCCTCTGACGGACCGCAATCCGCAGGTTTTTACGGATATTCCCAATGCGTCGCCAGACCAGTTCACCAAAGCAACAGAGCAGGTGTACCACCAGAAGGATGCGCCTTCTGGAGTTGAAGTGCTGGTAATTCCGAAAATGTGACGGCTCAAAAGCACCGTTCGCAAACGAAAGTCAGACACATACGTCCTGTGATGCGCGTGATTGCTGGCGATCAACGCATGCTGATAGAGTTCGTTGTTGCTCGTTTTGATTGATTTTGCGAGGTATTTTTTGATGTCTGCACTTTCATTTCGCTGTACTGCATTTGTAGCTGCGGCGCTCATCGCCGCGTCGCCCGCGATCCGCGCCGAAGAAGGCATGTGGACCTTTGACAACCCGCCCTTGAAGCAGTTGGCGGCGAAGTACAATTTTCACCCATCACAGGCATGGCTCGATCATCTGCGGCTTTCGAGTGTACGGCTGAACGATGGCGGCTCGGGCTCCTTTGTCAGTGCCGACGGACTGCTGTTGACGAATCATCACGTGGCCCGGGGACAACTGCAGAAGAACTCCACTGCTGAACACGACTACCTTCGCGATGGTTTCTACGCAGCGACTCAGGAGCAGGAAATGAAGTCGCCCGATCTCGAGATCAACGTGCTGGTCGGGATGCAGGATGTCACGGCGCGTGTTCAAGGTGCGGCCAAGGGCGTGAAGGATGAGAAGCAGGCCCTGAAGGCGCGCGAGGCGGAGATCGCCGCAATCACAAAGGAAAGCAAAGACAAAACCGGCGACCGATCCGATGTAGTTTCCTTCTACGACGGCGGGGAGTACTGGCTTTATCAGTACAAGGTTTTCACGGATGTTCGGCTGGTCTTTGCTCCCGAGCAGCAGGCAGCGTTCTTCGGCGGTGATCCGGACAACTTCACCTACCCGCGCTACGACCTGGATATGGCCATCTTCCGTGTCTATGAAAACGGAAAACCGATCCACTGCGACAATTACCTCAAATGGAGCGTAAAGGGTGCCGCACCCGGCGAACTGATCTTTATCTCGGGCCATCCCGGATCGACCTCTCGCCAGGACACGATGGCGGAGTTGATGGTCGAGCGCGATGTTGTTGAACCGGCGGTGACCGAATACCTGAAACGGCGTTTGGCGGCGGCGCAGACGTACGCGGCACAAGGCCCCGAACAGGCACGCCAGGTCGGCAGTACGATCTTCGGCCTTCAAAACAGCCTGAAGGTCTACATCGGGCGCAGCGAAGCGCTTGCCGACAAGAATCTAATTGCGAAGAAGCAGGCGGAAGAGAATGAGTTCCGACAGAAAATCGACGCCAATCCAGAATGGAAGAAAGAGTACGGAGGTGTCTGGGACACCATCGCCAAGGCTGAAGAGCAGGTGAAGCCGGCGATTCGCTACCAGCTGTTTCGTCGCACCGACAGCAGGCTATTCACAATTGCATTGCAGCTCGTGCAGTACGTCGCAGAGATCAAGAAGCCTGATGGCGAGCGTCTTCCGCAGTTCCACGATGCCAATCTGCAATCGCTGAAGTTCCAGATGCTGTCGCCAGCGCCCATCATGGTTCCCACCGAGAAACTCTTTATGAAGTCGGCCTTGAATCTGGCCCAGGAGAAGCTCGGCAAATCCGACCCTTACGTTCACGCAGTACTCCAGGGCGGTACGGTGGATTCCACCGTCGATTCCTTGATTGACGGAACGAAAACGGGCGACGTTGCGGCACGACAGGCTCTGCTCGAGGGTGGAGAGTCCGCGATTGCAGCTTCCACTGACCCCATGATCATGGCTGCGCGGCGAGTCGATCCGATCCTGCGTGAGACGCAACGAAGAATGCGCGACACCGTCGGCAGTGTGCTGACGCCCGCAGGTGAAAAGCTCGGCAAGGCCCGTTTCCTCGTCTATGGCAAGGACGTCTATCCCGACGCGACGTTCACGCTTCGCCTGAGCTACGGAACAGTAGACGGATACCCGTACAACGGAACGATCGCGCCGCCGATCACGACCTTCTATGGTCTCTACGATCGCGCCGACAGCTTTGGCAATAAGGCGCCGTTCGATCTCACGCCAAAAGAACAGGCTGCCTTGGGCAAACTCGATCTGGCGACTCCGCTCGATTTCGTCTCTACGGGCGATATCATCGGCGGCAACTCCGGATCGCCTGTCGTGAACCGCGATGGCGAACTGGTCGGCCTGATCTTCGATGGCAACATTGAGTCGCTCGCCGGAGACTTCGTCTACGACGGCACGAAAAACCGAGCAGTCGCAGTGCATTCCGCCGGAATGATCGAGGGTTTGCGAAAGCTCTACGGTGCAAACGCACTTGCGGATGAACTGCAAGGAAAGAAATAGCCGCATTCCAGGTCGCTATTCATCACCATTGAGGGGAACGCGATTCGTTCCCCTTTTTTTGTCATCGAATCAGTCGATGACAGAGCTTCGATGTGCGACTCGCAGCGTTGGAATCAGCAGAGTCATCATCAGCAGCCCCGCAGGAATAACCAGCATCCCTGCGCGAATGCTTCCCGTGCCGCTCGAAACTCTGCCCGCAATCCACGGTAGTACAGAGCCGCCAAAGCCAGCAGTAAACAAAATCCACCTGGAATCTGCGGTGTGGCGTGTACGTGCGAAAAATCCGGCGAGCACAAGAGGGTAGGTGGGCGCGAGCGAGCAACCAAGAAGAAACATCGCAACATTGCGCAGGCCCATGCCGGTCGCCGACTCCAGCAGGACTGCAGAGAAAAGACCGCCCGCGATCGCAATCAAGAAAACGAGATACGGCCGGGCGCGAAGAAGGATAAAAGAGCAGACGCCGCGAGATAAAAGAAATCCCGCCCAATACAACGATGAAGAGACCGCGGCGAGGACGACTCCGCTGTTTGCGGTGCGCAGGGCATACGTCGGCAGCCAGCTCGCAACCGTGTTTTCGATCCCCACCTGAAGAAATGCGGCCAACGCGAACGTGAGTACGAGCCAGAGCGCCTGCGTTCGCGACTCCGCGGACGAAGAGCTCGCCGGCTCTGGTCCATCGCGAAGCGTCAAACCGCACGCCAATGCGGCGCAGAGTGCTGCAACTGCGAAGACGCCGTACGCGAACCGATAGTCATGGCGGGTTAGAATCCGTGCCGCAATCAGCGGGGCCGCCAGCGCACCCAGGCTCCAGGTGAAGTTAAGGAACGTGAGCAGCGGTGCACAGCGTTCGGAGAATCTGCGTCCAGTAAACAACGTTACAGCCGACATCGGTACGCCCACGCTGATTCCAAGCAGAAAGAAGGCGGGCGACAGTAAAGCGCGGGGCGAAACAGCAACTCCGGCACAGGCACATGACATCGCTATAAATCCGACGGTCATAGTGCGTGCATAATTGCCCCTGCACAAAAGCGCGCCAATCGACGTCCCCGCGAAGTAGAGAAGAAACAGTAAGCCGGAATCCGCATCGCTCAGGTGAAATCGCGCTGACAAAGACGGCAGAAGCGCACCGCCCACAACATGCAGAACTCCGGTGAGTGCGAAGACAGGATGAAGAACAGCAATGGTCCTGTTGGAAGATTGGTGGACGGCTCCACGCATTGGAGGATTCAGACCCGCCGAATCCGTGTACGTTTCAGGTTCGGCGGACAAGTCGATTCGCGGATGACGAGTTCGGGATGGATCGGAACAAAATCAGGGAAGGTAGCCTGCCCGCGAATGCGCTGCAGCAGGATTCTGGCTGCCGTTGTCCCCATCTGGTCCAGAGGCTGGCGAATCGTGGTCAAGCTGGGGTTGTGGAAGGCCGCGCTCTGGATGTCATCAAATCCAACCACAGAAACCTCGTCTGGAACCTGCACGCCGTGGTTCATCAACGCCCGAATCGCGCCGATCGCGGCGATGTCGTTATAGCAAACGAGCGCGGTGAATTCCCCTCCGCGCTGAAGCAATTCATTCGTTGGCTCGTAGCCCAGTTCGGGAGTGGAGACGCGGAGCCGGAGTTGCACGGTGAGTTCGGGAGGAACTTGCAGCTTAAGATCCCGCGCCACGTTCATCAGGCATTCCCAACGATCGTCTGCGTCTGAGCTATGGCTGCCTCCCCGCATGAAGGCAATCTTCCGATGTCCTAGCTGATAGAGGTGACGCAAAGCCAGCTCTGCCGCTCTCTTCTGATCGAGCACGACATTTGTTACACCCGCGATCTTCTGATGGCCGGCCACTGCAACCGCCGGCAGTGATCCCACGCTCTTCTCCAACGCAGTATCGATGAAAATAAATCCCTCCACCGACCGGTCCATGAAAAGCCGGGGATACTCCTCAATCAGATCTGGCTTGCGGCGATGGCTGGCGGTGAGGTAGAAGTAACCTTCCTCGATGAGGTGCTCTTCCACGCCGCTCAGCACCTGCATCGCATAGCTGTCGCTGAGCTCGGGTACAAGCACGCCCACCGTGAACGTCTGGCGCTTGCGCAATGAACGGGCAAAAAAGCTGGGCCGATAATCGAATTTGGCGGCAGCCTCCGTGACCCGATCGCGCGTTTCCTGCGGAATGGACCGCACACCGGGAGCGTTGTTCAGCACCAGGGAAATGGTCGCAGGCGACAGGTTGAGGTACTCACCCAGGGTGCGCAGACTTATCGGCTGCCCGGGTTGAGGAGCCGTACCTGGTTTTGTTCGCTTGGGCATGCACTCATGTTGTAACACTGCCGGGCAGTTCTGCGCTCACTGAATGTTCGCTAGCTGTTCGGCTCCAGCTCGGTGGCAGCAAGACGAACAGGCGCGAGATGCGCGAAAATGATCCCGCCGGAAACATGGGAGGGTAACGATGAATCGGCGGCTGTTTGTGTCATGTTGCATCTTCATACTTTTGGCCGGTGGGTGGGCTGCTTGGGCGCAGACCGGAAGCATTGGCGCGTTTGACGCACATCAAGACGTCGGCACGGTTCTTCATCCCGGTTCGACGATCTTCGACCCTGCGAAGCAAACCTACACAGTCACCGGCAGCGGCGAGAACATGTGGTTCGGCACGGACGACTTCCAGTTCGCCTGGAAGAAGATGACCGGAGACCTGGCGATCTCCGCTGATATCACGTTCCTTGGCGACAAGGGAAACAACCATCGTAAAGCTGTAGTGATAATCCGCCAAAGCCTCGATGGCAACTCGCCTGCCGTTGACATCGCGCGTCACGGCGACGGTCTCACGTCGCTGCAGTTTCGCGATTCAGCCGGTGCAGACGATCACGAAATCCAGTCGAATATCGCCGGACCAGAACGTGTTCGCCTGGAAAAGCGCGGCGACTATTTCTACGCCTTCGTTTCCGGCCCGGATGGAAAGCTGCAACCCGCAGGTGCCTCAACAAAACTGCCCCTTACCGGCAGCTTCTACGTCGGCATCGGAGTCTGCGCGCATGATAAACATGCCAGCGAGACGGCGGTCTTTTCAAACGTCAAAGTCGAGAGCCTCTCATCCTCGACTGAAAAGCCCGTGCTTTACAGCACTCTGGAGACGGTGCCGATCGCTTCTGCTGACCGCCGTGTCGCCTACGTCGCCCCAGCCCACTTCGAAGCTCCCAACTGGTCGCGCGATGGTTCTTACTTCCTCTTCAACCAGGACGGCGGAATCTACAAACTCGAAGTAAACGGCGGCAAACCCGAGAAGGTCAGCACAGGCTCTCAGGTGAAATGCAACAACGATCACGGCATCTCTCCCGACGGCACAATGCTGGCGATCAGCGACTCAACTGAGAATGGAACATCCCTGGTATATACCCTTCCCATCAGCGGAGGAACGCCGAAGAAAATCACTCCCACAGGACCTTCATACTGGCACGGGTGGTCGCCGGACGGAAAGACACTGGCATTCGTGGGTCAGCGCGGCGATAACTTCGATATTTACTCGATTCCCGTTGATGGCGGCGACGAGAAACGGCTCACGACAGCACCTGGACTCGACGATGGCCCCGAGTACTCACCCCATGGCGAGTGGATCTACTTCAATTCTGAGCGCACCGGACACATGCAGATCTGGCGCATGCATCCTGATGGGAGTCAGCAGGAGCAGGTCATCAGCGACGAAACCAACGACTGGTTCCCTCACATATCCCCTGACGGAAAATGGATGTCGTTCGTCGCGTATGAGAAAGGTGTAACCGGTCATCCGCCGGACAAGGACGTCACCCTGAACCTCATGTCGATTACAGGCAAGAAGGTCAAGGTTCTTGCCAAGCTGTTCGGCGGTCAGGGCACAAACAACGTGCCGTCGTGGTCACCCGACAGTGCGAAGGTTGCATTTGTCAGTTATGAGTACCTGGTCTCTGGGCCGAGGGAGTGAGCTAGAGTGCCCGCGAGAAAGTGGCTGCAAACCGCCGGATGGAAGATCGGCACAATCCTTACGATCGACAGTCCGGTAATTACGGAGATTGCAGGCCTCGCGGGTTCGACTGGTGGATGCGCTCATCATTGGTCCATATGATCTCAGCGGTTCATTCGGCATCTCCGGCCAGATCGACGCGCCTCAGCTTGTAGGCGGAGTTGCTACAGTTCAGCGATTGTACCGAATGCATGGCAAGCCGTACGGGATCTTTGCAGCGACCGCCGACAAGGCCAGGGCCTACGCGCAATCAGGGTTCAACCTTATCGCAGCTGGAATGGACCGCAGTGTCCTGCTCAAAGCTTTCACGTCGCTGCGCAACCAATCAGCCGGAAGGACTGGCAGGAACAAAGTCGCGGAATACAGTAAACTGAAAGGGCTTCCCGCCTGCCGCGGAGGGATGGGTGAGCGGTTGAAACCGGCGGTCTTGAAAACCGTTGTACTCGAAAGGGTACCGGGGGTTCGAATCCCTCTCCCTCCGCCATACACTCCCGTTAATTTCCAGTTCCAACCGCATTCGGCCGCGGGATTCGCATTGTCTACTCGTTCGCGATTCAAGGGCGAAATGGTCGGAATGAGTTACGTGCTGATCTTCCACGGGGCCCGGTATTCGCGACTGGTTAACTTACTGGCCTGCTCGTCCCCTACAATCTTCTCTTCTCGGGCGTCCCAGCGAATTTTTCTGCCGGTGAGCATCGAGATCGTGCAAAGGTGGCCGGGGATGGTTGAATGATGCCCCACCTCCACGGGGTTGACGGTTTGCTGTCGCGTCCTAATGCAATCCAAGAAATTTTGATAGTGATTGCCAGAGGTGTAGAGCTTTACTTTCCTCAACTCTCGCGCTAGATACTTGCCCCGTTTCAATGCCGGGTTCGAGACGTCAAATCCGTCGCGATCCACCCACACCCAGCCCTCTGTGCCTATCCACTTGGTGCCCATCTTGATGTCGGGATACCCGCCCGCCACCGTCATCCTGACTCCGCCTGGATATTTCAGCTCGAAGCGATAGTGCTGAGCCGTGTTCCAAACTGCATTGGCTGGTGGAAGATCTCCCCCGCCTTCCACTTCCACCGGCCCGGTGTTGTCGAAGTCCAATCCCCAATGCGCAATATCTCCGTGATGGCCGATCCAGTCAAGAAGCTTTCCGCCGCCCGTGTTGTAGTCCAAACGCCAGCACTTGTGCGACCGCGCTTTCATGTAGGGCTCCATCCTCGCCGGTCCAACCCAGGTTTCGTAGTCGAGTTCTGCCGGAGGGGTGCCAACGAGCAGATCCCACGCCTTGGTTTCAGGAACGATCTGCTCAAGTTCTCCCTTCAGACCAGCCGAGGCGAGTTTCGCTGCAGTCTCCTCACGGATGTGATCGTAGTTGGAGTTTTCCCCTGGCAGGCCCACCTCGACGTGCGTCACGGTTCCGATAAGCCCGTTACGGACGATCTCTGCCGCCTTGTGGAAGATGGGACTTGAACGCTGCCAGGAGCCCATCTGCCAAATGACATTGTTCTGCTTAACCGCGCGAACAATGGCCTGTTGCTCGGCGATGGTGTGAGCCAGCGGCTTTTCCGAGTAGATGTCCTTCTTTCGGCGCGCAGCCTCAATCGCAACAAGCGCATGCCAGTGATCGGGAACGGCGATCATTACTGCATCGATATCGGGATTAGCCAGCAACTCGCGATAATCGTGGTAGGCCTTGCAGTCCTCGTTGCCATACGCTTCGTTGATCAGCTTGACGGCGGCCTGCAGATGGTTCCGGTCAATATCGCAGGCGGCCACCACCTGGCAGTCGTCTAATGCCAGAAAAGCTTGCGTATTGGCGGGTCCCTGCCAGCCCACACCAATAACACCAATGTTGATGCGATTGTTGGCAGGCGTGTTAGCGTTGGCAGTCTGACTCTTTGCTTGAGCGAGGAGAACCGAAGGCAAAACGGCGGTGGATCCGGCAATCTTCAGGAAGTCGCGGCGATCCAAGAGAATCCTGGCAATCTCGGCGCCAGGGCGGCGTGACATATTTAGGTCCCTTCTTGCTTCTTATTCTCGCCCATTCTGCCAGATCAGTGTCCACAATGTATGTGCATTCCGGATCCTCGCGAAGCAGGAATCCAGTTCGGAATCTAAAATGCTCTATAACAACATGAATCCGGAGCAATCTCGAATCCCCCTTCCGCAATCCAGACCTTTCAGAACGTTCGTCTGGACTGCTTGCATCGTCTTCGCCCTGACCACTCAGGCAGTTGCGCAGACTGATCCGGGCCAGGTTGCCTTCTCGCTCGAGCGCGAGGGAAGATTCGCTGAAGCCGAGCAGGCCTGGGAGGCGCTCGCGAAGCAATATCCTACCAATCCGGAGCCGCTGGCACACATGGGCCTGATCGAGTCCAAGCAGGCCCGCTATGCCGAAGCGATTCAGCATTACAGGAAGGCGATGGCTCTGAATCCCGCAATGCCGGGATTGCGTCTGAACCTTGGCCTCGCTCTCTTCAAAAACAGAGACTATCAGCAGGCCATTGCCCATCTTGAGCCTTTGAGGAAGTCGCATCCTGAAGACCAGCAGCTCACCATCCTGATCGGAATGTCGCAATATGCGCTGGGCCACTTCTCCATCGCTTCCCGTCTGCTGAAGCAGGCCTCGACTCAAGATCCGAAAAATCTGACGCTCCTTCTGACACTGGCACACAGTTGCTTGTGGTCGAAGCAATATGGCTGTGTTCAGGAGGCCTTCCATAGGATCGTCTTGCTTAATGCTGACTCGGCTGAGGCGGAGATGTTGATGGGCGAAGCCCTCGATGACATGAAGGATCACGAAGGCGCAATTCGTCAGTTTCGGGCCGCAGCGAAGGCGAATCCTAAAGAGCCCAATGTACACTTCGGGCTTGGATACCTGCTTTGGACAAAAGGGCAGTATCCAGAAGCCGCAGCCGAATTTCAGGCGGAACTTGCGAACGACCCGCAGCACCTGAAAGCAAGGCTCTACCTCGGCGACGCCCGGATGCAAATGAATCAGTCTGACGCAGCGCGGCCAATACTGGAACAGGTGGTCAAAGCTGATCCCTCAGATGGCATGGCGCATCGCGATCTCGCAATCATTCTTGCTGAGCAAGGGAAAAAAGAAGAAGCTCTCAAGGAATTCCAGGCCGCGATCAAACTCAATCCCAAAGATGTGAATGCGCACTACCGGCTCGGTCGGCTCTACCGCTCAATGGGTAGAGCTGCGGAGGCCAAGCGCGAACTCGACCAGGCCAGCACCTTGAATAAAGCAGAAGACGAACGACTGCTCAAGGTGATGTCAACCATTCCTGCAACGAAATCCGCTCCCAATCCCGAAGCGCACCAGCCGCACTAGAAGACTTCAGGAACCGCTGATGGTATGTCGATTCCGACTCCCGCTGCTCTTTACCCCGACCGCGCGACCCGTACAAACAGTAATAGTGCCAAGTCCGTTGAAGATAATGAACCTTGCGAGACATAAAAAACAGGCCGGAGCGTTACGCGGCAGCCGAAGCTGCCGCGTTGGCCGGAGCGTTGGGCTCCGGCCTGTTCGGGAAATGATGCACATTTAGAAGATCAGCTTCGCGCCGATCTGGATCCGGCGTGGTGCGTGACCTGCTGTAACTTGACCAAACGAGCTATCGGCGAGGCTCTTGTCTACGCCGCCGCTGCTGGATCCGTTACCGCCGCCCGAACCGAAGCTCTCGTGGTTGAAGGCATTGAAGAACTCGCCTCGCAACTGGAACGATACCCGTTCGGCGATCCTGGTGTTTTTGATAGCTGCAAGATCCCAGTTATTCAAGCCGGGGCCAAGCAGGC
>DATNFD010000149.1:0-5375 GCA_035606555.1 Occallatibacter sp.
CTCGCTGCCCTCATTTGGCATGCGATCGAAAGCTCGCCCCGCATAGCCAATCTCTTGATTCGAGGCGGGTAGTCGAGGGGCGCCTGCCTCTATAACCCGGGCGTACAAGCAGACGGCTGGACCTTATGCAGCCGAATCTGCCCTAAGTTGGGTAGCCAACAGACGGGATGCACGCAATCCCTCAAGCTGCGTCGTGATTTTCATCGTCGTACTCCTGCAGATCAACCCGCACTGATTCGGAAGCGGCACGAGCCAACTCCATGGCCGATGCCAACCAGTGCATCAATAGGGTAACAAAATGAACATCAAATATGACGGATATTCAAAGTGGATAATTTGGTTTGTCATGCTTCTGACCGCTGCTGTCGCAGGTTGCGGCAGCGATGGTGGATCTACTGCGTTCCCCCCTGTCACATCAGTAGGCGCAGGAACCGGGGCAGGAGGCACCGGCAAGGGACCAGCGCCGGTCACGATGGGAACGGCGGCCAACTATCGAATTTTGGCGCAATCGGCCATCACAAACATTCCGACCTCCGCAATTACAGGGCAGGTCGGTTTGAGCCCCGCCGCCAGTAGTTTCATCGCTGGCCTTACCTGCCCGGAAGTCAACGGCGGGGTGGGTACGTCGGTACACGTTGCCACTGCACCGTCGGCTCCTTTGACTGCATGCTCATCTAATGACTCCGTTGCGCTGACAACAGCGATAGCGGACAAGAACACTGCATTGACAGATGCCAACAGTCGTGCTGCCGACTACAACGAGCTGGGGGCTGGAAGTATTGGTGGTCTCAATCTCGGCCCCGCCAAGTACAAGTGGACGACGAACGTTAAAATACCGTCGAGTCTCATGCTGACAGGTGGCGCGAACGATGTGTGGATCTTTCAGACTTCCGGCACCCTCAGCATTAGCTCAGGAGTGGAGATCATACTGGCCGGTGGCGCGCTGCCGGAGAACATTTACTGGGCGGTCACCTCTGCGGCAGATCTTGCCACGACGTCGAAGTTCAAGGGCACGATCATCTCTGCAACAGGGATAGCCATGAAAACCGGCGCAAGCATCAACGGCCGATTGCTGGCCGGGACCGCGGTCACGCTCGATCAAAACGTGGTAGGCCCGTAACGCAAGGGCCGCACTTAACTCACCCATCGGGTGAACGCTATTTCGTGATCAGAAAAGCGGAAGTCTGATGCCGGGTGATGCCTGTCGATCAAAAGGCCTGGATTTTCCAGGCCTTTATTTTTTGTCTCGACCGATACCATCGTCCAATCGATTGGGCTTCGACCGTCTGATGTGATGAAGCTGCGCATCGCGATAGCCAAGTCGTACTCGTTTAACCTGAGAAGAAGGATCATCCGTTAAGTCCGGCGGTCCTGAAGACCGGCCGGGTCGCGAGGTCAAAGCAACCAAATGAGATCAGACGAGCTCCTGCTCGCTGCAAACTCGCCGGCGCAATCGTTGCGCCGTGTGAGACCTTTGCCGCGAGCAAAAGCGTTCCGCCAAAACGCATGCACCAGTGATTGTCGCCGCGCGGAACTACCTGCGCAGTTGCACTCTGCCGTTTGGCTGACGCATCCCGCAATCCGCCTGGAATCGGCCGGAATATCGCCGGTACAATCGACATGCGCGTCTCTTCAAGTACTGAGCATTCCGCCGTGGAAGCGTTGTTGCACGTCATCGAAGTCTATGGCCTGTGGGTCGTCTTCCTCAGCGTCCTGCTCGATCAGGGTGGGTTGCCGGTTCCAGCTTATCCGGCAATCATCGTCACGGCGGCTATTGCCACGGACCTGAGCGAACCTTTGTTTCCCGTCCTCGCTGTTGCCACCCTGGCCGCGATTCTTGCGGACTTGCTTTGGTATGTGGCCGGCAAGCGCTTCGGTGCCGCGGTGCTGCGACAGATGTGCAGGCTGTCGCTGTCTCCGGATTCCTGCGTCGGCTTGACGAAGCGGATCTATGCGCGCTGGGGTGCGCCCTCGCTGATCGTTTCCAAATATATTCCCGGATTCGCCGCGGTTGCCACTACGCTCGCTGGCGAGACCGGAACGAGCGTGCGCCGTTTCGTGTTCTATGACGGCATCGGCACAGCGTTTTGGGCGGGCGGGGCGGTCACCCTGGGCGTAGTGTTTCACAACGCAGTTAGCGCGGTGCTTCTGGAATTGGAAAGCCTGGGCCATTACGCTCTCGTGATGGTATTCGCCGGCATTGCAGCGTTTATCGCTTTGAAATGGTGGCAGCGATACCGGTTTGCGATGCAGATGCGCATGTCTCGCATCTCGGTCGACGAGCTTGGCGAATTGATCGAGAAGGAGGCGGGCATCTCCATTCTTGATGTCAGGACCTCCGAACATCGCGCGAAGCAGGGCTGGATCCATGGCGCAATCCACGTGCGCGATATCAGCCAACTCGATCTGGATCCGGAAAAAGAAGTTGTCGTCTACTGCGATTGCCCGAACGAAGCGTCTGCTGCGGTCGTGGCGAAAAAACTCAAGGAAAAAGGCTTCAGCCGCGTTCGTCCGCTGGCCGGTGGAATTGAAGCCTGGCTCGCGCAGGGGCGTCCCATCGATCGGTGAGAATCTCGGTGTTCATTCGGGGCGTAATTAGTTGTCTATTTTCGTTCCGAGAAGCGCTGCCCGCCCTCCATTTTTCAGTTCAAGAATAGGGGGCGGACGCGCTTGCTATGCGAGGTAGCGCACAGTCATCACAGGACTGGTAATATATCGTCGGGGATACCTCCTGATTCTTTTGACTTCGAATCGCAGCAAGGCAAAGAATCCCGCAGCCGCAAAGGGTCACCCAAGCGGCTGCCGAACAGAAATACTCCTTCCCCAATGATTTTCAAAAACCAGCACGGACTCCGCCGCATCTCTCCCGCTGCGGTGGAATTGAAGATACTTGCTGGCTTCATGGAATTCGTTCGCCACCTGGGTGAGAGCGGGGTCCGCGTATCGATCATTCTCGCCAGTGCGCTGGAGCGAAAGATATGCGCCAGCTGGGGTGCGGTCTTGCGCAAGGCTATTTCATCGCCAAGCCCATGGAAGCCAGCGCCTACCTGAAATGGCTAGGGGGCTGGAAGCAGTCTGGATAACATTTGGCGGTCACTGTCGATCCGCTCGCCGCCTCAAATGTGACAGCCCAACAGCCGGCACCACCACGGTTGTGTCATCGCGGACGCGTGGGACGGTCGATTTGCAGGCGTATCTGCGCGAGCGAATCGATCAGATGGCTCATCGAGGCCAGTTTGCTATTGAGGACGGATCCAGTAGCCCCGCCGAAGCCCACGGTACCCTGTCTGATCAAATCCAGGGCGAGAATGATCGAATTAAGTGCATTGCTCAATTCGTTTCCCAGCGATGCCAATTGCCTATCCAGTGACGGACTTGCGGAGTCGGGCATCTCCTTGTTCCACTGGCCCACATACGAGGTCACCGCCTGGGCGATCGCATTGTCCAGGCAACGGTTCAATGTGCGGAAGTCTCCCACGCTGATTGCCGTATGCTTTTCGGCAGCGAGTTCCGTGACTGACTGGCACAGATCGCCGTAAGCGTGAACGACCTGGCCGACGGAGAATCCTTGTGCAAGCAATTCCTTGCCGTGTTTTCCCGCAGTGACGGAAATCTCCGAAGTCGAAGAGTTCTCGCCGTCCGGCGAGCCAGAGACCTTCAGGCTGTCGGCCGTGTCCGACATCTTGTCCGAGTAGAGCGTTTGCGTAAGCTGATCAAGAAATTGAGGAATTCCATGATCGACTTCGCGATTGGGGGCGGGGGACCTTCTGGATACTTTCTGTTTGCAGCGATCGATGAGTTCACTGCGGTTTGTGGTGAGAAAGGCGTGCAGCATTGTTTCTCCGTTGTTGGCGATGTGCGTCCGCCCGATTGTGGTGCCTTCGGGCGCCGCTAGGCGCGCAGCCCCTGCCTCACTCTAGCAAGCCCGCGCTTGAAGCGTATGTACGGTAACGCACATAGAGATTCAGGCGCCAGGCTTTCCCGGATCATCTACCACGAGTTGAGGCGGCCATCTGGACTCTCGCTCTTTGCCTCTGCCAGCGACGATACTGCTTCAATACCAGCTTCTTCTTGGGCGCGTCATCGGCCACCAGCACGAAACCTCTCTTGTGCAGTGCGGCTTCGAACGCACTCGGTTCCATCGCTTCGATATCAGGTTGGTGAGGTCCTGGCCTGTGTGACTACTGATAATGAGGAACCACCTTCCTCAGTTTTGGCTTGAGCATCGAGCCACGCGACGAGTTCCACGCCCATAAATATGGTGCCGGGCGCAAACGTAGTCCCCGGCGTCACCTGGATACGTCCGTCAGGTCCGTTCAACGAAGCCAGCGCAATGCATGTCCAGGAGCCGTCGGAGTTGCGCCTGAACGTCTCGCTCAATTTTTCCATAGCAATGAGGGATGCAGTGGGTACGGGTTTCACCGATGCAGTTGCCGTGCCATTGGCGATGATCTGTTTTGCCCGTTCGTGCGGAGCGTTGTGTAATGTTCGGAGCGTGGTGAAATAACCAATTTTTCTAGAGACTTGCGTTTTTTTGATGGCACGGCCCTGAGCGCAGCAAGGCTCTGAGAGATAAACGAACCGGCAGAACTTACCGCCGCCGTTGGCAATAAATGCAGATCGCATCCCCTGTTCCCTGTCCTTCCGCATCCATCAAGTTCTATTTGCCTGCGCTGCCTGCAGCCGGGCAATGTGGCAAGTTCGCTCGGAGGCGATGCTCCTGGCATGCAGGGCGGACGACCTTTGATGAGCATTCTTCGTCTGCACAGAACCCGCGGGTGCATCTGTCCCGGATGTCAAGGCTGGATTTGCCGCGTCGTTGATATTGATCAAGTGGAATTGCCTTGCTTGCGTCAGTATTCGTGGCGACTGAGCCTCCAGATGATCAGGATTCTTGGAGCCCGGAGCACACAGACGGAGGCGCAATGAACTACCGGAGAAAGAATAAGTTGTCTTTGCACGGAATCGGCTTGCTGGCCGCTTGGTTGACTTTGGCATCCCTCAACGCGTCCGGTGCCGATGGCGATCGCGGCCGCATGCTGCACGACACGCATTGCATCTCTTGCCATGGTACGCAAGTCTACAAACGTGATAGCAAGCTCGGGAAGGACTACGAAACGATCCGCAAGCAGGTGCTGCGCTGGGAAACCAATATAGCGCTGAAATGGACTGATGACGACATCGATGCGGTCACTGCCTACCTCGCACGAGCGTTTTACAAGGTGCCTTGCCCGAGTTGTTGAGCAGCCAGCTGAACCCCGGTGCGAAGGCAAGGAATCTGCTTGCGCTTTGCCGAGTGAACCGCGGGATAGATAATCGAGATTCTCCGTAGTGACTACACGCAATCTTGAATATCTGTTCGCTCCCCGATCCGT
>DATNFD010000150.1:0-33473 GCA_035606555.1 Occallatibacter sp.
GAACTCCCAACAGAGGCGCGACCAGCTCCAACTCTGGTTGCATGAATACAACTGGCACAGACCGCACACCAGCCTGGGCCATCAAACCCCTATTACAAGGGCAGGTCTCATCAGGAACAATCTGTTGACACTACACACCTAATCCCTTATCTCTCGTTCCCTCGTCCCCGGCCTTTCGTGACTTAAGTACACCCCCACCCCGACCAAAGATATCCCACGTTCGTAATTTGCACGCCCCCATGTGCCAAAATTGCTCAGCAGTCGAAATATTCCCCTTCGCGCGCATAGATGACTCAGTCGACAGAGAATCGCATTCCCCTCGATGACCTGATGGTCTTCCATCAGCTTGCGCGTTCCCTCAACTCCAGCCTCGACCTCGATACCATCCTCCGCACCATCCTCGAGCAAATGGAACGCCTCATCACTGCCGACATGTGGACATTGCTGATGATGGACGACTCGCGAACCGAACTCTACTACGCCATCGCCGCAGGCAATGGCGAAAACGTCCTCCGCGATCTCCGCGTCCGCATCGGCGAAGGTGTCGCCGGATGGGTGGCCGAACACGCCGAGACGCTGATCATGCCCGAATCAGAAGCAGATCCACGCCTTCAGCACACGCTCGCGGCCGACAGCACCGTAGTCCGTTCCGTGATCGCCATGCCCCTTCGCGGCCGCAAAGGCGTTCAAGGCGTCATCGAGATTCTCAACCCGCGCGCCAGTCAAATGAGCGATTACACCATCGCCTTCCTCCACATCCTCTGCGATCACGCCGCCATCGCCATTGAAAACGCACAGGATGTTGCGCGCATCCAGCAGCTCACCATCACCGACGACACCACCGGCCTTTACAACGTCCGTCATCTCTACAAGGTGCTCGAGCAGGAAGTCGATCGCTCTCATCGTCACGGCAAACCTGTCAGCCTCGCGTTCATCGATCTCGATCGCTTCAAGTCCGTCAACGACGCGCACGGACACCTCATCGGCAGCGAACTACTCGGCCGAGTAGGCGCCCGTCTCAAACAGATCGCCCGTCCCAAAGACATGTGTTTCCGCTACGGCGGCGACGAGTTCGTCGTCCTGATGCCTGAAACCTCACCTGCCGAAGCACTCGATGCCGCCACCGACCTACATCGCGAACTTATCCGCACAAGTTTTCGCATGAGCAACGGGCTCGAACTCACGGCCAGCGCCAGCGTCGGCGTCGCTACCTGCCCGCCTGAAAACGCCGTCCACGCCATCATCGGCACCGCCGACTCCCGTATGTACGCCGTAAAGAGCAACGGCCGCGGCAAAGTCCGCGGCGCGTAGTTATTCTCGAGATCACCAATGGGGACAAAACGACGCAAACCTTTGTAAGGTTCGATCGAGGCTCGGAGAGCTTTGCCGCGCCACTTCGGGCTTCCATTCTGATTGCACGTACCAAGCCAAACAACCGTTGTAGCCTGGCCCTTGCTTGGCCGTGCTGTCCCTCCGAGGTACAAGACTCTCTCGTATCAGTGAATGTCGAGATCTTTTCGCGAGTTCAACGAGAACCGATTTGGGGTCTGGTAGATCATCTGGCTTCTGCGGCAGGACATCAACAGAGATCCCAAGGAACGACGCCATTGCGGCTTGATCCGCGAGAAGCCAAGCCTCGACCTCGCGCACAGCAACGCGGAAAAGCAGATTGGGGTGTTTCGGAACTGTTAACCAATCATTGATCAGTTCAGAGGGGCAAACATAACGATCAAGGTCGGTCAGCACTGCAAAAGGAATCCCTTTTGCGGCATTGTTCCAACCAGAAATAGTCTTTCGAAGGTATCCGAAGCCGCCTCTGCGATAGGTTGTTCCGATGGAGATACCCTCAACATCCCGCAGAATTCGCCGCAGCACGTAATCACTTATCTCATCTTCAACTGCAAGATTCAGCGGAATGTCGGTCATGACAAGAGATCGAGCTGGCTTAGATTTCCGGGAGTTGTTCGAGGGAGAACAGCATCAGCTACGCTGAGGCCGGAATCAAGCAGATCTCGAACCTCCTTTATCGAGGACGCTGCTTCGACGACGGTTCCCTCCTTATCAGGGGTGAGAACTAGGACCTCTTCACCGCCAATGCTCTTCTGAGAAAGCATGTCACCACTGTGAGTGCTGACGAACAGCTGACGTCTTCGCTGTCTCTGCAACTTGAAGAATAGTTCTGGAAGTTTCGAAATAATGCCCGAGTGAAGCGAGAGCTCTGGCTCTTCCAGGAGTAGCGGAGCGTCGCCGTCTAGCAAAGACCAGAACAGACCAATCAGTCGGATCGTCCCATCGGAGAATTGGTCCTCACGTTGTTTTCCAGCATTCGGTCTCCAATGCTCGTAAGTCGCCTCCAAATGTGGTACACCGGTTTCATCTTTCGTATCAGTTAGATCTCTCATTTGCGGAACCGCAGCTCTGACTGCTTCTTCAACCTTTTTGAGCCTTGATCTACGCGTCTTCTCGGGAGTTTTGACGACCATCTCAAGGAAATTCCGACCAAAGGGATCGTCTGGAATAGTTGGGCCTTGAAACGATTCTGGATGCCTCAAAAGCTGAGGGACCAGATGTAGATAGCGAATCGACTCAAAGAACTTCGCAATATCCCTGAACTTTCCGTTGGAACTAATCTGTTCCAAGTTCGTCTGAGTAAGTCGCTCCTGATCCGCTTTATCTTCGGCATCTGGCCGTTCTTTTATTAACTCGTTATTTCTCCAGATTTTTTCAAACTGCAAAATGGGCTGACGGAGACCTCGGGGTTGTTGCTTTATCCCGATTGCATAGCGCCAAATCGCAGGACCTGACCATTCCTCGGATAGCTCGACGGTGATTTCAATGTCAGGTTCCTTCCTAGCGGCGAGACACCGTATCTTGGACAGTCCACCCCGGTCCCGGACTGCGCTCTGCAGGCCTCCTCCAGGTTTGGCTATGTCCCTCAAAAAACGAAAAACATCGAGAAGATTGGATTTCCCGGATGCGTTTGGTCCTGTCACAAAAACCCGCTGCGCAAATCGCACATCGACTGAACGGAAGTTCCGCCAATTCTTCAGGACCAGCCTTGAGATAATCATTGACCTCAAATTCTAGTCTGATCGGAGGTTATTGAACAGGTACACTGAAGTTCCCAAATGCTCTAGCCTTCGTCGTCGCCCTGCTTTTCCGCCAAATCCTCTATCTGTCTCCGCCAGTCCAGCGACTCCACAAACGCCCGCGACTCCCGCCAGTTCGGCTCCACAATCACGTGCAGTTCCAGAAACACCTGCGTACCCAGCAGCGACTCAATCTGCTTCCGTGCTCCCGTCCCAATCTCCTTCAGCTTCGCGCCGCCCTTCCCGATCAGAATCGCCTTCTGCCCCTCCCGCTCGCAGTAAATCGCCGCCGCAATCCGCGTCAAAGGGAGCTTCGCGCCAGGCTTCTTGCGAGGCGGTTCAGCGGCAGGTTCCTCGAACCGCTCAATCACCACCGCCGCAGCGTATGGAACCTCCTCGCCTGTTTCCACCAGAATCCGTTCGCGAATCAACTCCGCCACCATGAACCGCATAGGCTGGTCCGTGTACTGATCCTTCGGGTAATACCGCTCCCCCACCGGAAGCGCATCCACGATCTTGCGGACGAGAATCTCCAGCCCATCGTTTTTACGCGCGCTCACTGGAATCACTTCCGCAAAGCTGTATTGCTTCGTCAGCGTCTCAATCAGCGGCAGCAAAACATCCTTTGCCACCAGGTCGATCTTCGTCAGCACCAGGAACACAGGGCAATCGAGCCCCTTGATCAGCGAAAACAGAAACTCATCCTCGCTCGCCCACTTCGACGACCTGTGCTGATGCGCCTGCGCCGGTTCCCCTGCTGCCTCAAGTTGCACACGTCTGCTTGCGTCAATCAACACGAGTACGACGTCTCGTGTCTCCAGGGCCTCATGAACCTCCTGCAGCATCCTCCGATCCAACTGCGATGCAGGCTTGTGCACCCCCGGCGTATCCACGAACAGAATTTGCGCCGCGGGATGAACCTTCTTGCGGGCGGGCACCTCCAGCACACCCATAATCCGATTCCGCGTCGTCTGCGGCTTCGCCGTGACAATCGCCACCTTCTCGCCCGTCAGCGCATTCAGCAGTGTGCTCTTCCCCGCATTCGGCCGTCCCAATATCGCCACAAATCCAGACTTCAATTCAATCCACTCCTACCTCTAATCGTGTCCCTACGTCCCCGCTCCCTATGTCCCTGCTCCCAACTCCTACCGTCTCGTTCCCCTCGCCCCCTTGTCCCCTCGTCCCCTCGTCACCTTGTTCCCTCGTCCCCTGCCTCTACGGCATTGCCGTCGCCTCTTCCTTTGCCGGCGGATAAATCCTCAGCCGGTCAACTCTCCGATCCGTCGAAGCCACCACCTGGATCCGCAGCCCGCTATGCTCCAGCAGTACTACCTCGCCTGGCAACGGAATTCGCCCTTCGACTTCACTCACCAACCCGCCCACGGTTGTCGCCTCGTACTCCTCATAAATCTCGAACTCGCCCCCGAACAGGCGCGGCAACTCACCGACAGGAAAATCTCCCGGCACCACCCATGCCCCGCTCGGCTCCTTCTGCGGATCGCCCGTGTGCGCATCCATTTCATGCTCATCGCGAATAGCCCCGACAATCTCCTCCAGCAGATCCTCGATCGTCACCAACCCGGCCACTCCGCCGTACTCGTCGATTACGACCCGCATATGCTGCTTCTCGCGCTGCATCTCCCGCAGCAGTTCGTATCCACGCTTCGTCTCCGGCACAAACACTGCCGGCTGCTGAATGCTCGCAACTGTTCGGCTTCGCGCCTCTTCGTCGCTGATCTGCAGCAAATCGTGCGCAAACGCAATTCCTGTAACCGAGTCCAGTGTCCGGTCGTATACCGGAACGCGCGAGTAGTTATGCTCCTTCAACTTCTCCAGAAACGTTTCCAGCGTGATCGATTGCTGCACCGCGAAGATCTGCGGTCGCGGGGTCATCACCTCCCGCACCAGCTTGTCGCCAAACTCCACCGCAGACCGCACCAGGTCTCGATCGCTCTCCTCGAGAATTCCCTCTTCCTCGCCCGCCTCCAGCAGCGACTCCACATCCGGCGCCGGCTCTTCATCCTGCTTCGCCGGTGCCTCCGCAAGTGCCGCAAGGGAAAAGAAGAATCGGATCACCGCAGTAATCGGAGTCATCAGCCACAGCAGCAGCCGTATCGGCCACACCAGCTTCGCCGCCCATCTGCCTTTCGTATGCGTGAACAGCAGGTTTGGCAAGATTTGGTTGCAGAACAACAGCACCAGAAGAACCACCAGCACTGCCTGCGCAATCTCCGCAGAATTCGGCCTTGCCGCATGCGGAGCCCGGTCGAACAGCACCGCCCCAATCGCCAGTGCAATCGTCCCCAGCGTCAACTGCTGCAGCACCGCCGCACACAAGGCCGCATGTTCGCGCGTCAGACCGATCAGCGGCTCAACGTTCTCTTCCCATTGATCGAGATTGTCCTGCACCTCGCGCGGAAGAATCTTCCCGAACTCCGAGTACAACCGGCTGATATACGCCGCAAACGTATCCACCAGCGCCACAAACACGAGCACCACAATCGTCGTCCAGCTCATGCGCGACTCCTATCAATAGCGCTGTCGCAGGGCACGAATTCACAGATTCTGAAATTGCTCAATCGAAGGTGGCTTTGTAATAAGGGCATGACTTCAGTCGTGCCGAAAGGGACACTAGAGAAGGAGTGGGCTTTAGCCCCTGAGGAAAAACGAGCAATGCTCATGCGCGCTCACTCCGCTCGTTTCGCACACGCCGGGTGCCCCATCCATTCCGCAGCTTCTTCGTGGGATGGGTAGCTAACGACAAAGCCGCTCGTCCGATCAGCCCAACTGGCAACCGCAGCTTCGCTCTCAGCCTCTCCTCCCGCCGCGCCATCTCGCCATCATCCGTCTCGTGATCATACCCCGCCAGGTGCAAGAGCCCGTGCAGCATCAGTACCTTGATCTCCACCCCCAGCCCATGCCCCAGCCCCGCCGCCTGCTTCCGAGCCGTATCCACACTGATCGCCAAATCCCCTGCAATTCGCTCGGGTACCCCCGGTCTCGCTTTTGAAACCGGGGAATACATCGGAAACGACAACACATCCGTCGCCTTGTCCTTTCCGCGAAATTGCCTGTTCAACCGCCGAATCGCCTCGTCGGTCGTCAGCAAAACCGTAACCTGCCCGCGCAGCTTAACGGCACCCTGCGCGTCACGCAGAAAACGTGCCAGCGTTTGCGCAGACGGTGTTCGATTGCTCGCGGGATGAGCCCTGAGGGTGGAAGTCGATGACCTTTTAAGCTTCTGGCCTGGGGATCGGTCAGTCTCCAGATCTGGGTCAAAGATGATCATCGTACACAGAACTGTCGCGCGACAGCCCCGGCACCTTTCATTTTAAAGGGAATGCCTCACGCCTTCATCAACCCCGCCACATACGCATAATCCACCTTCGCCGCCTCCAACGCTGTTTTTCCGTGGAATGGCGGATCGTGATCCACGATGAAGTACTCCACCCCAGCCTTCTTCGCTGCTTCATAAGCTGCCTTCAGCGGAGCTACCCCCGTCCCGAGATCCACAATATGACCGCCCGCCTCAGGACCCAGATCATTGATCGGCGGAGTCACCGTGCTGAAGTCCTTGAAGTGCAGGAGCTTCACCCGATCCGCATTCGCCGCAATCAGCTTCGCCGGATCAGCCCCGCCCGCGGCCATCCATCCCGCATCCACTTCCAGCTTCACCAGCGCCGGATCCGTCTCCTTCAGCAGAATTTCGTATCCCGTCTCACCATCAAACTTGCGAAACTCGACGTTGTGGTTGTGATACGCGAATACCAGCCCATGTTTCTTCGCGCTCTCCCCAATCTGGTTCGCTGTTGCGGCCATTCCCTTGAAGTCGTCCGCAGTCAGATGATTCATCTTCTGCATGATTCCACCCACACCGCCTTCCTTTAGCGGCCCGGGAGGAAGAACCGAACTGATCACGTACTTCACTCCAAGCTCTCCAGCCTGATCCAGCACCTTCTCCGTTGGCATGAAGCCAAATGCAAAATGCCCCGCTGGGCATCCAAGCCGGGCATCACCAAGCATCTTCTTGAACTCGGGAATATTCGTGATCGCCATCGCAAAAGCTTCGACGTAGCCGTAGCCAATCGCCGCCAGCTGCTTCAACGTTCCCGCCGGATCCTTCTTGTAGTCCGCAGCCACCATGTACATCTGCACACCGGGCTTCGACTCCGCATCTGCGCCAAAAAGGCGGCTCACACCGGAAACCTGCGCACCGGCAATCACAGCAGCAGAACGAATCAACAAACCACGTCGAGTAAGGGAAATCGTCATCTAAGCTCCTCTGCGCCTCGCGCAGCTTCATTGCCCGCGAGTATACAGGACAGGGGAGCGCAGCACGCCTGGCAAACCAAAAATGGATAAAGCCCTCAAGAAACGATGGGATTCTTCAGCGCGGTCGCCGCCGCCGCATTTTCCACGCGCACTATCCTCAGACCAAATGCATAATCCTCTTTGTTGCGGAGGATGGCGAACGAGCCGCCTTCACTCAGACCGGAGTGCCATCAGCGGGTCGACTCGCACTGCACGGCGCGCAGGAAGATAGCACGCGATGGTCGCCACCATCGTAACCAGAGCCGTAGCTCCCACGAATATGGCGGGATCTGTGCTGCTGACGCCATAGAGAAGACTGGACATCAGCCGGGTCATCACCAACGCACAAGCCAACCCGGTCGTCACGCCTAGAACAGTAAGCATCGTCGCCTGCCGCACCAGCATGTACAGAATCGCATTCGGCGGAGCGCCAAAAGTCAGTCGCACTCCGACCTCTTGTGTCCGCTGGCCGACGTTATACGACGTCACGCCGTAGATACCGATAGCTGCGAGAACCAATGCGACTAGAGCCAGGATGTCGAGCAGGATAAAGGCAATCCGCGGAGCTGACGTGACATTCCCCATGATCTCCGGCATCGACCTGACTTCAAATACCGGCTGGTTACTGTCCACCGACAAGATCGCATTGTGAATCTCAGGAAGAACCGTGGCCTCCGACATCTCCGTACGCACCACCATGCTCATACTTTGGCGCGGCCCCTGCATGTACGGAAAGTAAATGGTGGCCTCGGGCGTCCCGCTGAGAGAAGTATCGCGTACGGCCCCGACAACTCCGATAACCTCCCTCGCTGCACGTGAGCCGAACGGAATAACAACATGTCTTCCTATCGGGTTCTCGCTTCCAAAATACTCTCGCGCCAATGTCTGGTCGATCACGATCACTTGAGGACGTTTTTGGTCGTCGCTCTCCGCAAAGTCCCTGCCTTGCAGCAAAGGTATCCGCATCGTTTGAAAGTACCGAGGACTGATGTCGCGATAATCGGCATAGAGCGTGACGTCGGACCCCGGCTTCTCCTGGATGGCAAACGGCCCTCGATCCATGTCGTCCTGGCTGAGCGGGACAAGCTCAGTCAAACCAGCAGACTGCACCCCGGGTATGCTGCGCACCCTTTCCAGAAAATCATGAAACGCCGCGCTTCTCTTCGAGATATCCCGATACGGAGAACCCGCGGCATCGGCTGATAGCTTGATCCGCAAGGTCAGAAGCCTGTTCGGTTCAAATCCCGGATCGATAGACAACAGGCGCGAAAAGCTCTTGATCATCAGGGAAGCCCCAACCACCAGGATCAGAGCGAGCGCTCCCTCCACAACCACCAGAATGGTGCGTGTTCCTCGTCCCCGCGCTTCGCCGATCGTTCCGCGACCTCCATTCTTCAGCCCAGCCTGCACATTCCCGCTGAACAGCCGGAGCGCTGGAATCAACCCAAACAGGATTCCTGTCCCAAGCGATACAACCACCGTGAATACAATCTCGCTCAGCCCGAGATGAACCGCCGGCAGCGTCACTTCGAAGGCCGCATTTGGAACAGGGATCTGGCTTGGTCCGTATCGACCCCACAGGTGCACGCCTCCCAATGCCAGCAGCAGTCCTGAACTTCCTCCGAGCACCGACAGCAGAGAACTTTCCACTAAGAATTGTCTGACAATTTGCTTTCGCGTCGCTCCGAGCGAAATGCGCACCGCAATTTCCTGGCGCCTGCTCATCCCGCGCGACAGCATCAGATTCGCAACGTTCGCGCAGGCGAGAATCAGAATGAATGCCACTGCGCACTGCAGTACCAGCAGAGCCGGCCGAATGTACTCCATGCGCACGGATTGCAGTGGCACCAGAACTGCACCGAAATGCTTGCGCTCGGGCCGCCGCCGCGCAATGCGCGCCATCGTCTCACTCATCTCGGCTGCCGCTTGTCGAGCGCTCACGTGCGGCCGCAATCTGCCGAACACGCCGAGATCAGAATCGGCAAGCTGCAGCCATCCACGGTCAAAAGGAACAACGACATCCGCCGGAAAAAGCTCATCGAATGAAGCGGGCAGCACCCCAATAATGGTGTAGTTCTCGCCATTGAGGATCAAGCTGCGCCCGCAAACGGCCGGATTTCCCTGGTACTTTCTTTGCCAGTAGCGGTAACCCAGAATCACAAGCGTGCGTCGCGCGCTTTCTTCTTCCGGCAGGAACGTTCTTCCCAGCACCGGGACAATCCCGAAAAAATCTCCGAAGTTGGTCGTAACCCGCAGCCCCGGCACCTGTTCTGGCTCGCCGTTGCCTGTGACGGTACCGGTGCCGTGCTCAAAGAGAAAGAGATCCTCGAACGCATGGACTTTCTGCTCTCTCCAATCGAGGTAGTCCTGCCCGCTTGGTCCAACACGGCTCAATCCCGCCCCCGGATTGCTATCCCAGATCACAACCAGACGGCTCGCAGCTCGTACCGGCAATGAACGTAAAAGAATTCCTCGTACGATTGCGAACAGCGCGGTATTTGCTCCAATCCCCAGCGCCAGAGTGATCACTGCCGCGGCTGTGAACGCCGGCGACTTCTTCAGAATCCGCAATCCAAACTGCACATCCCGCATGAAGGCTTCCGCCCACTGCCAGCCCTGCGCCGCGTGCGACTCTTCGCGGTAGTATTCGAACCCGCCAAATTCAACGCGCGCCTGCCGCTCTGCTTCCGCCCGTGAAATCCCGCTGCCTTCAAGATCGTCAGCCCGATGCTCAAGGTGGCCCCGCAGTTCTTCTGCGAGTTCATCCTTCATTTCCGAACGGTGCACAAGTGCGGACCAGCGGGCCAGCATTGCGTCGAGAAGTCTCATAGCTCACCCGGTTGCGCAGAAAGTGCACTGGCAATGGCCGCCGCCAGCCGATTCCAGCTTTCTGTTTCGTCACGCAGCCTTTTCCTCCCCGCAGTCGTCAGCTCGTAGAACTTGGCCCGCCGGTTTGCGTCGGAAACGCCCCATTTCGTTTTCAGAAGTCCTTGCCGTACCAGTCGAAACAGTCCCGGATAGAGTGCCCCCTGCTCAACCATCAGGGTCTGTCCTGAGATCTGCGCAATGCGTAGCAGGATGCCGTAGCCGTGCAACGGCCCAAGTGAGACCGCCCGCAGGATGAGCAGGTCGAGAGTTCCCGGAAGAAGCTGTGCCTGATCGGGCATGCCCCATCTCTCCTAAACAAGTTAGGACTGTACAAGTCTCTCTCCTAAGCTGTCAAGGAGAGAAAGTCGACCGGTTCCACACGACGGGGAATCGCCAGTTCAGATCCTGCAATGTGGCTTTACGAACAGTGGTGTCACCCCGTGCTGAGCCCATATCCCACAAGCAGAAAAGGGTCCGCTCCATCAGAGCGGACCCTCACCCGATCAAACAACTCCGGTTTAGCTACTGCGGCTTTCCTGGGTGCGCCGCCTGTTGCGCGCCTTGCTGCTGTTCTGCCGAAGGAGACTCCATTCCCTCTCCCATCGACAGCGGCAACTCCTGCTGCTGCGGTTTGCCGGCCTCATACGCCCGCACAATCCTCTGCACCAGCGCATGCCGAACAACGTCCCCATCCGCGAAGTGGCAGAACGAAATCCCCTCCACGCCATCCAGCACATTAATCGCATCCACCAGTCCCGATTTCCGCGGATTCGGCAAATCGATCTGCGTAATGTCGCCCGTAATCACAGCCTTCGAGTTGTTCCCCATACGCGTCAGGAACATCTTCATCTGCTCGACAGTCGTGTTCTGCGCCTCGTCCATGATGATGAATGCATCGTTCAGCGTTCGCCCGCGCATAAACGCCAGCGGGGCCACTTCGATGATGTTCTTCTCCAGCATCTTATCGACCTTCTCCGGATCGAGCAGGTCATAGAGCGCGTCATACAGCGGCCGTAGATACGGATCTACCTTCTCCTGCAGCGTGCCCGGCAAGAAGCCCAGCCGTTCGCCGGCTTCTACCGCCGGCCGCACCAGAACAATCCGGCTCACCTTCTTCGCATTCATCGCCGCCACTGCCATGGCCACCGCCAGGTAAGTCTTCCCCGTACCCGCCGGCCCAACGCCGAACACCATATCGTTCTGCTCGATGGCCTCGATGTACTTCCGCTGGTTCAGGGAACGCGGCTGCACCGTCCGCTTGATCCCGTTCGACCGTGCCTTGCCCGCATCTGCAAGCGAGCGCAGAGTCACCGCCGGATCCGCGACCACCAGCCGGAGCATCCCGTTCAATTCGCCGTTGTGAAGATTAATCCCCTGGCGCCGCAGCGACTCGAAGTCCTGAAATATTCGCTGGACCCTGGCGACCGCTTCGTCCGGCCCTTCCACGTGCACGGCGTCAGACCTTAAATCGATTCTGACTCCGAGTGAATCCTCTATCAATCTGAGGTTTTCATCGCGGGTCCCAAAAAGGGGCTCAAGATTTGGCGTGATCTCCAGATCAGCGTTCAGAATTCCTCCTGTAGCCCTGCCCAAAAGGCAGAGTGCGGCTGTTGATTGGATGTTTGGACGAGTGAAATGGGTAGAAGATTCTGCCGGAAACCCGACCAGGGCAGGCATAAGCGCACTCGGCTATAAGTCCCTTCAGCAAACTTCGTATTGGCGCAGGCAACCAAGTGGCTATGTATGGGGAGAGAGTAGCGCCGGGGCCGAAATCCGTCAATCCCACCCTCTATAAACATTCCCCTGATAAGTCACCACCTCGATACGCCCTCCAAACCGGTTAACCCCCACGTCTCGTCAACCCGACGTATGTTGGAGGGCCTGAATTCGTGTAGTTACCGCCTGCACCGTAAACCCAGCTCTATTGCGGTTTCGTCTCAACGTCCAGGATTCTTGAACTCGAGCCGAATCGATGGTAGTTCGTGAACTCTACCTGGTTGATCCGCAGGATTGTACGTTCGCCCATATCTCCTCCCAGCCGCGTGCGTGCCTCTGATACGGCAACACTATGCACCGGGCAGATATAACGAGTTCCCCCGATCTCCACGGGCCCATAACTCACCGAAATCTCCGAGCGCGGAATCGGGCCGTCTGCACTCAACTCCGGATCAACCGTAATTCGCAAAATCGATCCCGTGGTCGGATCGATGAACAGTTTCCCCTCGTATGCCGGTGTGCCATGATACGAATTGGAAGTTCCCTCATCGGATCCCGAGTAGCTCTGCGCATCCTCGCTCCCGCGCACGCAGCAAAAGCTGACTTCGTAGTGAGATGCCGCTTTCGGCACGCTGTAATTAAAGACGCCCACCAGCCCCTGCTGTGCCCGCTCCCAGTGGCTCCACGATACCGTCCCTTTCGCCGCATCCCGCAAGATCACTGCCAGCACCGGCCCAAACTCGCCAGTCGACGTCAACCCGGGAGAAGATGCGCCCTGTTTCGCATCCGCACCCGAATTCGAAACAAAATGAATTGCCACTTCTCGTCCGTTCCTGTAGGTGATCTCCTGCACGAACTGCCCTGCCAGATGCAATTCCGGATTGGAAGGCGCCCATCCGCTGTGCGTCACAACCAGCGGGCTATTGTCAAAGCTGCGAGTCTCCCGCCTCGCCAGGAAATCAGGCAGATGCCGCAGGGTCACCGCGACGAAATTGACCGCGGCATTCATCATTTTCTGCTGCGCAGCGGAATCCGGAGCAGCCTGTTGCGGAATCTCACTTGCCGGCGGATCCAGAAATGCCGATGAATCCGCCAGAACCTGCAGCATTTCCCGCGTCTTCGTGCCCAATGTCCCCGTGGAGAGAATTGAGTCCATGCTCTGCCCGGTAAGCCGCTCCCTTAGTGAAAAGGACGAAAGCTGTCGCGCCAGATCTTCGTCCTTCACCTTCGCAGCAATCCGCCTTGCGATCGTGGTCCTGAGTTCGCCCACCGTGATGGAATTCGCCGCGAACACAGGATGTGAAAGCATAATCACCAGGACGGCCGTATAACCAACGCGCATCTCGATCCCTCCAGGCCTTACTTACGAGGAAATTTCACTCACCTCATCCTGCAACGTCTCGCTTATCCCAGCTAATCCGGCCTCCGTGCGTCGCTTCACACCATCAACGCGCGCCAGCACAGCCCCCGCAATCAGGCACGTCCCGATCCCGATAAGAGCATCCACAAGCAGCGTCCCCGTAATCCCCGCCTTCGCGTAAGCCCGTCCATCGATCACAGTCACATAGGTCACCGGCACATTTGTCGCCGCCGATAAAAATGAAAAGGTAGTCGCTGCCAGTGGGTTATTCGGTCCGATCGCCTCAAATACGATCCCGATCTGAATCGAAAACGCCACCGCCTGGAACAGATACTCACCAAACAGCGCACCAGCGTACGTCGCCGTCGTATGCGGCATCATCACCAGGCTCAGCGTGAACAGGCACCCAAGAATTCCATTCGCAAGATAGAAAAACCGAAGCCTCACTCGCCGCGCAATCACCGGAAAAACAAAGCACCCCAGCAGCCCTGGAATAAACGCACCTACTCCGCCCCAAAAGCTCACAGCTCTCGCCGAAGCGTGGAAGTCGGCTCCCAGCCCCCCCATCAGGTTTGGCAGGACGAATGAGCTGCACGGCGTCAAAAACAGCAGCAGCACCATCAGCACTTCGCGCCGCTTCAGCAGCAACAGAACCTCGCGGTTGAACTGAGCAAAGCTCTCCCCTGCCAGCCGTCCGTCCGGCCCTGGTGCCGGGATCAATAGAAATGCCGCAGTCGGAATGAACACAAGCAAGCCCAGCAGCAATGCTGCGGGCACCATGCCCAGCCCCCGTACCAACTCGCCGCCGAGTCCGACGATCAAGCCCGTCCCGCAAACCAGCCCGATATTCATCCACTTGCTCAGCGGATTCTTGTCTTCATCCGGCACGATGTTCGAAAGCCAGCCGCCCAGCGCAGCGCTCGACAGCATTGCCGCTGCGTTGCAAAGCACCATCGCAACCTGCAGCACGATCAGATGCCGTAAGCTCGACACCGCCGTCGCCGCAGCAATCCCAGACAACGCAGCAGTCAGAGTTGCATACCATCGCCTGCTGAACCGCACATCCAGAATCGGCCCGAACAGCACAAACCAGAAATTTGGCGAAACGGCAATCGCCGTGATCAGCGCGATCTTCGGCTCAGGAATGTGCACGCTCGCCATCAGCTGCGGCATCACGAAGTTCATGATCCCGGCGGCAAAGCCAAGCGTGGCATTGGCGAGGCCCATCAGCCACACCGGCGGAAGATGGCGCGCGGGACGCAAGCGAACCTCCAGGAAGTGTCCTTATGCTATCTGCACACATATCCGGGTTGCGAGTGAATTAGCATCACTCCACCCACCGGATTGACGCCACCTGGGAAGATTTCTGATTGGCATCTGACAGACCTGAGATGCGACCACAACCTTCACGATTGGTGAGTCCCGCGATTGCTTCAAAGACATCGGACGGCGCGTTCCACGGAAGAAGGCCAAACTTGCAACTTCGGTTCAAACCTGGGTTCCAGTGGGGATTGAAGTAGCGCATTCGGGGTACACTCCGCCTGCGCACCATCGGAGGAAGTTGGGCGCGGCGGGCGGGCAGTCTGAAAATAAGGTCGTCGACTTCCGCGCCGTCCCGTGTGCGCCTTTCCGTCATCATCGTGCTTGTGGACTGCCTTGACGTTCAGGCCCTATTTCGAGAAGATGCCGCCCTTGCTGCCCCGGCCATATTCCGTCGAGGCCTTGTGCGCCGCCTTCTTCAGCATCTTGTTCAGTCGCTTGCTCCCGACTACAGCAGACTCTGGCTCTCTGTACTCGGGGTTGGGAGAATTGTTGGCCGCGGCCTTCTCGCTATCGCTGCGGAGATTGAGCTGAATAAAGCGCTCCATGGCTTAATCCTCCGCCTACATTCTGCGCCCAAATTCCTTCAGTGGGCAGACAAAATCTTGCGTTCTTAGGATTTATCGCTGGCCTCTCCACTCCCGCCGGGGACTTGGGGCCCTCCAGCCTCGACAGCGCACATTCCATTGACCCAACCCGCTCTTTCCCGTAGACTAGAATCTTGCGAGGGATGTGATGTGTCTGCATTCTGACCCGCATCCGGGCACGCAGCACGCCCACACCATTTTTCCCTGACAAATCAGGGCTTTAGATTGAAGGAAGCACAATGGCAAACCATGTATCGTCGCTGAAGCGCGCCCGCCAGACCGAGACCCGCACCGCGGTCAACCGCACCAATCGTACTCGCGTGCGTACCAGCCTCCGCGCTCTCCGCGAGGCCATTGCTCAGGGCGATGCCAAGGCCGCCCAGACCCAGTTCCGCGAAACCGTCTCCGCTCTCGACAAGAGCGTTCAGAAGGGTGTCCTCCACAAGAACACCGTTTCTCGCTACAAGAGCCGGCTCAATGCCCGCCTCAAGGCAATCACCGCGAAGGCCTAAGTTTTCCTGGAAGCCGCACATGGCAATGAAGCAATTACGGCCGGGAGCAATCCCGGCCGTAATTATTTCTGCCCTGCCCCTCTCGTTCGCTATACGCCCGCCAGGCGCGACTTCCTGTCCCAGTGATTCGCCGACAGGTTGATATTCTCGCGCGTTTGCAGCTTATTGCACTCTGATCTGTATTCTTGAATCCGGTGGACATCCGCGCCGATCAACATTGCGCCCACAGTGTTTCGCAATCACCTTAGATTCGTAAACCCAAGTAGTTTCTTAAATTTACATATCAACTTATTTAGATCCAATAACTTGCGACAGCAACCCGGCGTAAGCCACTGAAAACAAACACAGGGTGTGGGGGGGAGGGGGTACCCCTCGGCACCGGAATCGCTGGCGCCAGTTGACTGTAATCCATTACCGATACCTCCGGTTCCGGCCCCCAAACACTCGCAAGTTGACCGTGACTGGGGCGAACGTCTAAATCTTGCTCGTCTGCATTTGCTGGAGCATCTCTCCCCTAGGAGTAACGCCATGCCAGAAGCCGTTGTTGTAAGTGCAGTGCGCACGCCCGTGGGACGCGCCCCGAAAGGCGCTCTTTCCACCACGCGTCCTGACGATCTGGCCGCGCTCGCAATCAACAGCGCCCTGGAACGAGTGCATGGGCTCGACAAGGCTGAAGTCGAGGACGTCATCCTCGGATGCGCCCAGCAGGAAGGCGAGTCGGGCTGGAACATGGCCCGGATGGCCGCGCTTCGAGCGCAGCTCCCCGTGGATGTGCCGGGAATGACGGTGAACCGGCTCTGTGCCTCTGGGCTGGAGGCGATCGCGCAGGCAGACATGCGGATCCGGTCGGGAGCGCAAAAAGTCGTGGTGGCTGGCGGAGCGGAGTCGATGAGTCTTCTCCCCATGGGCGGCCTGAAGCCCAGACCAAATCCGTGGCTGGCTGAAAACTATCCCGCCGCGCTGCTTACCATGGGACTCACGGCTGAACGGGTCGCAAAGCACTACAACATCTCCCGCGAGGATGCGGACGCATTCTCCCTCGGCAGCCATCGAAAAGCTCTTGCAGCTCAATCGGCAGGGAAGTTCGCAGGCGAGCTCGTTCCAGTCACCGTAACAACCGTCAGCCCGGGACTAAACGCAGGAAAACCGGTGACGACAGAAGCCTTTTTTGACGCGGATGAAGGTCCCCGGTCCGACACGACCGCAGCGGCGCTGGCCGCCTTGAAGCCGGTTTTCCATGCGCACGGAGCAGTTACTGCCGGCAATGCCTCTCAGACGTCGGACGGAGCGGCGGCAGCAGTCCTGATCGAGGCGGCTCGGGCTAAGGAGCTTGGCTTGGAGCCGCTTGCTCGACTGGTGGGTTATGCCGTCGCTGGCTGCCTGCCCGAAGAAATGGGCATGGGCCCGTTGTATGCCGTACCAAAAGCGCTCAAAAAGGCTGGCCTGAATTTGAATGACCTTGGTCTGATCGAGCTTAACGAGGCGTTTGCTGCGCAAGCCCTCGCTGTCATACGTGAATTGGGGATCGATCCGGAAAAAGTGAATGTCAACGGAGGCGCGGTTGCCCTCGGTCATCCCCTCGGCTGTACAGGAGCGAAGCTGACCGCTACCTTGCTCGGCGAAATGCAGCGGCGTCGCGTCAGATACGGGATGGTGACCATGTGCGTTGGCGGAGGACAGGGTGCAGCAGGCATCTTCGAGCTTCTGAAAACCTAGCGTGCCACGACCCGCAGCAGCAGTGCGCTGAGCTACTCCGGCAAATCCAGCTTCATCCACTCGTCGTTCGTGTAGAAGCGGTAGACCGTTTTCTGATTGACAATCGTATCGGCGAGCGCATCATGATCGACGCGCGCACTGCTATGCATACCCGACTGCGCCTCGCGCACCTGCTTTGGCGAAACCGGATCGATTCCCCAGTCGAATCCATACACGCCGCTTGAATCATGCCTCTGGATCCGCTCATGTTCGGATGCGGACGTAACCGTCATCGCCTTGCCAGGCAGGCGCGCGAAAAAAACCAGCAGTTCCACCCTTCCGTGCGCCGAACAAAGCACTGCCCAATCGGAGGATCCCGATCGATCAAAACTCGCATGAATCACGTTCTCCGGATGATGCGCCTGATACGTCTGAGGAATCAGGCATCCGCGCTCCGTCAGCGCGCTCGCCACAACGTTCGGCAAATCAGGAAAGGAGTCAACGGGCAGACGGCGAATGAGATATGAAACCGTCTTCCCCTCGACCGTCGTTTTGCCGGATTCATTGAACGATCGCGCGGTCGTTTCAGAATTCGATTCTTGCGCACCTGCATACGAATGCCCTTGCACCAGAAACGAAATCATCACAACCAGAATACCCGCAGCGATCTTCATCGCGCCTTCTTGCGCCTCGCATGCCCAACTCGATGCGAACCCGTTTCGCCTCTTCTAGTTGCGCAGTGGTTTGCCGGTCTTAAGTGTATACGCGATCCGCTCCTGCGTCTTCCGCTCGCCGCACAACGAAAGAAATGCCTCGCGCTCCAGATCCAGCAGGTACTGCTCGCTCAGCAGCGAACCTGCGGTGACTTTCCCGCCACAAAGGATGTAAGCGACCCATCGTGCAACCTTCATGTCATGTTCTGAAGCGAATCCCGCTTCTCCCATCAGGAAGATTCCCGTATTCAACGCGCCCAGTGATGCGGTTCCCGGAGCTGCAATCATCCGCATTTGCGGAGCAGCATATCCCGCCTCTGCCAGCGCAATTGCTTGCGCTTTCGCATCCAGCAGCAGCCGCTCGCGATTCATGGTGATCTGGTCCGAAGTAGAAATTAGTCCTAACGTGCGTCCTTCTTCCGCCGACGTCGACACCTTAGCCATGGCGATCGTTTCCAATGCCTTTTTTAATGCCGAGTTCATCTCAGCCGACTGCGCAAACCTCGAGGGCGGATCTTTGGGATCAGGCTTCGCCAGCGCTGCGGCCAAATCGACCGCACGCAGCAGCATCTCCTTCGTTCCGCCTCCCCCAGGAATCAATCCAATTCCCGTTTCCACCAGCCCGATATACGTCTCCGCGTAAGGCTGCCGACGCGCCGCATGCAGACAAATTTCAGCGCCTCCGCCTAACGTCAGATTGAATGGCGCAACCACAACAGGACGCGGACAGAACTTCACCGCCGAGCACATCTGCTGAAATGCCCTGATCGCCCCTTCAACCTCTTCCCAATCGCCTTCCTGCGCGGAAAGCAGCAGTTGCATCAAGTTCGCGCCCACGCTGAACCGGTCGCGATCACCGCTGATCACGAATGCACGGAAGTTCTTCACCGCTTCCGAACTCGGATTCAGCACCGACGAGATCATCGCCACCACATCGCCGCCGATCGCGTTTTTCAGCGAATGCAGTTCAATGCACCCGATCGCGTCGCCAATATCGACCAGCGAAGCACCGGGATTACTCTTGACCACTCCATTGCTCCGCCTGAAATCAGCCACCCGCGCGTGTCCGTGCTGCTGCGGAATCGGTTCCCACTCTTGCGAAATCGGGCTGTAGCATTGCGGCCCATCAGGCGAATACCACGAAACCCGCGCAGCCTCCGGAGCAGAATCCAGCAGCCCATTCACAGCCGGAATGACCGCCACTCCGGACTCCCGCATATGCGCAACGGTCTCGCGAACTCCCGCTGCATCCCACAACTCAAACGGTCCAAGCTCCCAGTTGAATCCAGCCCGCATCGCCTGGTCGATCGAAGGAGCATCATTCGCCGCCTCGCCAATCCGCTCCGCCGCAAAGTTCCAGAGCGAAGAAAGGAATGGCCACAGAAACCTCGCCGCTTTGTCCTTCGTCGGATCGTTAGCCAGCAGCAGCCTCAGTCGTTCCTGCACTGTCCCCGCATTCTTCGCCATCTCCAGCGCCGGAAGATTAGCTCTCTCGAGCGGCCGATACTCAAACGTCTTCAGATCCAGAACAAACCTCTGTTCCTTCCCGTCAGCACCACGCATCTTCTTGTAGAAGCCTTGCCCAGTCTTATCACCAAGCCAGCCGCGCTTCACAACCTCCTGCAGGATCACGCCAAATCCGCCTGGAGTTACACCCTGTGGAAAGTTCGTCGCCACATGAGCCAGCACGTCGATCCCAACCATATCGGCCAGCCGAAACGTCCCTGTCCGCGGAAAGCCCAGAGCAGACCCTGTCAGCGCATCAACCTCTTCGATCGTCAGTCCCTGCTCCAGCATCAGAGCCGATGCAGTAAACATCACCGCCACGCCGATTCGGTTCGCGATGAAGTTCGGCGTATCGTTCGCAAACACAACCTGCTTCCCCAGAACCCGATCCGCAAACGTGGCGAACGTCGCGACCAGCCCAGGATCGCTCTCTGCCGAAGGAATGATCTCCAACAGTTGCATATACCTTGGCGGATTGAAGAAGTGCGTCCCGAAGAACCTCTCCCGATGCAACGTCAATCCCGCCGCAATCTGCGCAATTGGCAACCCCGAGGTATTCGTCGTCAGCACGGCCTGAGACCCAAGATGTGGCAAGACTCGCTCAAGCAGCGCCCGTTTGATCTCCAGATTCTCCGCAACCGCCTCAATCACCCAGTCACACTGCTTCAGCTTGGGCAGATCATCTTCAAAGTTCCCCGGAGTCACCATCGCCGCGAGCGACGTCTCATAGAACGCAGCTGGCTTCGCTTTCGCCAGATTCGCCACCGCTGTCTCCGCCAGCCGGTTCCGCGAGCCGTTTCCTTCGGGAACGATATCAAGCAGCAGAGACGGAATCCCCGCATTCGCCAGGAACGCTGCGATTCGTGATCCCATCGTTCCCGCGCCCAGCACCGCTGCGCGCCGCACCAGCAGAGCTTGAGCCGCAAATCGAGAAGCTACATTCGTTGCGCCTGCAGCTGTCGTGCTCATCCGACCACCTCATGATTCCGATCTATTCACAATGTCCAGTCGTCATTTGGTCAGCACTTTGAATGCATGCACCCAATCGTTGCGCAGGAATCCGGGCAAACACCACAACATGCAGAGAGGCTCGATTGCCCGCGCCGCCTCCGCTCCGCCCATGTCTGCTGTGTCCCAGCCAAACTGTTCGTTGATCTGAGTCACCTGCTCCTTCGCCGAAGGGTCGTTTCCGCATATAAACATCGTCGGGCGTCCTCCTTGGAGCTCCGGGTTCACCATCAATCCCGAACCGACCGAGTTATATGCCTTCACAAATCGTGCACCAGTAAACTGTCTCTGCAGCCTCTCCATTAGAGAATCATTGATATCCGTGAAGAAGCGAAGGACACCCTTTTCCGGCGGAGAATCCTCGATCGGATTGCACGCATCCATAACCGTCTTTCCATTGAGATTCTTTGCGCCCGCAAGTTCCAGCGCTTCGGCCGCCACCGTTCCCTTCACCGCCAGAACGACCATCTCTCCGAACTCTGCCGCCTCCGCGAACGTCCCGCTTGATATCCCGGGATTTTCGCCGACCCAACTCGCCAGCTTAGCGGGAGTTCGACTCCCAATCTTCACCTGATGGCCATGACTTGCCAATCCTGCCGCCAGCGCCTTCGCCACATCTCCCGACCCCAGAACTCCAGTCTTCATCTCGCTCCTCCAGTAATGCCGAGTCTAGACAGGAAGGTTCCAGTGGGCAAGACGACCGCCCAGAGTACCTTCGGTTCCTCCTTCTCTCTCCCTGTGGTACAGCGGGTCTCACTCTGAGGTATGCTCGAATTGGGAAGTTTTCGACCTTCTCTCGCGATGATCCTCCTCAGCAACCGAACCACTTGGGAAACGGCCGCCGGAATCACCCTGATTGCCGGACTGACCGCGGGCGCAGTCTTCTATTTGCGGCGCAAAAGGCCGACGGAAGACGAACTTGAGCGCGCACGCCGCAAACTGCTTTCGCAATCAGGCCGCCTCGTCGATGGCATGTTGCTCGACATTCGCGAGATCACCATAGACGATGGTCGCCCGCTCACCATGCTTGAATACAGCTACCGCAGCGCCGGCGTGGACTACGAGTGCTCCCAGGATGTCAGCACGCTGCTTACGGTCGTCGACCCCACACAGGTTCGCGCCGGATTTCCATGCACGGTTCGCTACCAACCCGGCAACCCGCAGAACAGCATTGTCCTGGCGGAATCCTGGTCGGGCCTCCGCTCTTCCCTGCCGATGTACCCCGCGAGCAAACGCCCCGACTTGGGAAAGCTAAGCACTGATCGCGGCTAGCTTCTCTTTGTCAACCGAAGTCGATCACTCACTACCCTTTGCAATCAGGATCTATGACTCTGGTCCTTCGTCCCCTTGTCCCCTGTCTTTCCATCTAAACTGAGATCATGCATGTCCACGCCGCGCCTGCTCCTGGCGCCTCCAGGACACAATCGGTGCTCGGAGTCTCTCTCGTAGCCACTCTGGCTTACGTGGTGATCACGTTCATCTTTGGCCTTCGCGCCCACTCGCTGGCGCTGCTATCCGAATCTGGCCATAATGCTTCCGACTTCCTCGCCCTTCTGCTCAGCTTTGTGGCCGTCTATTTCCAGACCCGCCCTGCCAATCATTCCAAGACCTTCGGGTACCAGCGTGCCGGGGTGCTTGCAGCCTTTGTAAATGCCGCTACTCTGGTGGTCATTTCAATCTGGATCGGGATCGAAGCCGTTCATCGTCTGGCTGCTCCTGTCATTGTTCAACCGAAATTGATGATGTGGGTGGCTGCTGCGGGTGTCCTGATGAACGGCATCATTGCCGGCCTGCTCTGGGGCGTCGCACGCGACGTCAACCTGCGAAGCGCCTTCCTTCACATGGCCGGCGATACACTCTCCACGGCTGCAGTGATTGTGGGAGGCGCAGCTATTCTTTTCACCGGTCACAGTTGGATCGATCCGGTTCTCTCCCTGATCATCGCCGCCCTCATACTCTGGTCCAGCATCGGTATCGTGCGCGAAACCCTCAATATTCTCCTCGAAGGTACGCCGCACGGAGTTGAACTGAACCACATCAGAGCGGGCATGGAAGCCGTGGAAGGCGTCATGGACGTTCATGACCTGCACGTCTGGAGCCTGGGTTCACACAGCCACGCTCTCGCCTGCCATGTGAGAATCGCGGATATTCCACCATCTGAGAGCGCATGTATTCTGGTGAAGCTGAATCACGTGCTGCGCGACCACTTCCACATCCACCACTCAACCATTCAGTTTGAACACGAGGGATGCGGAGAACTGGATGGATGCGTCGTGCCAATCGAAGAAATGTCTAGCCCAGCCACTCACAGTCATCATGGTCACGCACATTAGTTCGCAACAGGAGGTCACCCTGCTTTGACTCGACCCCGAGTTGTTGCTCTAGCCCTGTATTTTGTACTCTCGTTCCCAACCGCAAACCTGATTGCCTCCGTCGGCCTTTGCCAACCCGCTGCACCGCAGACTGCGGCCGCCTCGTCAAGCCTGGACGCGCTCTCTGGCGAATACACTGATCCCAACGAGCCTGACATTCCCCTCAGCTTCTATGTGAAGGACGGCAAGCTTGTCGTCGAATCTGCCCGCCTGGTTCCGACTACCCTCACGCAAAGTTCTCCGACTGATTTCGCCGTTCCCGAAACAAAGATCACCGTCAAGTTCACGCTGGATACCTCTGGCCGCGGCGCGACTTTGGTCGCGTCGAATGATCCTGACTCGGTGTACAGGCGAACCGGGGACCCGGTTCACCACACCTTCCACGACTACCAGCGCTCAGAAGTGATGATCCCGATGCGCGACGGCATCAAACTCCACACCATCATCCTCCGGCCGTCCGACATCACCGCACCTCTGCCCTTCCTCATCCAACGCACGCCGTACGGCGTCGATGGCACTAACCGCATGTCTTTCTTCGGCGGGCGGCCGGAACTCGCACGGGACGGTTACATTTATGTCGCCCAGGACATCCGGGGCCGTTTCAAGAGCGAAGGCGTCTTCGTGATGAGCCGCCCCGAGGAGGACCATAAGGATCCGAAGGCTGTCGACGAAAGCACCGACGCCTACGATACAGTCGATTGGCTCCTCAAAAATATTCCCGGAAATAACGGCCGTGCCGGTTTTGTAGGCACCAGCTATCCCGGATTCCTCGCCATGGCTGCCGGCATCGACCCGCATCCCGCAGTGAAAGCCATCTCGCCCCAAGCGCCGATGATCGATGTGTGGAAGGGCGATGACTTCTTCCACAATGGAGCATTCCGCCAGAGCTACGGCTACGACTATGTCTACGGCATGGAAGCCGGCAAGAAAAACAGCGAGGTCAGCTACGGCAAGGGTAAAGATGGCAAACCCAAAGACGGCTACGACTACTTCCTCGAGCGCGGCTCCTTCGCCCAGGACGTAAAGAAATCCGGAGTTAAGCCGTTTCCTACCTGGAAGCTCTTCCTCGACCATCCCAGCTACGATGTCGTCTGGGCGTCTCGCGGAGTCGAAAACCATCTCTCCGCTGTCGCCGTCCCCACGCTCAGCGTCGGCGGCTACTACGACCAGGAAGACATGTGGGGGCCTCAGGAGGAATACAAGACTCTCGAGCCCCACGACCTGAAACACGACAACTATCTAGCACTCGGCCCCTGGCGCCACGGCTATTGGTCATCGTCCTCACGCCACCTCGGAAATCTCAATTACGGCCGGTCGATCGGCGACGAATTCCGCAAAGACATCGAGGCCAAATTCTTCGGCCACTACCTCAAGGACGAGCCGGGATTCGATCTCGAAGACACCGCCAGCTTCCAGACCGGCTCCAACACCTGGAAGTACTACTCCCACTTTCCCCCGGCAAAGTCGCAACCGACCAGCCTCCACCTTCTTGGCAACAGCGAACTGAGTTGGACAGAGCCAAAAGAGTCGGCAAAGACTAACTACGTAAGCGATCCTGCCAATCCGGTTCCCTACCGCCATCGCCCCATTCAGCCTACCTACGGCCCCGGCTCGCAGTGGTACGACTGGCTTACCGAAGATCAGCGGTTCGTCACTGATCGCAAAGATCTCGCCGTCTGGAAGCTTCCCGTCCTGAAGAAAGATCTCATCATGACTGGCGAAGTCATGGCCGACATCTTTGCCTCTACCACCGGCACCGATAATGACATGGCCGTCAAGCTCGTCGATCAGTACCCCGACGACGACCCCGACCCCAAGATGCGCGGCTACCAGCTCATGATCAATGAGGAGATCTTCCGCGGCCGCTATCTTCAGGGATACGAGAAGCCTACCCCTATCCGTGCTGACTCCATCCGCGAATACCGGTTCAGCCTCCACGCCGTCGACCACGTTTTCAAAGTGGGGCACACTGTCATGGTCGAAATACAAAGCACCTGGTTCCCGCTCTACGATCGCAACCCCCAGACCTTCGTGAAGAACATCATGCTCGCCAAGCCCAATGACTACAAATCAGCCACCATCACCATCTACTCCGAAAAAGACCACGACTCAAACTTGCAGGTGCCGCTCATGAACGCCTGCGACCATATCGATTGCTTCTGAGCAGAACAAAATCATCACGAACGCCCTCAAGGATGTAAACCGATACCGGTAGCCGGTCTCGACTCCGAAACCGGGGATGAATGCTTCATCGCATTGACTCCCGCGTTAGAATAGAAATTAGAACCGTGATCCTCCACCAGCCCATCTCGGCTCTCCTCTAGCGGCCCCCGCCGCCAAGACCTTCCTGCGCACCTTTTCCACTAATATCTGGAACGAACGTAGCCTCGCGAGACCGCGGAGGAATGAAATGCTGGACCGCCTTGAACAAATGGAGCAACGCTACAACGATCTGCAGGCGCAATTCACGTTGCCCGAAGTCCTGAACGACCACGAGAAATATCAGAAGATCGGCAAGTCCCTACGCGAAATCGAAGAGCCCGTCGAAAAATATCGCGAGCTCAAGCAGGTCACCACCGGCCTCGCCGATGCGCGCGTTATGCTCGCCGAAACCGATCCCGATCTCCGTGCCATGGCCGAAGAAGAGATTGCCGCGCTTGAGCCGCGCAAGACCGCTATCGAAGAAGAGCTCAAAATCCTCCTCCTTCCCAAGGATCCCAACGACGAGAAGAACGTCATCCTGGAAATCCGCGCCGGGACAGGTGGCGACGAAGCCTCCCTCTTCGCGGCGGAAATCTTTCGCATGTATACCCGCTTTGCTGAGCAGCACCGCTGGAAAGTCGAAGTCATGTCACTCTCTGAATCCGGCGTCGGCGGATACAAGGAAGTCATTGCCATTATTGAAGGCGACCGCGTCTACTCTCAGCTGAAATGGGAAAGCGGGGTTCATCGCGTTCAGCGCGTCCCGGCCACCGAAACACAGGGCCGTGTCCACACATCCGCCGTCACTGTCGCCGTCCTCCCCGAAGCCGAAGACGTCGACATCAAAATTGAAGCCAAAGACCTCCGCATTGACACCTTCTGCTCCTCCGGGCCCGGCGGTCAGTCTGTTAACACCACCTACTCCGCCGTCCGCATCACCCACATTCCCACCAATACGGTCGTCAGCTGCCAGGACGAAAAGTCCCAGATCAAGAACCGTGAAAAAGGCATGCGCGTTCTCCGTTCGCGCCTCTACGAAATGGAGATGGAGAAGCAGAACGCCGAACTCGCCGCCGCCCGCAAATCCCAGGTTGGCTCCGGCGACCGCAGCGAGAAGATCCGCACATATAACTTCCCGCAAAACCGTCTCACCGACCACCGCATCGGCCTTACGCTCCACCAGCTCGACCTCATCATGGAAGGCCGCCTCCAGTCCGTCGTCGATGCGCTCGTCGCTTACTACCAGGCCGAAGCGCTCAAAGGCGATAGTCAGGCTGCCTGATGAAATTGCATGAGTGGCTCCAGCACGGCGAGTCCGTCCTCACCGACAGCCCTCACCCCGACCGCGCCCGCCGCGACGCGGAAACTCTGCTCCTTCACCAGATCGGCAAAAACAGGGCCTGGCTCATGGCTCATGGTGAAGATGAGTTCGCCGGATGCTCCTCCATCGGCTATGCAGCATTGCTCGAACGCCGCCGCAAAGGCGAACCCATCCAATACATCGTCGGCGAGTGCGAATTCTACGGCCTGCCCTTCCGCGTAACTCCCGATGTGTTGATTCCCCGCCCGGAAACAGAGCATCTGGTCGAAGAAATCGTTCGTTTTATTCCAGTTTTCCAAGAGAGATCAAAGAAGTTTTTCGACATCAAACGTCTTTATCCCGTTTATGAACATGGGGTCAGACGGGCAAGAGAAGGAGACCCCAACTTGGCCGGATATCCGCCTCGAATTCTCGACGTCGGCACCGGCTCCGGTGCGATTGCGATTTCGGTCGCTCACGACTGGGGGAGCCTCGCTGATATCACAGCCATCGACATTTCCGAAAGTGCACTCGCGGTCGCCCGGTTCAACGCCGAACGCTTCGGGTGCACGGACGACATCCGCTTCCTTCAAGGAGATCTCCTCGCCCCCGTTGCCAACGAGAAGTTCGAAATCATCGCCTCCAACCCGCCCTACGTCCCAGACACCGACCGCGCACTCATCTCTGTCGAAGTCCGCGAACACGAACCTCACGTCGCCCTCTTCGGCGGCAACGACGGTCTCGAAATCTACCGGCGCTTGATACCCAACGCACATGCAGCACTCGTCCCCGGCGGCTACCTCGTCTTCGAATTCGGCTTCAGCCAGCAACCCGACATTGAATCTCTCCTCAGCACCTCAGGCTTCGTGCAAATCGAATTCATCCACGACCTTCAGGGCATCCCCCGCATCGCCTCCGCCCGCCGGCCGTAATCACATCGGAACAGAGTCGAACCGGGCCTGTGCCCCATTCATCGCGCGCCTTTTTTGCGCGATGAGTGGGATTGAGAATCCTCCTTGTACCACCCATCCCAACCGTCTCGTTTAGACTCGACTCCGAAAGGAACTTCATGCCGCAATCCAAAGGTTATGCCGCGACCGACTCGAAGACTCCACTTGCTCCATACAACTTCAGCCGCCGCGAGCCCGGTCCTACGGAACTCGCCATCGACATCCTCTTCTGCGGAGTCTGTCACTCTGACCTCCACATGGCTCGCAACGAGTGGGGTCAGTCCATCTACCCCATGGTCCCCGGTCATGAAATCGTCGGTCGCGTCAAATTTGCCGGAAAAGACGTAAAGAAATTCAAAACTGGAGACGTCGCCGCCGTCGGAGTCATCGTCGACTCGTGCCGCCACTGCGCTCCCTGCAATCGCGGTGAAGAGCACTTCTGCGCTGAAGGCGCCACCCTCACCTACGCCAATAAGGACCGCGTCGACGGCTCCATCACCATGGGCGGCTACTCCAGCAACTATGTCGTCGACGAGCGCTTCGCTCACACCGTTCCGGCCAACCTCGACCTCGCCGCCGTCGCGCCTCTCCTCTGCGCCGGAATCACCACCTACTCACCGCTCCGCCACTGGAAGGTCGGTCCCGAAAAAAAGGTCGGGATCATCGGTCTCGGCGGACTAGGCCACATGGGCCTAAAGTTCGCTCACTCCTTCGGCGCACAGACCATCCAGCTCACCACATCCCTCAAGAAAAAGGACGATGCAATCAAGCTCGGCGCCGACGAAGTCATCCTCTCCACAGACGACGCGCAGATGAAGAAGCACGCCGGCACCTTCGACTTCATCCTCGACACGGCCTCCGCGCCCCACGTCATTGAGCCCTACCTCAACCTCCTCAAGCAGGACGGCACAATGACCCTCGTCGGCCTGCCCGAAAAGCCGCCCAGCGTCTCCATCTTCAGCCTCATCACTAAACGCGCCTCTATCGCCGGGTCTATGATCGGTGGCATGCCCGAGACCCAGGAGATGCTCGCCTACTGCGGCCAGAAAAACATCACCTCTGACGTCGAAGTCATCCCCATCCAGAAAATCAACGAAGCCTTCGAGCGCATGCTCAAGCAGGACGTAAAATACCGCTTCGTCATCGACATGAATTCCCTCAAATAGCCAGCTTGTTCCTCCGAATCAGCTGGATTCCCATCCTGGCCACAGCTTCACTGTGGTTAGGGTGGGAACGAGATAATGGAGACCACCCACTCATCTATCATCAGAATCCGAGGTCACCCCATGAACGAATCCCAACGAGCCCGAGCCGTCCTAACAGACAGCCATTTCCTCATCCCCGTCCTCGTATTCTGCTTCGGTCTGGCCGTTCTCATCGCCCTTCACTAATCCCGTTCCCTCCACCATCGTCCGCTTGTTAAGCTGTTCGGGTCTTACGGTCGAAGGAAAGGACAATCCCAAATCGAATGAGCTCCACAGCTCGAACCAATCCTCCCGTAGTCCTTCCCTCGATTCACGGCCTCGGTGTCCTCTGCGCCCTCACCGCCGGAGTCTGGCTCGGTGCTGCTGAAGCTCCCACCAAGCTCGTCAACTCCGGCCTCTCGCCCTATGCCATCTCCCTCTGCATGGTCGCCGGAGTCTTTACAGCTCGCTGGACCGTCCCCACAATGCTCAAGGGCACGCGCAATGTCTTTGCCGATCTTTCCGAACACCGCCATCTGATTCCCATCGCCATCCTCGCCGGAATGCTCTGGGCCGTCGCCAACACTCTTACCGTCTTCGCCATCCGCGACGTCGGTCTGGCCATCGCCTTTCCTCTCTGGAATACGAACTCCCTCGTCGGCATCCTCTGGGGACGCACCCTCTTTGGCGAACTCAAAGGCGCAAGCCGCCAGAACATCGCCAAAGTCGTCATTGGCTCTCTTGCCATCGTTGCCGCTGCCATCATGCTCGGCTTCAGCACCATCCAGGCAAACAGCGGTCATCCCCAGCGCGCGATCGGCGGCATTATCGCAGCCATCGGAGCAAGCCTCCTATGGGGCACCATGTACATCCCCTACCGCAAGGCATACATCAGCGGAATGAACCCGCTCTCCTTTGTCACCGTTTTCACGATTGGCGAACTCGGCACCATGTTTGCTTTGGTTCTTGCCCTGGACGGAGGCAGCCACGCCGCGGTGTTCCACTCCAGCGAAGTGCGGCCTCTCCTTTTCTGGCTTTTCCTAGGCGGATTCGTCTGGGTCATCGGCGACATCTTCCAGCAATACGCGACGAAGTACCTCGGGATCGGACGCGGCATCCCGCTCTCCAATACGAACCAGATGTGGGGGCTCGCCTGGGGCGCGCTCGTCTTCGGTGAACTCTCCCACGCCGGCTCTTCGCACTGGATGCTCGTCGTCATCGGCTCAGTCGTTATGATCTTCGGAGCCCTCGCCGTTTCCACCGCAGTCGCCACCGAGAAAGAAAAAGCCTCCATGCGCCAGGCCGTGGTCCGCGAGTGCGCCCGCTACGAGCTCGACTACGACCGCATCTCCCAGCTTCATGCCAGTTCATCCGACTCCACTCGCCCCACAGGCCGTGCCTGGTGGGACTACGTCATCATCGCCGGCGCGATCGCTGTCTTCATCTGGCTTGGCGTCAACGCACAGGTCCCCACTCTCAAGATGAACTTCACATGGATCGCAATCCTCAGCGCCATTCTCGTCGTCAGTGCCTCGGTCAGTTCCTGGGTGCTCTGGAAAGCAACCCGCTTCGATTGAGCGGCTATCGCAATTCCTGAGCTACCTCATACCGAAGTGGATAAATTCGAGTCGGCGCGACCTCGAGGAGCGGCGAGTCTGCATCACACTCAAGGGCACTTCGAATTGCTGGGCCGCCACTTCAGGCACCGAATTCGCGCCTATACAATTGCTTCAGATGTCTGGTTCTTTAAAGGTCGATCTCGTTGGCGTCGGATTGAACGCAATCGACACCCTCATCCCTCTCAAACACTTTCCTGCTCGCGGTTCCAAGACCGAGTACGCCAACGCCGGCATCATGCCCGGCGGCCAGACCGCTACCGCCATCGTTGCATGCCAGACATGGGGACTCGACACACGCTACATCGGCAAGATCGGCGAAGATGATGCCGGCCGCCTCCATCAACGCGAATTTCAACGCACCGGCGTCGACGCCCGCCTCATCAGCGTTCCCGGCGCTGCCAGCCCTCAATCGCTGATCATCGTCGACGAAGGGGGCGAACGCACCGTTCTCTGCCGTCGCGACGAACGCCTGCTGCTCCAGCCCTCCGATCTGCAGCGCGAATGGATCGTCAGCGCACGCGCGCTCCACGTCGACGGTTTCGAAACCGCTGCTGCAACTCAGGCCACCACATGGGCTCGCGAGGCTGGAATCCCGGTTATCGCCGACCTCGACGAAACCTACCCTGGCGTAGACGACCTCATTGCCAATGTCGACTACCTCATCGTCAGCCGCGATTTCCCCTCACGCCTGACACGTGAGCGCAACCTCGAGAGAGCCCTGCGCAAGATCAAGGATCGCTACGGCTGCAAACTCGCCGCCGCAACCCTCGGAGCTGAAGGAGTCATCGCCTGGAATGGCGAAGACTTCCACCTGAACCCCGCCTACCACGTTCCGGTCACCGACACTACCGGCGCCGGCGACATCTTCCACGCTGCCTTCATCTACGGCCTCCTGCAAGAGTGGCCACTCGTCCAGCAGCTCGATTTCGCCTGCGCCGCCGCCGCCCTTAACTGCACCTGCTCCGGCGCCCGCGGTGGAATCAAAAATGTGGAAGCCATCGAAGAGCTCATGGCCAACACACCTCATTACGACATCGCCAACGCCGCCGACTGATTTCGCTACCATCGGGAGCATGTCCCGAATGCCTACCCAAGATGCTTCAGCCCTGCGCATGGCGCGCATCATCCTCTTCACTGCACAAATCGACGAAATGTCGCGCTTCTACGGCGAAATTCTCGGCCTCAAGCAGGTCACCAATGAAAAAGGCTGGCGCGAGTTCGCAGCCGGCGCCGTCACCATCGGCCTCCACTCTGGTCCGCCATCACCCGGACGCAAAGGCCCCAAGATTGCTTTCTATGCCGAGGACGTAGCCGCTATGCGCGAAATTCTCGTCGCCCGTGGCGCAAAGTTTGGCAACATTCGAAAAGGAGAAATCTTTTGCCTTTGCGACGGCAAAGACCCCGACGGAAATCCCATCCAGCTATCCAGCCGCTGAGACTCACCCCTCTGTCTCTAAACCGACATTCTCCCTTGTCGCCGAAATCACCACCGGTCGCGTCCGCATCTTGTAGAACGTCACCGCAACAAGGTTGCTCACCAGCAGCGTGCCCACAATCTTCACCGCGTACGACAGCGGGTTGACGACGCTCACAAACGGATAAGCCGAGATCAGCGAATCGCGGAACGGGGTGTGATTGTCAAATCGCGGGTGCCTCAGGTTTCGATTCTGGGACCTGGAAGTAATGCTGCCTCTACGTGCAACTCACGTTGTGAACAATTGTCAAAACCTGCAGCATGCCCTTACTATTCTCGTCTGAAATCGTTTTCACCCGAGGAGCCCCGCCAATGCATCTACGCCTTTCCTCGCTGTTCACTGCCTTCGCCCTCGCACTCGTCACCTCGGCCCCCGCGCTGAAAGCGCAGTCGGCCCCACCGCAGGTAGCGCAAACCCCGCCCATGGGTTGGAACAGCTGGAACTACTTCGCCGGCAAAGTGACCGATAAAGACATCCGCGACTCCGCCGATCAGATTGTCGCCAGCGGAATGAAAGACGCCGGCTACATCTACGTCAACATCGACGACACCTGGGAAGGCCAGCGCGACGCCAACGGCATCCTCCACACCAATTCCAAGTTCCCCGACATGAAAGCCCTCGCCGATTATGTCCACTCCAAGGGCCTCAAACTGGGGATCTACTCATCGCCCGGTCCTAAGACCTGCGCCAATTACGAAGGTTCCCTCGGCCACGAAGAGCAGGACGCCAAGATGTACGCCGAATGGGGCATCGACTACCTCAAGTACGACCTCTGCTCCTTTATCCCCGCCGTCATGCAGAAGCAGGCTCCGCACGACAAAGCCGCGCAGATGCGACTCATGATCGCTGCCTACGACAAAATGTCTAAAGCCCTGAAGGCCACTGGCCGCCCCATCGTCCTCTCATTGTGCCAATATGGCTGGGATTCCCCTTGGGAGTGGGCGCCCGAACTCGGTGGCAATCTCTGGCGCACGACGGGTGACATCGAAGCGAAGTGGCAAAGCATCTATGACATCCTCGAGCAGCAAAAAGGTCTCTATTCCTATGCCGGACCCGGCCACTGGAATGATCCCGACATGCTCGAAGTCGGCAACGGCAAGCTCTCACTCGCCGAGAATCGCCTACACTTCTCCATGTGGGCCATGCTCGCCTCGCCGCTTCTCGCCGGCAACGACCTTCCCCACATGAAGCCCGAGATCAAAGCCATCCTCACCAACAAAGACGCCATCGCCATCAATCAGGATCCGCTCGGCCACCAGGCACGCTACGTTTACAGTGGCGGACAGGTCGAAGTATGGGAACGCGATCTCAAGAACGGAGCCAAAGCGATCGCCATTATCAACATCGGAAGCGATCGCGTCTCAACGCACCCCTTCCATCTGGATCTCAAGCAACTGGGCCTGAATGGAACCCAGACCGCAAAGGAACTCTGGACGGGCAAAGAAATTCAGCTCACCGATAACATGGAATTCGACATCGACAGCCACGACGTCCGCCTCCTCCGCATCGACTCTCCCAAGTAAATAGCCTCGGCAACCGGATATTGGGATGGATCACAACTTCTGACGCCACCAGTCGCACCGTTTTAGAATCTAATAGACACGGCGTGGTCCATCTCTCCATCCTCGCGAGAACTTCCCTCTGCGCATTTTTTGAGGCTGCACGCTCCGCCGTGTGCCTCAGCCG
>DATNFD010000151.1:0-61752 GCA_035606555.1 Occallatibacter sp.
ATCCGAAGCCCGATGTCATCGCGGAACTTGCTTATACCTACCAGCTTGACGGTAAGCTCGGGGAATCGGCACATACGTATGCACAGGCCGCTAACGCCTCACCGAAAGACATGAACCTGCAGTTGTCAGCGGCCCAGGCTCAGGTGGCTGCCGGTTCGACTCAACAAGCCGACGCATTCCTGAAACGCGCGGCAGGTATCGATGCGAACTATTACAGGCTACATGCGATTCGAGGTGAAATTGCCCGTATTCACGACCGAGCATCGGAAGCGATCAATGAATACAAAATTGCGCTAGAACATCTTCCGGCGGAGCCTGTTGAAGGTCCACTATATGGAATCCAGCTCCACATGAATCTGTCGGATCTCTATAAAGCGCAGCGCGACGAACAGAACGCGCAACGCGAGGTGGCAACCGCGAAAGCACAGATCGATAAGCTCAACGAGCAGGGTCCGAATCGAGCGCCCTTTCTCAGACTCCGGGCCCAGATCAAGCTTGCCTCAGGCGACCCCAACGGCGCCCTCACCGACGTGAGAGATGCGTTGGCCATCGACAGCCACAATCCAAGCGGCCTCCAGTTGAACGGCGATGTGCTGATGAAGCTTGGGCGGACCGAAGAAGCGATCACGACATACAAGAAAATTCTGGCAATTGATTCGAAGAACCGCTTTGCTCTAACGTCGCTCGGCTATGCATCTCGAGCCGCTGGGCGAGACCAGGACGCGGAGAAGTATTTCCGGCGGCTTACGCAGGTCGAACCTAATCTCTACGTCGGCTACGCCGCGCTCGGCGATCTGTATACGGCGCGCCGACACTACAAACAGGCGGAGGCCTCCTACGCGAAGGCATACGAGCTATCGCCCAAGAATGCAATGGTGGTCGCCGGAGCCATGAATGCGGCGATTGAAGCGCATGATCTTGCGCTCGCGGGCAAGTGGCTTGCCCGATCGACTCCGGATATGGCGAGCGAGCCGCAGTTTCTGCGCGAAGACGAGCGATATCTCAGCTTCCGCGGCGACTACGAGCAATCCGCGAAGGTGGGCCAGCAGGCTATCAAGGTATTGCCTCATGACCGCGATGTTGTCGTTTACCTCGGCTACGACCTGTTGCACATGGAGAAGTGGGACGAGCTTCTTGCGTTGACGCAGCAATACATCGACGTGTTGCCGAAGGAGCCGGATATTCCGCTACTCCAGGGTTATGTCCATAAACATCAAGGGAAATCGGAAGAGGCGGAACAAGATTTCACGGAGACGCTGAAACGTGATCCCAATGTAGTGACCGCCTATGTAAATCGCGGATATATGCGCAACGACACCCACCAGCCTGAAGCGGCTGCTGCGGACTTCGAAGCTGCCTTGAAGCGAGACCCTAAGAACGGCGAGGCAAATCTGGGCATGGCCTACGCGGACCTGAATCTGCACAAATCGCAGGCGGCAATTCGCCACGCAGATCTCGCCGAACAGATCATGGGCGACTCCAAGAACGTACACGTGATCCGCGCGACTGCCTATGGCCGTGAAGGTATGCTCACCAAAGCTGCCAACGAATATAAGGCGGCGCTGAAATTCACCCCGGATGATCCATCGTTGCACCTGGGTCTGGCAGGCACGCTTTATGCTGCGCGGCGCTATCACGATGCAATTGAGGAGTTGAAGGTAGCGGAGCATTACGGGCCGGACGACCCCAATATCGCCGCGATGCTGGCCCGCTCCTATGCGTATCTCGGACAGCGCGATGAAACGATGCATTACGTGCAGGTTGCCGAGAAATTGGCGGCGGCCGCTCCGCCGCCTTCCAATCCGTACGTGGAGTCAGTTCAGGCAAATACTTTCGTATCGACCGGTCAGGCGCTTGCAGAACTCGGAGACCAAAAGGCAGCGATGGGCCGCTATCGCAGAGCGCTGGAGATACCCCAGGCTAATCGCGTAAGCGTACGACTTGCCATCGCGCAAACCATGGCCCAGCAGGACCGAAACAACGATGCGCAACGGGAAGTCGCGCTGGCCATGATGGAAGCGGCCACCGGCGATGCCCTTCCTCCGACCGGAGGCCAGTACATTCAGGCCGCGGATATCTTCCGCTCTCTGCACGATTACCAGCTGTCGGAAACGTACATCCAGCACGCGAAGGCGGCGGGAGCTCCGGATACATCAGTGCGCATCGGACTGGCGAATACCTACCTGGCACTGGGGGAAACGACAAAAGCCAACGCCCAGCTGGCCGCCATCAAGACGGAGGCTGACAGCGCACCGGATTATCAGTACCTCCTCGCGCAAGCCAATCTTTATCGCCAGGAGCATCGCAATGTGCAGGCGCTGACGTCGTTCGCCCAAGCCGCAAGTGCCGAAGGAGAAGATGAGACGGCAACCACCAGTTTGCTGCAGGCTGGCGCTAATGAAGGACTGCGTATCACTCCAAAGGTCAGCGTTCTATCCGACTTCTTGATGGCTCCGATTTTCGAGGATACGACCGTGTATGTTCTTGACTCGAAGCTGGACGCGGCTTTCTCTGTTCCGAGCACTGACACTTCCCTCTTGCCTTTACCGCGCTCATCGCTTCAGACGCAATCGACAAGTGCATTTCACCTTCATATGGGCAAGCTGCCGGGGCCAGGCGGATTCTTCCAGATACGGAACAATCGGGGGCAGATTTCGGTACCGGCCACAAACTCAATTGCAAACCGCAACACCACAGACTATTCATTCAACTTTGCACTGAACCCGACGGTGAATCTTGGACGGAACGTGGTGACCTTCAGCGGAGGCGTCCAGGGAACCCTTCGGCGCGATTCTCTCTCTCCCGCCGAGTTGAATCAGAATCTCTTTCGCCTGTTCCTCTACATGAACACAAGTTCATTTTTCAATGCCATCTCTGCCAGCGGCTACCTCATCCGAGAGAGTGGCCCGTTCACTGAGAGAAACGAAAACTCGCGCGGTCTGGCCGGCGCATTGAACTTCAGAGTTGGAGCTCCGTGGGGCAAGACAGCGCTCGTAACCGGTTGGGGAGCGGGCGACCAGGTGTTTCATCCTGTGGAGATCGAAGACTATCTCACATCGTCCTATATCGGACTCGAGCATCGTTTCTCTGAGCGCCTGATGGTCCGCGGCATGGTTGAAGACCTTCGCGCGTGGCGTGTGGTTCATGGACGATCTGGAATTGCACAAGACCTCCGCCCAACAGCTTCTGTTGACTTCAAGCCGAAGCGGAACTGGGACATCCAGGCGACGACGGCTTTCTCGAGTACGCGCGGTTTCCATGTTTATGACGCAACTCAGAACGGATTTTCGGTTTCATATGCACGACCGTTCAAGCGGAAGTTCCGCGATGACTCCGGCGAAGTTGTTCTGCAGTACCCCATTCGGTTCTCCGGCGGGGTGCAAACTGAAACTTTCTTCAACTTCCCGGGCGGAAACAATCAGCAAATACGGCCGTTCATCCAAATAAGCATCTTCTAGCAAGTAAGCATCTCCAGGGGCCATATCTAGAATGAAAATCTGCCTGGTAGCAACTTTCCCTCCGAGTGGTCGACAGCTGAACGAGTACGCGTTCCATATTGCGCGTGAACTCAGAAGCCATCGGGACGTTGAACTGACGATTCTTGCCGATGAACTCACAAAATATGATTTCGCGACAGACGAAAACGGCAAACCCCTGGAGGTCGAGGCCCAGACGGAACTGCCGGGCTTCAATGTTATCCGTTGCTGGAGGTTTGCGTCCCTTTCCACCCCCGTTCGGCTGCTCAACACAATTCGCCGGATCAAGCCGGACATCGTTTGGTTCAACCTGGTCTTCTCATCGTTTGCCACACCAGAGAATCCAGTAGCTGCCTTCGCGGGGCTCTCTATTCCTGCCATGGTGCGCGCGGCGGGCTTTTATACGCACATCACGCTGCACCACATCATCGAGCACGTCGACTTTGCCGCGGCCGGCGTGAAGCGTGAGCGACTCTACCAACTCGGGTCTGACTTGGCCACACGAGCTCTACTTCGAGCGAATTCCGTTTCGGTCCTCCTGCCGGGATACCGGCGAACGCTGGTGAACAAGTATGGAGCGCAGAATGTGCTGCTGGGGACGCACGGCACTTTTGCTTCTGCGCCTGAACCGCCGGATTTCAGCAAACGCTCCAATCCGCATCAGCGGATTCTTGCGATTGGTCATTGGGGAACATACAAGAGGCTTGAGACGCTGATGGCGGCGTTCCCACTTGTGCTAAAGGAAGTGCCGGAAGCGAAGCTGGTCGTTGCGGGAGCGAATCACCACACACGGGCCGGATATTGGGAATCCATTCGCGACGCGCAGCCACCCGAGCTTCCGATTGAGTTCAAGGGATACGTGGCGGAAGATGCCATTCCCGACCTTTTCCAGTCGACATCGATACTCGTCCTGCCGTATGACTCGGCGACCGGATCGAGTGGCCCTGCACACCAGGCATGCGAATACGGAGTACCGATTGTCTGCGCGGACATTCCTGATTTTCGCGGCATGGTGACGGACGAAGACATGGCCGTGCGTTTCTACCGCGTAGGCGATCACGAAGATCTCGCGCAGCAGCTTATTCGAATTTTGAAGTCGCCGGAGTTGCAGCGCAGTATGGCCAATCAAAACTTTGCCGCGGGTGTTCAGATGACGATGTCAAATGTGATCGCGAACTATCTGCGCTGGTTCCGGCTCAACCAGGCGAAGAAGACGATCCTGAATGATATGTCTCCGGTTGGCTCTCATATTCCGTGGACGCAGGCGCTACGATCGAAGGAATGTTCACCGGGATGGGGCCTCCAATCTACTTTCCCCGCTGAGAGCGAGAATGCTGCTCCCCTTCTGATCGTGAATGAGACGGACGAGGCAGCGGTCGACAACGGGCAATCGTACGAGGCTACGCCTGTGAGGACATCCAGAAGAGCTTAATGCCTTGCAAGTTCTCAATAATTTACGGCAGCACAGGCATCTGCAGCTCAGAGTTGCTCATCCAACTTGCGGCAGGGTTTCTGGAGTTTCGATCAGTTGCGGGCTCTCGCGGAGCGCTGGATTCACAGTTGATAACGGGCCGCCTTTATCGGCGGCCTTTTGACGCTCTTAAAAAGCACTTGGGAATCTGGACAATCCTCGATTCCCTACAGCTGAACCAACGAGTTCATGTTGAAGCTGAATTAAGGAGAGTATCTTGGTGACTGCGCCCGTCCATAGCAGAATGTCCTGCATCCTTCTCAGCTGTACTTCGATTGGATTCTTCGCACTTTTGTCCGGATGCGCTCTGTTTACGGGTAGCGGCACCTTGAAAGTGCCCACAGTGACGATCACGGCGAACCCGACGACGGTCGCCACCGGTACGACTTCCGTCCTCACGATCACAGCAACAGACGCCGCAACGCTGACCATTACCGGCAGCGACGGAAGCAGCTATAACCTGGGCACGGAGGGCGGAATTGAAGCAGTGAAGCCCACAGCAACCACCACCTACACTGCCGTGGCAATGAACGCAAAGGGATCGGTCACGGCAACGGCAACGGTGACTGTTTCTCCGACCCAACCCACGATCAATATCACCGCCAATCCGGCGTCGATCACGAGTGGAGCATCCTCGACACTAACCGTAACGGCGACCAATGCTACGCAAGTGACCGTAACGGGAACCGATGGGAGCAACTACACGCTGCAACCGACCGGCGGAACACAGGTAGTCAACCCTGCGGCGACGACCACCTATACTGCGACTGCCACCGCTGCTGCGGGAAACGTTACGGCAACGGTGACGCTTACCGTGCAGCCCGCAGCTACTTTGCAGTCCATTCAGCATGTGATTTTCATGCTTCAGGAGAATCACACTTTCGACAATTACTTCGGCATGCTGAATCCTTACCGCCAGAAGAACTCAATGAACATCGGCGATGACGGTATCGATTACGAGGTTGATGGAATCGACGATAAGCTTGGCGGAATCGTGAACACGAACGATGAAGGCACGCCTTATCAGCTGTTCAAGTTCACCAGTACCTGCATCGATGATGAGAGCTCGGACTGGCTGGCCAGCTATGGAGATGTCAATCGATTCGACTTCTCAACGGCGCGCAAAATCGGAATGGATGGTTTCGTTCACACCGCCGAAGGTTACGCCAAAAGCTGCACTACGAATCCAGCGATTTGTTCCGGGGCTTTCACTGACACGGAAGGCCAACGGGCCATGGGGTACTACGACGAAAGCTATCTCAACTACTACTACTACATGGCATCGCAATTCGCGCTTTCTGACCGCTGGTTCTCGCCGGTAGCAAGCAAGAGCGTTGATAACCGCATCGCAACATTCAGCGGCGGAACCACCCAGGGACTCGTGAAGGATCCGGGTGAAGATCATCTTCCACAGCTTTTCCTGCCCAGCATATTCGAAGAACTGCAGAATGCTAATGTCTCGTGGAAGATCTACTACACTTCGACGCAGGGACTTTGTCTAGTTGGCCAGGATGAATGTACAACCGGCGGTTCGGAGTATCCCGCAACTGACTTTTCCAATTTTGCCTACTCGGCGAGGTTCCTCTACGCGAATCCTACTGGAGCCCCATGCACCGCGCCGACGCAGGCGTCAAGCGTCGTGGGAGACTCATCAAATTCCTTCTGCATCGACCCGACTCACATTACGCCGTTATCGACGTACTTTACTGATCTGACCAACAACACGCTGCCGAGCTTCGCATTTATTGAGGCTGGCTATGGCAACAACGACGAGCATCCGGGGTCGGGCCAGTCGATCCTGACCGGACAGGCGCAGATCGCAAATGTCATCAACTCGCTGATGACCAGCCCTTCCTGGAGCAGTTCGGTGTTCTTCTTCAGCTATGACGAGGGGGGCGGTCCATACGATCACGTTCCGCCGGTGCCAGGCCACTCCAATGACTTCACCGACACGACACTCGGCTCGATCGCGGACATTTCGCAGATTGCGGTGAATCCGGATCAATACAATCCATGCGTTGCGCCGGGAGGAGTACCGACAACTCATTGCGATCTTGGTGCGAGCGATCCCGGGGCAAATCCAGGCGATGCCGCAACGGCACAGGGTTTTGCCGCCCAACTAGGATTCCGCCTGCCTAACTTCATCGTCTCGCCGTTTATCCGCAAACATTACGTCTCCCACACTCCGATGGATCACACGGCCGTAATCAAGTTCGTAGAGGACCGGTTCGTCGGGAATGGGGCTCACCTGACGGCGCGCGATGCGGCACAGCCAAACCTGCTGGAGTTCTTCGACTTCAACAAGGTGCCGTGGGCCACACCGCCAAGCCCACCGGCACCAGTCAGCTCGGGTTCATTTGCAACCAACCCATGCACTCCGTCGAACTTCGCGCCGGCGCCCCTGGCGCAGACGAGCACGCCCGCAAAGTAGCCTACTCCTGCGTCACGTTCTCAGCGAGATACCGAGTTCCGTCATATCGCGTAGCGACACGCACGTGCTGTCCGGGGTGAATGTTTTCGATGGAAGCGAGTGCGCCTGGATTGAACTGAATATGATAGGTCTGGTCGTTTCTAGGGTCGAGCACGGTCATCGTCCCGGCAAGCGTGTCGAGGGAAATTAGATTCCCCGTGAAGACGAACGCGGATCCAGGAGTGGCAAGAATCGTAATGCGGGTGGCCGAGCCCTTCCCTTTGCCATCGGGATCGAATTGTAGAGAGACTAATGAACCGGGTTGAAGGTCTCCAGGTCCTGCGGGAGTTGCGGTAGAGCTTTCCTGTCCCTTTCGCTCGAAGGTGGTGTTCGTTGAAACCTGCAGCCGGATAGGGTCTCCCCCGCGCTCTCCGACTACCTCCAGATTGCCGCTGGTTGGGTCATAACTGACTACTTGGCCGCTGTAGTCCCCCTGTTGTAGCTGCGACAGAATATGCACACTGATGGCGAAGACGTCTGTGCCATCCAGAGTCGTTTGAACCGAGGCGTGTTCAGCAGGGCGGAGCTGGTTGAGCGATATCCGCTTGCCGTCAACGAACAACTGGGTGCGCTGGTCGTAGAGAATTTTCATCGGTTTCTCGCCGACGATATGGAGTGTGAACCGGTCGAGCACGGGATCGATGTCGCGGATTGAGCCGCCGAGGATCGTGCTGGTTCCTTTCGGCAGCGATGGAATGCTCGTGACCGACTTTAAGTGCGTGGCTGGGGTTAGATCCGGCCCTGCTGAGGCAGCTTGCTCCACACCCTGGGCGACGGCTCTTGCGGCGCTGAGCGAGAAGACGACAGCTCCCAGCAACGCGAACTCGGGGATTCGTTTCATTGTCTTGCACACCTTTGGTTGAAAGAGAGACAGACAACCAGTTAGATGGCGTTTCCAGGGCCGCCGTTGGTCACCCTGTGGAGATTCGCGTGTAGGTAGTGAGCAACACGGCTCGGAAATGGGCATCTAACTAAAAGTGCAGGTTTACCTCTTTCATTCATAGATCAATGCCCCGTGGCTAGGAGAACGACGGTGGGATATAGATATCTAGTGCAAATTGCGGGAGTTACCGCACTCGCGACCTCGGCACTCTCGATGAGCTGGGGCGCCGATACGCACGTGATCAAAATTCCCCGCCACAGTGAATTGACCCCCGTCCAGCGCTTGAACCGGCGCGGCGTTGAGGCAATCAAGAAGCACGACTATAAAAATGCCGAATCGCTGTTTTATAAGGCCTACCTCTACGATCCGGCGGATCCCTTCACGCTGAATAACCTCGGATACGTTTCGGAACTTGAGGGCGATCTGGACCGAGCACAGAAGTTCTACGGTCTGGCGGCGAAGCAGGGTTCGAACGCAACAATCGACTTCAGCAGTGCCAAAAATCTTCAGGGCAAGCCGATGAAAGACGCGGTCGTCAACCTGCAGGATACGACGATGCGTGTAAACCGGATGAACATCAATGCGATGCGCCTGCTCGCACAAAACCGCGGCTTTGAAGCGATTGACCTGCTGAAGAAAGCTGTTCCCCTCGATCCCAAAAACGCGTTCACACTAAATAATCTCGGCGTTGCGAGCGAAGCAATCGGAGACTCCAACGGCGCGCTGCGATATTACCTCACTGCAGCTTCGTCCCACTCGGCGGAGCCAACGATCGTGGCAGCTGATCGGGCCTGGCGCGGGAAGTCAGTAAGCGACATGGCGGCGGCCAGCGCTAAGCGACTGGAAAAGCGGATTCGCGATACCGGTTCTGCCGCATCACAAGCGGTCATGCTGACGATTCGCGGCGTGTTCGAAGCGAACCACAATGACTGGGACGCAGCACGGCAGGACTTCCTGAAGGCTTACTCGCTGGATCCGAACAGCGCATTCACCCTGAACAACCGGGGATTTGTGGCTGAACAGGATGGAGATCTCGAAACGGCCCAATACTTCTATGGTAAGGCGCAGCGAGCTGAGAATTCTGAAGCCAGTGTTGGCCTCGCCACTCAATTGGCAGCTGAAGGCCAGAGTCTCGAGAACGTAGCCGGCACAAGCAACGGCAAAGTGGACGACGCTCTGGAAGTGTACAGCCGGAAACGTCGCCAGGAGCAGGTGCCGGTGGAGCTGACTCCACGCGGAGGCGCCAGCGAGCCAAGCACACCGGCTCCCCCGGCAAACCAACAGCAGCAGACGCCGCCACAGTTTTAGTTCTTAACTTCGAATAGGAAAAGAGAAGAATGCAATCTCTATCTGATAACAAATGTCTGGATCTTCTGTCTCGGTTGCTGATTGCGCCGGCAGGAAGTCTCAGTGCTGCCTCTCCTGAACTGGAGAAAGTGGTTCTGCGGATTTCCAAGCCGGAATTCGATGCCCTGGTAGCCCTTGCCGACACTAATCACGTAATTGTGCGTGGGCTCGAAACATTCAAGCAGATCACGATCAAAGCGGGTGATGTACTTCGTAGTGAGTGGGCTGATGAGGCTCTCACGGCAGAACGCGCCCGCATCGAGAATGCAATCGCGCATCTTTGGCAGATCACAAATGCATTCACAAACCGCCGGTATTCCGTCGCAGTAATCAAGTCGCTCGACCATCTGCCCGATCTGGGGAGTGACCTCGACCTTTTCACGAACGCTTCTCCCGGCGAAGTGATTCAGTTGATGCGTGAAGAGTTCAATGCTGTTCCGGATGCACGAAGCTGGGGCGATCGGCTGGCCGGAAAGTGGAACTTCATCGTTCCAGGACTGCCGGAGCTCGTGGAGATTCATGTCGGCCGTCTCGGACAGACAGGCGAGCAGTTCGCGATTGCATCATCTCTGATCGATCGCACTCGTTGCATCGCGGTTGGCGACTTGATCTTCCGCGTGCCCGCCGTTTCTGACCGGCTGATGATCTCAACGTTGCAGCGCATGTACCGCCACTTCTACTTCCGGCTCTGCGACGTGATCGACAGCGCCCAACTTGTCGAGACTGGAATGGTCGATTACGACGACCTCTACGTGGCCGCGAGAACTGCTGGAATCTGGGAAGGGATGGCGACCTATCTGGCTATCATCTCCGATTACGTGAAGCGCTTCCGCGGTGAGGGCCTCGATATTCCACAGTGGGTGTTGAAGTCAGCACGATTCGACGGACATCAGATTTACTTCGCAAAGGATTTCCTTCGCGTTCCGATCATGCCGCAGTCCGCGATGCTTTATGGCAAACAGCTTGCCGGCGTACTGAAGCGCCGTCAGATCCACAGTGGTGCTCGACTGAGTCTGCTGCCCTGGCTGGCCACCGCAGCTCTGGTGGGCCAAAAGATCACCGGAAGCGATAAGGGGATCTGGTGATTCAACTCTCAACCCTGGGCTGGGGATACCAGCTCAGGTGGCAATCTGAATGCTTCTTTGGTCGCAAAGATTCATCATGGGGAGGCCGGAAGCCGTACATAGCCGGGATTATTTATGGGTGAATTTGGGTCGAAATCACGCAAAGCCAATTCGAAGATAAGACCGTTTTCGAATGCGAGCTCTTTATACAACCGTTCATCTCTCGCGGTCGATGTGCGCGACGATGAGGCGGAGAAGCCACGCACTCTTTATCTGGTTCCAATGCACGCTGCCGAGCGACACCGGCCGACAACCGTTCCGACGTTCGGGGGCCTGGACGCGGCGCTGAAAGAGCGCGACCCGAAATCGCGCGTCATTTCGGCGATCGTACACGTCATCGTGATCGGCGGAATCCTGTGGCTCGGAATGCGGATGCGTCCGGTGATTGCGCCGGCGATGAACATGAGCCATGTGGATTTCAAACTTTTCGCACCCGCTCCTCCTCCGCCGAAGATTCTTCCTGCGCCGAAGGTTGCGCACGGTGGTGGCGGTGGCGGAATCCGTCAGCCTGTTGAAGTGAACAAAGGCACTCCGCCCGTTGTTGTCTCCAAAGTTCAGTTGAGCGCTCCCAAGCTGAAGATTGACAATCCTAAGCTGGCGATTCAACCTACAACGATCGTGAACCTGCCCGATCAGCCGAAGATGGCGAATCTCGGCGATACCAATTCGCCGCAGATCAAGCTTGTCTCGCAGGGCAGCGGTTCAGGAGGCGCCTTCGGTCATGGACTGGGAGGCGGCTTCGGAGCGGGTAAGGGTAATGGCGTTGGTGCAGGCAGCGGCGGTGGATATGGTGGCGGATTGATGAGCGTGGGCGGCGGCGTGAGCGCGCCTTCGGTCCTTCACTCCGTTCAGCCGGAGTTCACCGAAGAAGCGCGACAGTCCAACTACCAGGGATCGTGCTCGATTCAGCTCATCGTGGATGCGCAGGGCAATCCGCAGAACGTGCATGTAACTAAACACCTGGGAAAGGGTCTTGATGAGAAGGCGATTGAGGCCGTACGTCAATACCGGTTCAAGCCGGCCATGTACGAAGGGCATCCGGTCGCAGTGCAGATTGTGGTTGAGGTGGATTTCCACCTGCACTGATCATCTGGACGAAGCAAAAACTGTGGGAGGGGCTGACCCTCCCCAGTCTTCTTTGCGAACGCGATTCACTTCGCGCGCTCGGTTCTGCCATTGAGTTCGGTATCCTTATTGGAGATGATTCTCCTGAAGTTCGAATGCGGAGGCTTCACTGCCACTAGGTGATGCTGTCGCCGGCGCCTTGCGTTCCTCTCCGCGTCCGCCCCATCGTTCTTTCAACCTGAGAAACGGAGTCTCAAACCAGCGGAAGCTGACCCAGCTCAGGAACCAAACCCACGCAAAGACCGCTAGGTGGATGAGCCACGCTGGAACTAGCGGCGCGGTCGCGTCGATGACGACCCGGTCGCAATCCCAGAACAGCAGATGAAAAACGTAGAAGCCGTAGCTCACGCGTCCAAGATGCCGCAACGGGCCCCACGTGAGGAATCTTCCCAGAAGTTGCGACCGCAAGCTGAGCGCGAGAACACCGCAAGAAGCTCCAGCTACAGCTGTGAGACCCCACGTCTGCATCCAGCCGGCAAAGGCGACATCATGGAAGAGGCCCCATCGCCATTCCGCGAGTGCAAGAGCGCTCGCAGCCACCAGCGTGCCTACTGTTATTGAACCGACGCGGATTCGATCAACTCCGCCGGGCTGCCGCACCCAGAGTGCGAGTGACGATCCGGCGAGCAGCGAATCAGCTCGCGTGAGCGTCCAGAAGTACACCTCGTTATGGTGCACCCATTGCGGAGGTAAGAAGTAGTGAAGCACTATGCGCAGTGCCAGTACAAACGCCATCGCGGCGAGGCAGATTCCAAGAAGCCGTTCACGTCGCCGAACTGCCCAGACGACAAGGGGCCACGTGAGGTAGTACTGCTCTTCAACGCACAACGACCAGTACGGCCCGACCTGAATGCGAAGCTTCTCCTGCGCGATGTGTACTGCTGCGGGAAGCCTGTTGAAGTGCTCATGATTGAGCCCCACCTTGAGCGCATAGGAGCCCAGATAATTACCAAGATAGGCAGGCCAGGCCAGGAAACCTGTTTCGAATTGCTTCTGGGCCAGCATGAACATCACAAGAACGCACCAGAGTCCCCAATACAACGGAAATATCCGTAGTGCTCGCCTGATGTAGAAATTTCGGAAGTAGTGTTGCTCGCCCAGGCTGTCGAAAAGGATCCCGCTGATCAAGAATCCGGACAGCGCAAAGAACAGGTCAACCCCAATCCAGCCCCATTCTGCCGGAGAATGCGGTTCGATGCGGTAGTGGAAACAGAAAACCGCAGCGATGGCTAGTCCGCGCAGTCCATCCAGAGGTGCAAAGCGATGCTGATGAAGAGACAACACGGCCGGTTGTTCGACGTACGTGGTCTTTCTTCCGCTCCAGACTCGGAGTTTCAGATGAGCTCGTCGGTGTCGCTGTTGGGGAAGCTAAACAAATTACTGCGGTTTCGGAGCGCTCTGTGCTGCTGTCCGATTAGGTGTGTTGGGCTTGGCGTAGTAGCCACGGCGGGTTCTGACGACCAGCTTCGCGCCTTTTCGTCCGTAGGCTTCGACGTGAACGACGCGGAACCCTCCCAGACTTGAAGGCTTGGTGGAGTGATAGCCGATCGTGTACTGGTTGCGGATATCGCGAGCGACATCGGACGCGATGGAATTCACTTCCTCCAGGGACGCCGGGAAGTACGCGATCCCGCCTGTGTCGTCGGAAAGAGTCTGCAAAGCCTCATGTGCGCTCTGGTATTCGCGCTGATCGGCGTCGTAAAGTAAGCCGATAGAGTAAACCACGGGGCCGCTGAGGTCCTGCACTCGCTGAATAGCTTTCTGTTCAGTGAGGTGTGAAGCATTGTCTGCCCCATCAGAGACAATGAGCAGAACCTGCTTTGGATATTTGGCGTGCTTCGCCAGTTCGTCGGCCGATGCCGCAACGGCATCGTAAAGCGCTGTGGTTCCCTTCGAATCAAAGTGGGAGAGGCCCCGATTGAGTGCGACGAGATCGGTAGTGAAACCCTGATCAAGAAATGCGCGATCGTTGAAATTGACTACGAACGCGGTGTCTTGCCGGTTTGACTCGCGCATCAAGTTAAGGGCTGCGTTATTGATAGCTGTGCGCTTGTCGCGCATGGAACCCGAGTTATCGATGAGCAGACCGATCGAGACGGGCTGATCCTGGTGACGGAAAGAGCTGACCCGCTGCGGAGCGTTATCCTCCCAGACGCGAAAGTCGGCCTGCGTGAGCCCTTCAACCGGGTGACCTTTCTCGTCGATGACGGTGCAGCTGAGCAGGACTTCATCAACGTTTTCGTGAAGGGTGTAGACCCCGTTCTGGCCTTTCTGGATTTCGCCTACCTTGGCGGGACTGTTCGGGGGGTTGGGCCCGGGAGCTTCTGCAACCGGTTCGGGATCGGGCGAAGGAATCGGGTCGCGATCCACCGCGAGGTTGGGCTGAATCTCAGGCCGGCGGGGATCGTTCTGGACTGCTGGAGAAGGCTGTTGAGCCGCAGCCAGAGATTGAGGCGGTGTCGCGGATGGGGCAGTTTGCGCCAGCATGGCGCAGACCATGCCACAGAGCAAGGCGGCAATGGCAGCGCCGCGGATAGAGCGTGGGCTGCCAACGAACGCAAATCGACCGAACGAAACGCAGTAGCGCATCAGACAGTAAGATGCGGCGAACTGTCGGATCGTACACCTCGAGGGTAAGTAGATGCCGCTAAGAGAAGAACAGGCGAAGGTTGAATGAGAGACAGAATCAGTCACGTACTGAGGGACTAAGTTGAAGGCCTTCGAATCATTGTTTAGGACCCTTTTTCCGCCTGACGCATTCGGCCCGAATCTTCTCATACCGCTGGTGGAGCACGTTCAACTCGTCGTCGCTGAGGGTCTCGATATCCATCATTTGGTTGCTCGCGGAGCCGATGGAGCGAATGAGTTCGTTCAGCTTCAGATTGATGGCCTGGGCGTCCCGATTCTGTGTGTTCTGGATGAGGAAGACCATAAGGAATGTGACGATCGTCGTGCCGGTGTTGATGACGAGCTGCCAGGTATTCGAATAGTGAAAGATGGGGCCGGTTGCGGCCCAGACCACCACGATCAACACCGCGGCAGAAAACGCCCACTTGGAGCCAACCCAGCCTGACGCAAGACTGCATAAATGCGCGAAGGAACCTCGGGTGGTTCGAGCAGTACTTTGACCGGGAATTTTGCCCTCATCGGATGTCGGATGTGTTCGATGCGCGTGTGCGGTGGAACTCATGCTGCCGCTCCTTTCAGAGATCGCCGCGTCTTTCGATTTCACGGCTTTAGGTTAATGGCAGAGAGCGCGAACAGCTATGTAGTTGATTTGATGGATATTTATGAATCTGGGGTTGTACGCGCGGAGCGATCTGTTCTGCGCCCCTCCCATGCCGTGTAGCTATCGGTGCCGCAGATTTCCCGCCGATGGGATGGGCCTGAAGCGCATTGCAACTCCCGATATGACAGCGAGACCAAGCTATTCCAGCAGAGCCCAGATGCCTGAGAATCTGGGGCCTTCGCGCGATCAGAAACGGAGGATTATTCTTGATTAGTCAGAGCTTGTGAACGTGGCGATGCCACATTGGGGAACGCAATGAAGACGATCTTGATTTCGGATCCGGTACGGTATCCGCGTATGACAACGCAGGAGTTGCGAGAGTGTTTCCTCGCAGATGGTCTCTGGCAGCCAGGCGAGATTCGGCTGAACTATGTCGATCTGGACCGCGCGGTTGTCGGCATGGCTTCCCCGATGGATGGGCCCCTCACCCTCTCGTCCAGTCCGGAACTCCGGGCTGGCTATTTCACTGAGCGGCGCGAACTCGGAGCATTGAACATCGGAGGCCCGGGCGCCGTTCACGTCGGCGATGCAGAATATGACCTCGATAATCTGGACCTCATCTATATAGGTCGGGGGAATCCGGAGATCCGGTTCGAGTCGCGGAACAAGCAAGACCCGGCAGTGTTCTACATCCTTAGCTATCCGGCGCACACGGCGCATCCGGTGAGCGTGGTGCGAAAGGCAGACGCGCAGCCGACCGAAATCGGTGCGTCCGCGACCAGCAATCGTCGAACAATATATAAGTACATCCATATGGGCGGCGCCAAGAGTTGCCAGCTTGTGATGGGCGTGACGCATCTGCACGAGGGCAGTACCTGGAACACAATGCCGGCGCACACACACATGCGTCGCTCGGAACTGTATCTTTACTTCGACGTGGCAGAGAATGCGCGCGTATTTCACTTGATGGGCCCACCCAAAGAGACGCGGCACATTGTTATGTCCAATCGCGAAGTGGTCATTTCACCGGGATGGTCAATTCATGCCGGAGTGGGCACGCAGGCGTACAAGTTCTGCTGGGGAATGGGTGGGGAGAATCAGGATTACGCCGACATGGATCCTGTAGATCTTAAAATAATGCTGTGAGCGATGTTCCACCTTCGCGATAAACGCGAAAGGATGGCACCCAGGTGTTCGTAGGTTTGAACATCACCGCAATTCAATCTGACGTGATAGAAGGAGGAATGCGCACGCTTCCTCTTTTGGTTCTGGGCTTCAGTTCCCTTGTGAGTTTTGCGGCCGTGCCTCAGGCGACTTCGCCGGAAGAGCCGACCACGACTTCGACGATTCGCGATAAGACCGCGGGCATGAAGCATCTCGACGGTCTAATTCCCTTGGATTGGGACGCGAAGAGCGGGCATTTGTACCTTGAAATTCCGCGGTTAGGGGCAAATGGCTGGAGCGGGGATTTCCTCTTCATCACTTCCCTGCCATTCGGGACAGGGTCGAATGATCTGGGGCTTGATCGTGGACAGGTGTCCGAAGGCAGGATCGTTCACTTCGAGCGCAGCGGGCCGAAGGTGCTTCTGGTACAGCCGAACCTCGCGTTTCGCACATCGAGCAGCGACAAAGATGAGCAGCTTGCAGTGAGACAATCGTTCCCGGAATCGGTTCTCTGGGGATTCACCGTTGCAGCAGAATCGAGCGATGGCGAAGTGCTGGTAGATGCGACAGAGTTCTTTCTACATGACGGCCACGGCGTTTCTGACGCTCTAGCGAGGTTGAAGCAAGGATCGTATCACCTGGATGCAAGCCGCTCCGCGATCGCGCTCGACGACACGAAGGCCTTCCCGAAGAACACCGAGGTTGAAGCGGAACTCACTTTTGTAACGGACGCACCGCCGACCGGCGAATTCGTGAACAACGTTACGCCCGATCCACATGCCATGACGATTCGCGAGCGGAGTTCCTTCATTGAACTGCCTGGACCGGGATTCGTACCTCGCCGAGCCGTGCCTCGAGCAGGATACTTTGCGAACATCTATCGCGATTACACCGCGCCTCTTGGTGAACCACTGGATCAACTTTTTCTCGTTCGGCACCGGCTCGTAAAGCAGGACCCGAATTGTACGGCGGAATGCAAGCCGGTGACACCGATTCAGTACTACGTAGATCGGGGTGCTCCAGAGCCGGTGCGAACTGCGCTGCTGGAGGGCGCGCGGTGGTGGGACGAAGCGTTCCAAGCGGCCGGATGGGCAAAGGGCACATTCCGCGTCGAACTTCTGCCCGAAGGCGCCGACCCGATGGATGTTCGTTACAACATCATCCAGTGGGTGCATCGTTATACGCGCGGATGGAGCTATGGGGCGGTCATTGCCGATCCCCGAACAGGTGAGATTATCAAGGGCAACGTGACGCTTGGATCGCTTCGCGCGCGACAAGACTACCTGATTGCCGAGGCGATGCTGTCGCCCTATGCGGACGGTAAGAAGCCAGCGGATGACCCTATGCTGAAGATGGTGCTGGCGCGAATTCGCCAGCTCGCCGCACACGAAACCGGGCACACGCTGGGCCTGGCGCACAACTTTGCCGCTTCCACCGTAAAGCAGGGCGACAGCGTGATGGATTATCCCCATCCACTGTTCACACTCGACAGTAGCGGCCGAATCGATTCCTCGCATGCCTACGCGGCGGAAATTGGCGCCTGGGATAAGGTTGCAATCGACTACGGCTATCGCGAGTTCCCCTCGGGTACAAGCTCTGAAGCAAAGAACGCGGCGCTCACGAGAATTCTGTCCGATGCGGATCGTGCGGGGCAGGTGTTCATCACCGATGAAGATGCTCGGCCACTCGGGTCGGCGCATCCGCGTGCACACTTGTGGGATAACGGAGATGATCCAGCAGCGGAACTGGATCGCGTGCTCGCCGTGCGGGCAGCGGCGTTGCAAAACTTCGGCGAGAACACGATCAAGCCGGGAACGCCGATGGCAGAACTTGAGAAGACGCTGGTTCCCCTCTACCTGTATCACCGGTATCAAACAGAGGCAGCAATCAAGGAGATCGGTGGGCTTGACTATCGCTATAACCTGCGGGGCGATGGACTACCGAACCCATCCGTCGTTGATCCAAAACAGCAGAGAGCAGCATTGACGGCGGTGCTGAAGACCCTCTCGCCCGAAACTCTGACTCTGCCGGAATCGATATTGAAGCTCCTGCCGCCGGTGCCTCCAGGGTATCCACGAACGAAGGAGTCATTCCCGGCGCATACGGGAGTGGCGTTCGACCCCGTTGCAGCAGCTGAGTCGGCAGCGGACTTGACGCTGAAAGTCTTGCTGAATCCCGAACGCGCGAGCAGGATCATTGAGTACCACATGCGTGTGCCGGGATCGACTTCATTGCGCGGAATGATGGAAGCCATATCGGCGACGGTGGCAGAGCGACCTGAAGGTGGCCACACGATGTCGTCAGAGGTGGAACGTGCGGTGGAGTTCCGCGCTCTCGAGGCGCAGATGGCACTGGCCGTCGATCCGGCGGGATCAAGCCAGGTGCGGGCGATTGCACTCTGGCATCTTCGCGACATGCTGAAACAGTGGAAGGGCACTCCGATGCCGCAAGATTTGGCGGAGGCAATTCACCGCGCGGCCATGATCGACAGGCTGGAAAGGTTCGATCAAAATCCACAGAAATTTGTGCCGGCGAAGACTTTGGAGGCTCCGCCGGGGATGCCGATCGGAGATGACGACGGCTGGGACTGAGCCTACTCAATCAGTGGGCCTATCCAATCGGGCAGGGTCGCATCCATTCGCGAACCTCAGATTCCGAGAAGAGTAGCCAATATAGGCTCCTCTCTTAGGCGAAATTGATCGGACTCCAGCTCATACGGCCGCCGCACTCTTTCCATACCTGCACGCGAGCACCGGAAGAGCAACTGAGGTCTGAGAGTCCAGATGATTATGAGAGCAACCCGAGATTACAAGCCGCTCGCAGCGTGATCACACGATCTGTCTAAGTTTCTCTAGAAGCGATGCATTTTGACGCGCACCACGGTTGGCTTCTCATAGAAACAGAGGCCGCGATCGGTTTCGTCGCCGTTCCATAGGCGAAGCGGCTTCCAGACGCCGTTTTCGTATGCACCCTGTTCGGCGGTTAGAATCTCGCTGCGAATCCACGCTGGTTTATTCGGCAGATGGAAGACAACGCTCGCGTCCACGCCAGTGACCAGAAATTCGTCTGGGCCAAGTTGAGCGACGAGAGCTGCACCGTGAGCATCCTTGGTACCCGGTGCGCGACGGCCGTCATGCTGCGGAAAGCCAAATGCCACGGTCGCCTGCCATACGCCAAAATCGATCTCTTGCGTGGCCTGGCCGGGCTCTTCAACCGCTGTCTTCAACTTGCCTTCTGATTCCAACTCGGCGATCTCGCGATCCATGGGACCGATAAGAGCGTAATTGCGGGCGTGCGCCGTCCAGGGCTCGTTTCCAAGAATGTTCCAGCCGCTCTGGTCGACGCCGAACGGAGAAAAACCGATAGCGCCGTCGCCAAGTGCGTAGAAGAAAAACTTCGCGAAGCTGTCGCTGCGGCCCGTCTCCGGAATCCAGAGCGGATTATCTGGGCGGTGATAAACGGCCATTGTTTCGCGATATACCTGCGAATCGTCTGTATAGATATCAGGGCCGATCATGTCAATCGATGGTGCGAGTTTGCGCCAGAGCCCGACGAGTTTCTGCACGGCGCCTCCGCTCGGATAGCCAATTCCGGGCTGATCGATCTGGCGCTGCGGAAGCTCTGCGGCTGGATAGTTTATCCAGACATTGATGTAGTACGGGATGTCGAATCCGCGCTTCCCAGCCGCGGCAATTTCATTGATGTATTTGGCTTGATAGTAGGCCTGGAAGATTTCGTCAGCCTCGCTGCCAAATGCCTGGCTCCATGTGCCACGCTGCTTGCCGGTCGCAGCAAGCAGATCGGCGGGAACATCGCCGGCGAATTCCTTGTTGGCCTGCGCAGAGTAGTCGCGTACGCTGCCCACGTTTCCGGATTCATTCTCGATCTGGATCATCAGAACCGTATGCTGCTCGCGGTCGATTTGGGCGAGATGATGCGTCAGGGCAATGAACGCTGCTTTGTCAGCCTCCAGCGTGTTTCGGGATATCGGCGAAAGCACATCGATTGGCAGGCCGTCGGGACGGATAATACGCGGAAACCGGGTGGTGTCGGCCTTCACCCACGCGGGAACATAATGCATATTTCCGTTCTTCCAGGTTCCGAACCAGAGGATCACGACGTGCAGATTATGGGCGCGAGCACCCTCGATGATCGCATCAACGTTTGCGAATTCGAACTTGCCGGGCTGCGGTTCGAGTTGTTCCCAATAGACCGGAGCTTCGATCGTGTTCGCATGGAGCGCGGCCATTGAATCCCATACCTGCGGAAGTTCGCTCGGCCATCCGCTAGAATTGTGAATCTGGCCACCAAGGATCAGGTAAGGACGTCCATCGACAAGCAATGTGTAGCGGCCATCTTTCTGTAACAGCCGGGGCGCTTCGGCAGAAAATGCTGGGAAGGCGGACGCGATGACCAGAAGGCACGTCGCGATGCGGCAGAGCCCGTCACAAAAGCGAAAAGGCAATTTCATATTAGTTCACCCGAAGGGCAAATGTAATCGTATACATCACTCTCTGGCAAGGTGATTGTCCACCGGTGTCCACGGTCGGAATGTTGCACCTACCCAAAGGCGAAGGATGTCTGCGCGACTGCTCCTTTCTTCGTCACAAAGTTTTTGCCTTCAACAACTCTCCCGTAGATTCTGTGTCACTGACTGCAGAACGGGTTTCAGATATCACACGAACCGGGCCAGAGATCAAAACTGATCCATCGGGAGGACTGTCCATGATGCGTTGTCTTGCTTCTCCGTTGATTTCGGCTTTTCTGTTGTCTGCATGTTTGTGCACGGCGCAAGATGATACTCCGCCAGTCGCGCTCCCGTCCGCCGAAGCCATCATGAGCCGCGTAGCAGCCAACCAGGACGCCTCCGAGATGGAGCGGACCCACTACGTCTATGTGCAGCACGCGCGCATGGTGTCGCGCAAAGGCAAGACAATCCAGTGCGAAGAGATCACCGATTACCGCTTCACTCCGTCTGTGGGAAGTACACACGAGCAATTGCTAAAGCTCGACGGACGCATGCTCAAGAATAAGAAGTACGTCACGTATGAAAAGCTGCTGCCTGGCGACGAAGACAAACCGAAGAATGCAGAAGTGGATCAGAAGGAGAAAGAGTCAAAGGCCGCAGATTCGGACAATGCCAAAGGGCGAGAAGCGGTCAAGAAAAAAGATAAGAAGGACAAGGACCCCGTATTCGATCCGGACAGCGACGAAACAATCGATCGCGACATAGTCGAAAACATGCGCAAAAACCTGATCCACGACAAGTCGAAAGACGGGATAAACGCTCACCTCTTCCCGCTCACATCCAAAAATCAGCCCAACTATATCTTTCGCATGGTCGGCCGCGAACGTCTCAATGATCGTAACGTCTTCCACATCGCCTTTTGCCCCAAGAACAAGGACGACTTCGGCTGGAACGGCGATGCCTACATTGACACCACTGCCTACGAGCCTGTCCTCATTACAACTGCCATGGCTCGCAAGATTCCCTTCGCTGTGCGGACTCTTCTGGGCACAAATGTCCCCGGCCTGGGCTTTACCGTTACCTATGCCCCCCAGCCCGACGGTGTCTGGTTTCCTGTCACTTTTTCCACTGAATTCAAGATTCACCTTCTCTACTTTTTCCACCGACAGGTTTTTCTGAATGCCGAAAACCGCGAGTTTGAGAAGACGCACGTCACGTCGCGGATCCTTGGGGAGGCGAAGCCAATAGACGCCGACGCTCCCGAGCCGCAATAGTTAAACGCACGAAGGCCCCGCTCTCTCGAACAGAGCCTTCTTCTTTCTTCCGCTCTGCGGGTGCGGAACTTTATTCTTTACTTTTCGTCTGCCGTGGCCAGCTTCGCCTCGGCCTCTTCGATCCGGTGAAGCGCTTCCGCGTACTTCTCTTCGCTGTCGCCCGCTTCCTGCCATTCCTTCTGGCCGCGGTCGAGTTGCTGCTGCGCCCGATGCACATCGATCTCTTCGGGCTTCAAGGCATCGTTGGCCAGAATCGTCACCCTGTCCGGCAGAACCTCAACGAATCCCCAGCTCACGTTGTAGATCTGCTCGCCGCCATCATGTCCGCCATGCAGCCGCACATCGCCGGCGCCCAGCTCGGCCATCAACGGAGCATGCCCATACAGCACCTCCATGTAGCCATTCTTCGCCGGAAGCTCAACGGCGTCCGCGGTAGTGTCAATCAAAACGCGTTCCGGAGACACCAGCCGGACCCGCAGTGAATTTGATTCGTCAGCCATGGCGGCTCCTTTCAGTCGCCAAGGGAATAGTAAGGAGCAGAGAAAACTCAAGATCTATCGATTGAAGGATCGGCTTGTTACTCCCCTGTTCCCTGTCCCCTAATCCCTGTCTTACACCGTTGCCTTTAACTTCTCGGCGGTTTCCAGCACTTCCTCGATACCGCCCTTCATGTAAAAGGCCTGCTCGGGGACACTGTCGTGCTTGCCCTCAATGATTTCCTTGAAGCTGCGTACAGTATCCGCAATCTTTACATACGCCCCCGGAATGCCCGTGAACTGCTCGGCCACGTGAAACGGCTGCGAAAGGAACTTCTGCACCTTCCGCGCGCGTGCCACGGTGAGCTTGTCTTCTTCCGAGAGTTCGTCGATTCCAAGAATCGCGATGATGTCCTGCAGGTCTTTGTAGCGCTGCAGGATCTTCTTCACACCCTGAGCCACGTTGTAGTGCTCATCGCCGACAATGCGTGCCGAAAGAATACGGGAAGTGGAAGCCAGTGGATCGACGGCCGGATAGATGCCGAGTTCCGAGAGCGGACGACTCAACACTGTCGTTGCATCAAGGTGCGCAAACGTAGTCGCCGGAGCCGGATCGGTCAAGTCGTCGGCGGGCACGTAAACCGCCTGCACCGACGTTACCGAGCCTTTGTTGGTGGAAGTGATGCGCTCCTGCAGTTCGCCCATTTCCGTGGCGAGGTTCGGCTGGTATCCCACGGCGGAAGGCATACGGCCAAGCAACGTGGACACTTCAGAACCGGCTTGCGTGAATCGGAAGATATTGTCGATAAAAAGCAGTGTGTCGGATCCTTCAACGTCGCGGAAGTACTCGGCCACCGTAAGTCCGGTGAGAGCAACGCGCAGACGTGCTCCGGGCGGCTCAGTCATCTGGCCATAGACCAGTGCGCACTTCGATTCCTGAAATTTACCCGGTTTGATCACGCCCGACTCAGTCATTTCGGTCCAGAGGTCGTTGCCTTCGCGCGTACGCTCGCCCACGCCGGCAAACACCGAGTAGCCGCCGTGGTTCTTGGCCACGTTGTTGATCAGTTCCATAATGACGACGGTTTTGCCGACGCCGGCACCGCCAAACAGGCCGATCTTCCCGCCCTTCAAGAACGGCTGGATAAGGTCGATGACCTTAATGCCGGTCTCGAACATCTCTTCATGCGTCGACTGCTCGTCGAACAGCGGCGCAGGACGATGGATGGGATTGCGTTGCTTTTCCCCGATCGGGCCAAGCTCATCCACAGGTTCGCCGATCACGTTGATCACCCGCCCCAGCGTCTCCTTGCCCACGGGAACACGAATCGGGCCGCCGAGGTCGATGGCCTTCATCCCACGCACCATCCCGTCAGTCGCTTCCATGGCGACAGTCCGGACGCGCCCCTCGCCCAGGTGCTGCTGCACCTCGAGAACGACATTAATGGGAGCCGGGACGTTGAAGCCATCGCTGGTTACGCGCAGCGCCTGAAAAATCGGCGGCATCGTCGCCTCTTCAAACTGCACGTCTACCGCGGGTCCGGAGATCTGAATCACCTTGCCAATGTTTTCTGCCATAAACTCTGCCTTCCAGTGCTAGACAGCGGCCGCGCCGCTGACAATTTCAATAATTTCCTTTGTGATAGCCGCCTGGCGCACACGGTTCATCTCCAGCGTGTACGAATCGATCATGTCCGATGCGTTGTTGGTCGCCGAATCCATCGCCGTCATGCGTGCCGCGTGCTCTGCGGCCACTGACTCCGTCATCGCGTGGTAGAGCATCGCCGATACATACTGCGGCAGCAGGCCGTTGAACAGCTCTTCCGCGGGCTGCTCGTAAATGTAGTCCACGTTGGCCGTGCCGAATTTCTTCGACTCTTCATCGGCCTCTTCAGTATTCGCCTCTTCCAGCGTGATGCCCGCGCTGACCGCCGCATGGGCTGCGATCTCCCGCTGTTCCGGTGTCGGTTCTTCCGCCTCGGTGATCTGCCGCTTACCGATCTCCAGGATGGGCAGAAGCCGCTCCACAACGAGCCTTTGCGAAATCACCGACTTGAATTCGTTGTAGACGATGTAAGCTGCGTCGATCTCTTCATGCACGTACCGCGAGATGATGCTCTGCGCCAGTTCGAATACGCGACTCGCTTCCAGCTTCAGCAGCATTCCGGGATGGTCACCGGTGATCTCCACCTTACCCTTGCGCTCATTGCGGACTTGGCCCTTGCCGCCGTTCTCGTCCGTCTGCTCCGTATAGGCAGCAATTGGAAATCTCCGCCGCAGCAAATCGCGTCCCTTACGCCCGATCGCCTCGATATCGATTTCGAGATCGGGATTGCCGCTGATGAACTGGAATGCCGTCTTGGTAATATTCGCGTTAAACGCGCCCGCAAATCCCTTGTCTCCGCTGATCACGACGAGCAGCACGCGCTTCTCGGGCCGCGTGGCAAACAGAGGATGCCGCAGATTGCCCGTCTCTTCATCGAAGATATCGACGCGCCGCGTCAATGACTCCAGCACGCTGGTGATCATCTTCGCGTAGGGTCGCGCCGCCAATGCCCGCTCCTGCGCGCGACGCAACTTCGCCGCAGAGACCATCTTCATGGCTTTAGTGATCTGCCGCGTGTTCTTCACGCTGCGGATGCGCCGCCGTAGATCCAGTACGTTCGCCATAAGTCGCTACGCCTTCGCTGTCTGCAGCTCCGCCAGGAAGTTTGCCTTGTACTCCTTCATCGCCGCGTGCAGGCGGTTCCGCACATCATCGTCCAATTGCTTCTTCTTGGTCAGGTCATCCATCAGCGCGGTCTGCGCGCTGGCAAAGTATTTGTGCAGGCCATCTTCAAATGCCCGGATGTCGGAAACGTCCACATCATCCAGATAGCCCTGCGTACCTGCAAACAGAATCGTGACCTGCTGCTGCCAGGTAAGCGGATGGAACTGCGGCTGCTTCAACAGCTCCGTCAATCTCTGGCCGCGGTTCAGTTGCTTCTGCGTCAGGGGATCGAGGTCCGAACCAAACTGCGCAAATGCCGCCAGTTCCCGGTACTGTGCCAGATCCAGTTTCAGCGTCGATCCAACCTGCTTCACTGCCTTGATAGCCGCTGAGAATCCCACGCGCGATACCGAAAGTCCCACGTTCACCGCCGGACGAACGCCGGAGTTGAAGAGGTCGGTTTCGAGGAATATCTGCCCGTCCGTGATCGAAATCACGTTCGTCGGAATGTACGCCGAAACGTCGCCGGCTTGGGTTTCGATGACCGGCAGAGCCGTCAAGGAACCGCCGCCCCGATTCGCACTCAGCTTCGACGACCGCTCCAGGAGCCGCGAATGAAGATAGAAGACGTCGCCTGGATACGCCTCGCGGCCCGGCGGACGGCGCAGCAGCAGCGAAATCTCGCGATAGGCCATGGCGTGTTTCGACAGATCGTCGTACATCACCAGCGCGTGCTTGCCGTTATCGCGGAAGTACTCGCCGATGGCGGTCGCGGCATACGGTGCGAGGTACAACATCGGCGCGGGCTCTGAGGCAGATGCGGCCACGATAATCGTGTGCCCCATCGCCCCCGCCTCGGTCAGCGTCTGCACTACCTGTGCGATCGACGAACGTTTTTGCCCGATAGCGCAATAGATGCAAATCAGGTTGTTCTTCGCATTATTGATGATCGTATCGAGCAGAACCGCCGTCTTGCCGGTCTGCCGGTCGCCGATGATCAACTCGCGTTGCCCGCGGCCGATCGGGATCATGGCATCGATCGCCTTTAGACCCGTCGCCATCGGCTCACGAACACCCTGTCGATCGATAATTCCAGGAGCCAGGCGCTCCATCGGATTCGCCTGCGTTGTCGCGATTGGCCCCTTGTCGTCAATCGGAGCGCCCAGCGCGTTCACAACGCGTCCGATCATCGCATCGCCTACCGGCACTGACAAAATCTTGCCGGTGCGCTTTACCTCATCGCCTTCGCGGATCTCGGTATAGTCGCCAAGGACCACCGCGCCTACCTGGTCTTCTTCTAACGAGAGAGCCAGTCCGGCAATGCCGTGCGGGAATGCCAGCAGTTCGCCCGCCATAACCTTGTCGAGCCCATGCAGGCGCGCAATTCCGTCGCCGAGCGAAGTAATTGTTCCGACTTCGTCCACCTGGACCTTCGAGTCGTAGTTCGCGATCTGCTCGCGCAGTAGTTGTGTAATCTCGTCTGCTTTGATCTGAGCCATTTCCGCTCTTCCTATCCTTCTCGAGGGACTTCGCAGCCCCGAAACTCAAAAGCCTCAACCAAAATTCGGCAATCTAAACCCGACTGCTAACCACTGACCAGCGCTTCCTTAAGCCGCTCCAGCCGTCCACGAACCGATCCATCCCACACCGTCGATCCGATTCGCACTACAGTTCCGCCGATAATCCCTGGGTCCAGCTTGAATGTCGGCTCAATGTGCGCACCGGCCAATTTCCCGACCCCGGCCACCAGTTCCGCGCGCTCGCTCTCATTCAACTGCCGCGCTGTGACGATTTCTGCCTGGCGGATCCCGAGCCGCTCCTGCATCTCGCTGCGCCATGCGAATGCAACCTCGTGAACCTCGCCGATGCGATCGTTGTTAATCAGCACCGCCAACAGGTTGCGCAACTCGCGCTGCAGCCCCATCTTCGCGTTCAGCTTGTCCAGAATCGCGACCTTCTGCACAGCCGGGATCGCAGGGTTGATAAACAGTTCGCGCAATTCCCTGCTGCCGTCCCAGGTCGCCAGAAAATCGGTGAACTGACGGTCCAGTGCTGCCGCATCCAGCTTTGCCGAAGCTACGACATCAGCGAATGCGCGAGCGTAACGTGCTGCAAATGCCGCGGCCATCAGCCTCTACCTCCGCCGTTCATCCCGTCGCGACCTGCCTCATTGACAAACTGCACGATTAAAGCGCGATCCGTCTCCGGCGTCAGCACCAGCTGCTTGGCGGCCTGATCGATAGCCAGATCCGCAGCAAAATGCCGCAACGACCGCTTCGCCTGCGCCGCCGCCACATTGATCTCCGCCTCGGCAGAAGCTACGATGCGTGAGCGTTCTTCTTCTATCGCAGCCCTGCCGCGCTGCTCGTCCTGCGCAATCTGCTCTTCAACTTCGGAGCGGAACTTCGCAATCTGGTTGTCCAGGCTGGCCAGTTTCGCCTCAACCGCGCTCAGACGCATGTTGGCGTCTTCTGTCGATCTACGCGCGGTTTCCATGTCCAATTGAATTTTCTGGGTACGCTTCCGCATCAAGCGCGGTGTAATCCGTATCAGCGGAATCACAATGCCCAAAACCACGACACTCACATTGAAAATCTCGAAGGTCCGCGCCGCAGTCTCCACGTCCATGTGCATGAGCCGCGCCAGTGACTCAACAATCGGAGCGTGCCGGTACTGATCGTTGTTTTCCTCTTCAGATTTGGCCGCCTCGGTACGCGGCGGGTTCTTGGCCTCTTCCGCCGGAGACTCGATCGAAGGCTGCGCCGCCGGCTCGGGATGCTGTTGAGCTATCACCAGGCGCGGAGAAGCCGAGAACAAAGTCAGCATGCAGAGCAGCACTGCTCCGTACGACCGGAATCCCACTCGTAGACGCATCAGACTGTCTCTCAACGGGAACTCCCGGCAGCAAGCGGAAGGACCGCTCGAACCACCTGACTGGCAAGCTCGCCCGCCGAAACCTGGATCGACTGCCGGGCACCCTCAGTTTCCGCCTCGATCTCCGTACGCGATTGGGTTACCTTCACTACCGCCGCCTTGCGCGTCTCATCAAGAGCGGCCTCGCGCTCCGAATTCCGCTGCTTGGCCCGTTGTTCACGCATCTTGAAAATCTCAGCCCGTGCCAGCCTCAGCTTATCCGCATACTCTGCGGCCTTCGCCTCGGCATCGGCGATGGCCTTGTGGGCGTTCTCCACGGCGCCTTCGGTCCGCGCACGACGTTCAGCCAGCACCCGATTCAGCGGGCCTTGGACGAGAAGTTGATAGGCCGCAACCAGCACCACAAAAAGCAGAATTGTGGGAACCGCACCGAGCAGGAGCGCACCGACTTGTTGAACGATATCTTCCATGCTTGTTTTCGATTAACTCAGGCAGACAGGGTCTTCCCAGAGAGGTAGAACACCTTTTTTTATCAGGGGCAAACCCCAACGGTCAACGCCGTACGGCGAGATGTGGGAGGGTCTTGTGACTGCTGTCACGAATCGGGAATACGTTCCCAGAAAAGGCTTGCTTTCCCGCGAAACAAGCCTAAACTAAACATACCACCTAGACCCGGTTCAGGGTCCAGCGGGCAGTCGGTTTTGGGAATCCTTCCACTCCCATAACCGACCGGCCCGCCTCTTAGTTTTTGGGTGCAGTTTTTTCCCGCTCACACTTCTCCTGCTAATCCTCCAGAACCGTTCCGTTTTCAGGTTCACATTCCTCATTCGCTGCGTCGTTCGATGCAACATCCCCAACCCTCCACAGCATCTGAAGGCAAAGAAAAAGCGAAGGAGGGCCCATGTCCCGATCTGCTATCTCCGATCAATCCGAACGAACTCATGACTCCGATTCTCTTGGCAATGCCAAACAGCGCGCCGAAAACGCCGAGCGCCGGGTAGAACAGCTTGAAGAACGTCTCGAACTGCTCAAGAACTCACATCCGCGGCAGTCCTCAAAGGAAGATCAAAACCGGTCCAGCGAAGACCCAGCGATCGAGCCAGGAGACTCGAGCCAGCACAACGAAGACGAGGTTTTTGCAGCCCTCCGCAGCGAGCCCATGATGGATCACCTGCTCAATGCACTCGACTCCGGGCATGACATCGGCCACTACGGCCGTCTTGTCTTCGCCATGGTCGCGCACCACTTCCTGCCCGAAGATGCCATGCTTCAGTGGCTCACCAAAGATCCTGGCACCAACCCTGAAGAGGCCGCCGCACTCCTTCGGCAGGTGAAAGGCCGCGACTACAATCCTCCGCGCCGTGAACGAATCCTCGCCTGGCAGTCTCAGCAGGAGTTCCCGATTCTCCCCAACCCCGAAGACCCCGACTGCGGCAATGTCTATCGCAATCTCAAGTTCCCGGTGTCAGTCTACGAGCACATCCAGGAGTACCAGGAAGAAAAAGTTCAAGCGCAGGAGCACGAAACCGAAGCCGCAGATTCCAGATAATCTGCGGCTCTTCTCCTCCTTTTGATCACGTTTACTTCAACTGCCGCTCGCATGAATTCCGAGGCAGTACCGCATCTTGCTCCAGGATTCCGCGTCTACCCTGTTACGACCTGCCCGACAGCACGACCTCGGGCTTGGAAACGAAGAACCATCCCGCATCCGCGGGCGGCTCTTTGTGCAGAATCGGAGGATTCACAACCTATATGAAAACTAGACTTTTAACGTTGGCCCTCGGCGGCCTGCTCACCATCGGCGGCAGTGCTGCCGCACTCGCCCAGGACACCCCTCCCCCTCCCCCTGATCAGAACCAGGCCGGACCACCACCGCAAGGGATGGGCCGCCGCGGCATGCGCATGGATCCTGACCGTCAGCTACAGCGCCTGACGCGCGAGCTAAACCTCACTTCCGATCAGCAGGAGAAGATCAAGCCCCTGCTCGTCGAGCGCCAGCAGAAGATGCAGGCTCTCTTCCAGGACCAGTCCGCAGTTCCTGAAGATCGCCGCACTCAGGCTCACAGCATCATGGAGGGAACAAACAACTCCATCAAGGCCGTGCTCAACGACGATCAAAAACAGAAATTCGACGCAATGCGGGAACACATGCGCCGCAATCGTCCCATGGGTGGCGGCTCCGGCGAAGCACCGCCTCCGCCTTCGGACGGCTCAACTCCTCAACCCCAGAACTAACCGCATCAACCATGGATTCCCCCGTCTCCGTAAAGTGAGACCTGGGAATCCACACCTCACCGCTTCGAAGCCTTATCGATAAATCCCGCCAAGTCATCTCGCAACTGCTTGAGTGCGTCAAGATTCAGATAGATCATGTGCCCCGACGGATAGTACCCGAACTGCACGTTTCCGCGCAGTTCCGGCTCGAGATTCATGTGGTCCAGATCGTATTCCGTCAGAAAGAACGGCGTCGCCAGATCGAAATACCCGTTGGCCGAAAACACTTTCAGGTGCGGATTCTTCCGGATCGCAGCGCCCAGATCGCCCGCCACATACGGCTGCAACTGCTCGCCACCCTGACCCGGGCCTCCGCTCGGAGGCTTGTGCTTCCAATCCCACTGTCCGATTGATCCCGCGCTCACCTTGTAGTAATCCGTGCTCTCATACTTCAGCTCGCGTTCGAGGTAGTCGTGAATCGCCGCAACAAAGGCGCCCGTGATCCCGGTGTCGGAAGCATCGTAGCTCGGATTCTCGCCTGCAGCATCGATGTCGATCCCCTCGAAGCGCACATCGTAGCGGCCCAGCGTGCGGCGATCGCCACGCATCACTTCCTTTCGGAAGCGGGTCGGCGAAACCCGCAAATTTGCTTCCTTGATGTAGTCCACGCTCAGGCCGGTAAGTCGGCTCATCTCTTTCGCGACTGAATCGAGTTGCGCAGCGGAAAGCTTGTCACCCTGAAAGAGAGCCTGAGCATACGGGCCGGAAGCGAACTCGCGCGCCTGCTGAACCCACGCCGCTACATCCGGCGTCTTGTTTTGCACTTTGTTGAAGTACCATGCAGCCGCCGCGTAACTGGGAACATTGCCGATGTAGATCATGTCGTATCCCGGCGAGCGAATGGCGTAGTTCAGGATCGACGAGATCAGCACAATTCCGTTCAACTGAACTCCATCGTTCGCCAGCAGGTCCGATAGCCCCGCAGACCGCGTTGTCCCGTAGGATTCACCGATGAGGAATTTCGGCGAGTTCCACCGCTGATTCACCGTAATGTAACGGGCAATGAAGCGATCGAACGCCTTCAGGTCCTGATCCACTCCTGTGAAGTCCTTCGCCTGTGCTTTGCCGACTGCCCGCGAATACCCCGTCAGTGGCGCATCGACAAATACCAGGTCCGTCTTGTCGAGGAGCGAATACTGATTCGGAATCAGCTTGAAGGGAGGACCTCCAGTCGCGTTGGGACTGTCCGTCTCGATCCGTACCGGCGAGAATGAACCCATGTGCAACCACAAGGTTGCGGCTCCGGGACCGCCGTTGTAGAGAAAACTCACCGGTCTCGCCCCCGGTTCCCCGCCGTCCAGCGTGTATGCCACATAGAACATACTGCCGTAGGGCTTGTCTTCCTCGTCGCGAATCAGCAGCGTACCCGCCGTTGCCGTGTACTTCAACGGCTTGCCCCCAGCCGTCAGTTCATGGTGTGTCACCGAGCTCTTCTCGGGTGGGATCGGCGTCTCCTTCCCATCCTTTTCTTTCTCGTCTGCGCCCGGATGCGACTGCTGCGCAGGCTGCTGAGCCGTTTGCTGCTGATTGCCGGGCCGCTCCTGCGATGCCGCCGGGCAGGTCGACACCCACCAAAACCCAGCCACCATCCCCCACACAGCTATCCGCTGAATTGCTCCCATTTGCAATGCCTCCAAGATGACTGCATCTTAATTTACCGGCTGCTTTCTCAACTCCTCCGGGCCGCATCATAGCTATCGTGCGCTTCTGCTCTGCCTGCGCCAGACACTCCAGACACGCTCGGAAACAGGCACTCCCGATGAGCTCCTCGGCAAAATCCAGACGTCTACCGATCTTGCTTCCGGGTTCTCTCCTTCTAGTCTTAGCTGTAATCTGCGCCTGCGGCGGTAGCTCATCAGTCTCTTCATCGCCACCCTCCTCGCCAACGCCCCCGCCTCCGACTCCAACGCCTACCCCCACCGCCATGCCTACAAGCCAGCACGTTGTGCTCGTCATGGAAGAGAACCAGAGCTACTCTTCGGTTGCCGGCAACATGACGGCTTGGCCGCATCTGAACGCGCTGATCAAAGCGGGCTCGCTCGCCAGCAACTACTACGCCAACGCGCACCCCTCCATTCCCAACTACTTCATGCTCACCACGGGCCAGACCCTCACTCTCGATGACAGCTCAACGAAAGTCTGGGACGTCGACAACATCGCTCGGCGCATGCTCTCCGCAAAAGTAAGCTTCAAGGTCTACGCCGAAGGCATCAAGCAGGGGTACGTGGGCGGGAACACAGGGCTATATGTAATTCGCCATAACCCTTTCGCGATGCTGTCCGACGTAGCATCAAATACCACGATCGCCAATCAGGTGATCCAGCCATTCACCCAATTCACCACCGACGCCGCCAACAAGACCCTGCCCGCCTTTTCATTCGTCGTTCCGGATCTGAACGACGACGCACACAACGGCACTCCGCAAGCGGCGGACAATTGGCTTCAATCCAACATCATTGGACCTCTCACCACGAATCCAGCCTTCCAGATCGGCGGCGACGGCCTTCTCATCGTCCTCTTCGACGAATCGGTCGACTCGGATATCACGAACGGAGGAGGCCATATCGTTGCCACATTCTGGGGCCCGATCGTGAAAGCCGGATATACTCAAACCTCAAAAACTACCTATCAGCACCAGAACATGCTGCGAACTGTAATGGAAGTCCTCAGCCTGTCTAACCCTCCCGGCGCCGCGGCCTCCGCCTCTGACATGAGCGAGTTCTTCAACCTCAAGTAACTTGATTGACGATCGCGTTCAGATCTGGTAAATGTCGGGTGCCCCAGGTCTCGATTTTGAGACCGGACGTGTCCGAACCTCACCTTCTGATCACTGATCCGTGGCCTCTCTTCCACATCAAATAAAGTCCCCAGGCACCCACGGTCGACGCATCACGTATCCGTCCATCCAGCATCATCTGCTCGAATTCCTCGACCGGCTTTGTGTGGATGATCAGATCATGCTCTTCGTCATCCGGATCGCGTTCCTGCAGCGTCAATCCTGTCGCCAGAAAGACATGCTGCTTCTGCCGCGAGAAACCATAAGCAATCCAGAGAAAGCCGAGGTAAACCATCTCCGCCGCATGCAGCCCGGTCTCTTCTTTCAGTTCGCCGCGCGCCAGTTCCTCAGGATCGTCGATCGCAGTCTCCCATCCGCCCTGCGGTATTTCCAGAGCGCGCTCCTGGATGGTGTAGCGGAACTGCTCGACCAGCCACACCTTGCCGTCCTGTATCGGAATGATGGCGGCGCAGTCGTCTTTGTCGACCACGCTATAGATGCCTTCCTTGCCGTTGGAGCGAAGGATCTTGTCCTCGCGCAAGCGCAGCCACTGGTTGCGGTAAATCTCGCGGCTCTCAAGTGTCGTGATGGATTTGACCTGCTCGCTATGCCCCAGCTTCACCGTGCCTCCTGAACCTGATCATCTCCCACCCCACACTGCTCATCACGCATCCGATACCTCCGCAATCGCCCCAAGAGAGATGCCGGACCGCTGACTTTCAGCCGCACCAGATTCCCTTCGTACTTGCGCTCATGCACCACCATTCCCGCGTCGATTGTTGCAAGTGCCGCACCGTCACTCTGTGGCACGCGCATCTCCGTCTCGATCACCGGGTCGGAATACAGTGCCCTGTCGATCGCTTCCAGCAGCGCGTCCGTGCCCTCGCCCGTCTGCGCCGAAACCAGGACCTCGGGTTGGCGGCCACCCTCTCGCTGAGTCAGCCCCTCGCGCTCGTGCACATTCAGCAGGTCAATCTTGTTCAGAACCTCAATGTGGGGCTTGTTGAGCGCCTTGAGCTCGTCCAGCACCTTTTCGACCTGCGCCTTCTGCTCTTCCCCATAGCTCGACGAAGCATCGCGCACATGCAGCAGGATCTCCGCCTGTTCCACTTCCTCCAGCGTTGCGCGAAAACTCGTCACCAGCGTGTGTGGCAGGTTGCGAATGAATCCTACGGTATCGCTCAGCAGGACCCGTCGCTTGCTCGGCAATTCAATTGCGCGCAGCTTCGGATCCAGCGTCGCAAACATCCGTGATGACTGTAGTACATGCGCCCCGGTCAGCCGATTGAACAGCGTGCTCTTGCCCGCGTTCGTGTATCCCACAAGAGCCACCGTTGGCACCGGCACAGCTTCTCGCCTTTGCCGCTGCTGACGCCTGACCCGTCGCACCGCCTCCAGATCGGACTTGAGCTGATCTATCCTGCGTTGGATTTTTCGACGGTCGGTTTCAAGCTGCGTTTCGCCGGGGCCTCGGGTTCCGATGCCGCCGCCAAGCTGCGACATGGCTTTGCCCCGTCCGGCAAGGCGCGGAAGCATGTACTCGAGCTGCGCCAGCTCTACCTGCAACTGGCCTTCCCGTGTCCGCGCATGCCGCGCAAAAATGTCCAGGATTAGCTGCGTCCTGTCCAGAACGCGACACGGCAGCGCCGCTTCCAGGTTCCGCAACTGCGTCGGGCTCAAATCATGATCGAAGAGCACCAGGTTGGCATTCGTCGACGCGGCCACGCCGGCGATCTCCTCCACCTTACCCTGCCCGATGAGGGTGGCCGGATCCGGCCGCGCGCGCCGCTGCATCAGTTCGGCAGCAATTTCTCCGCCCGCGCTGCGCACCAGTTCGCGAAATTCCGCGAGCGACTCCTCGGCGTCGAGTCCCGGTGAATCGACGGCAGACATACGACTGCCGCTCCGGCGATGGCCATCATCGCCGGTCAGGCTTTCATTTGCATTATCCTCTTCTGGACGCACCGCCGCCCTGCGCGCACCATCCGCAGCGGGTCGCCTTTTCCGGCCGCTCGTCGTCAGGTCCACCCCGACGAGAACAGCGCGCTCCGTCGTGCCCTTCCAACGGCCAGCATCACCCATCGGATGGCTACCGGTGCCGCCTTCAACTGCCAACTACGGCGCTCCCTGTCTTATCGCTGCTCGGCGTTCGCTGCCGGAGGTGCGGGCGCCGGAACTGCCGCGGGCCCCATGCCGGTCAACGCAGGGCGATGCTCAGCGTGCATCACACTCCGATTGCTCACCACGGTCGAAATGGCGTGTTTGAAAATCAACTGCTCCTGACTGTTGTTCTCCAGCAAGACGGAGTACTTGTCGAAGGAGCGGATCTTTCCGGTTAGCTTCACGCCGCTGACCAGATAAATCGTGATGGGGGTCTTGTCCTTGCGAACTGTATTCAGGAAAGTGTCCTGAATGTTCTGTGCCGGCTTGTTATCCATATGCCGATCTCCTGCTTCTTTGCTCAGATTTGTTGGATGCAAACGCGCTGCGTCCTTGTGATAAGACAAAACGGCGGGGACGGCGTCGGAAGCCCCGGTGCCGCCAAATCCCGCAATGTGACCACAATATAGCGGTTCCCTGACCTTTTCAACCTCTCCCCTCCAAATCTCGCTTTAAACCTTGACTTCGGTCGTCACAATCCGACCGAAGGAGCCCGGTTGGGACGTCAAAACGGAAGCTGCTGATACCATGATCTGTGCCAAATGACCCAGAATCAGCATCTCTCCAGAACAAGATGGCTACCCCCGTCCCAATGCTCGACCTGAAGCGCGAGTACGAGCCACTCCACAGGGAACTCCTGGCCGCCCTCGAGCATGTCCTACAGACGCAACAATTCATCCTTGGCGAGCAGGTCAGCTCATTTGAGCGCGCCGCCACCGCACAAATTGGCGTAAATCACGCCATAGGCTGTTCTTCCGGTACCGATGCCCTCTGGCTGGCGCTCGCCGCTTCGGCAATCGGCCCCGGCGACACGGTCGTCACTACTCCATTCAGTTTCTTCGCCTCCGTGAGCGCAATCCTCCGCGCCGGAGCACAGCCCATCCTGGCCGACATCGACCCGGTCACCTTCAATATCGACCCGGGCGCCATCCGATGCGCCCTCGATACTCTCGCAGCTTCAAATGCCAAAGCCATCCTGGCGGTCCACCTTTATGGGCAATGCGCGGACTGGGATGCCCTCGCCCGGATCGCAACCGAAAACGGCCTCCGGCTGATCGAAGACGCTGCCCAGGCCTGGGGTGCCAAATCGAACGGCAAACCCGCGGGAGCACTTGGTGACGCTGCCGCGTTCAGCTTTTACCCCACCAAGAATCTCAGCGCGGCCGGAGACGCCGGCATGCTCACCACTAACGACGACGAGGTCGCCGAGCGCGCCCGCATGTTGCGCCAACACGGAATGCGCCGCCGCTACTATCACGATGAGGTCGGCTGGAACACGCGCCTTGACGGCTTCCAGGGCGCCATCCTCGAAATCAAGCTCAAGTACATCGCCGGCTGGAACGACGCCCGCCGCGCAATTGCGAATCGGTACCACTCCCTCTTCCGCAAAGCCGGCCTCGCCGAACCCGGGCCCTACCCGGCAAAGGGCGTCGTCCTGCCGCAAGAGGTTCCCGGCGCTCATCACGTCTGGCACCAGTACGTCATTCGCTGTACGCGCCGCGATGCATTGCGCGAGTTTCTCAACGCGCGGGAAATCGGCTCCGAGATCTACTACCCCGTCCCGCTCCACATGCAGGACGCGCTCAAAAACCTCGGCTACGCGGAAGGCGACTTCCCGGAAGCCGAACGCGCTGCCCGTGAAGTCCTCGCTCTGCCAATCTTCCCCGAACTGCGCGAAGACGAACAGGAGACAGTCGTGAACGCCATTGCTGATTTCTTCAGCTAAGTTCAACTTGCAGTGCACTGTGATTCCCTTGCTGCTTAAAATTGAATGCCCCCACTAAATACAGCGGTGATGCCCCCACCTGTGGTAACCCCCGAGTACAATTTGTTGTCATCAAATACCGAGTGGCCGACCATCCACTCGGAACAAGACCAAACACATTGGTGTCGAATAAAATAGGCGCAATTAATTCACGATCAGCGGATGGAATATGCGACTAGCTAGAGGAGTTGCAAAGGCTCTCCTGATCTACATCGTCCTTTGTGAAATGGCAGTCGCATGGCGGCTGTGGAGACATGGTCCTCCGATGGAGATGGTAACGACCGGTGAGCAATCGTTTAAGTGGGTTCGGACTCCGCTCAGCTCCAGTGACTGGACGATATTTGCGGCGGTGATTGCGCTGCAGGTTGCGCTTATGGGATTTCTTTGGTGGTCACGGCGCCCAATCGCTCGCAATTGATCTCAGTTACGGTCGAGGTCACCGGCTACTCGTACTGTACTTGACGGTTAAGTACGGCTCGATGGCTTCTTCGCGGGGAACACGGTGGGCACGAAGCCCGCTGTGAACAGCACAGTGATGAGAACCCAGAAGCTCGCGGAGTGAGCCAAGTGATTCGCCAGACCCATTGGACTGAAAGAAACCGTCGTTCCGCCATGCGAGTTCCAGACGGCCATGATGATTATCGCAATCGGAGTGCCCAACAGCACCGCGCCTAATCCGATTAACACGCCTCTGAAGTAGGTCATCCTTCGCGCCCCTCATTGGATGAAACGAGTATAGGGCCATTTGTTCGATTGGGTCCCGAGTAACCGGCGATGAGGACACTGAGGTCAATAACTTGCCACATCTCCACCGGAGTAGAGGCTAGAGCGCCAATTGGAGCCACCTTCTCTGCCCGGGGATAATGCTGCTTCAGCAGCCTCACAGCGAAGGCATAACGTTGTACAGGTTGGGGGCATATCAATGTATTCGTTGGGGCATATCGTTACATTGAGTGGGGGGATTCGTTGTAATCCGCATTCCCTGACCACTGACACCTCGTACCCTCGCCACCTCGTTCCCTTGTGCCCTGCTTTAGAATCTCCCTTAGCATGAAGTGCCCCTACTGCGGATTTCTTCAGGATCGCGTCGTCGACTCGCGCGAAAGCAAGGAAGCTGACTCCATTCGCCGTCGCCGCGAGTGCGAGAAGTGCAACCGTCGCTTCACCACCTACGAACGCATCGACGAAATCCCCTACATGGTCGTCAAAAAAGACGGACGGCGCGAGCGCTTCGATCGCCAGAAGATCCTCAGCGGGCTCCTCCGCGCGTGCGAAAAACGCCCCGTCTCCTCTACTCAATTGGAAAAGGTTGTCGACGCCACCGAGACCTATCTCATGGACGCTCCCGAGCGCGAACGCACCACCTCCGAGATCGGCGAGCTCATCATGCAGCACCTCAAAGGCCTAGATACCGTCGCCTACATCCGCTTCGCATCGGTCTACCGCGACTTCAAAGACGTCCGCGAATTCAAAGAAGAGCTCGAAGGCCTCCTTGAAAGCCACCGCACTGGCAAACAGAAGAAGTGAGGCTCGGACCCAACGTGGATCCCAGATGTTCAGCACAATTTTGCCGCTGGGGCGTGGCGCTCCAGCAAGCATTTCGTGCGCTTCTCCCGCGTGATCGAGCGGAAGAACCGCTCCAACCCTGACGTTGAGTTCGCCTCGATTAAACGACCCCGTCAGGCGTTCCAATCGTTGCGTTGTCACATTCACCAGGAAGAAGACACTCCGCACAGAGGCCGGCGCATCGGGCGGCGGAGATGCATTCGAAACCACCGAAACCAGGATCCCACCCGGCTTGATCACATGGAACGAACGCTCTCGTTCTGGCAGTTTACCGCAATGGCTGCGTCTGGCTTCACCGACCAGAGTCATTGGACGAGAGTGTTCATGACAACCGTCGACGGCACGCAGGCCCATGCCGTCATGTCGATGCAAAAGTTGCTCGCAACTCCAGGAACTGACAACACCCTGAAGCTCGCGAAAGATTCTTTACGACGAGGATGAGACTAGCTTCCTGTTCATACGCATTAACCGATTGACGACCTTGTAGCGGCTTCCGGGATAGATGGAATTGACGTATTCCGCCGGCACGCCGTTTTCCAGATACGAAATTCGCGTAAACAGAAAAACAGGGCTTTTCGGAGCGATTTCGAGAAGGCGTGCCTCCTCTGCGCTGGCCTTTCCTACTTCAATCACTTCGTCCGTCACCATAAGTTGAATGCCATACTGCTCGGCCAGTTCAGCATAGAGCGACGATGCAGGATTGAATGTCTCCAGCAGTCCGGGACAGAGGCGCACCGGCAGGCTACTGCATTCAATGCCCATCGGCACCGAATCCCCATAGCGCACCCGGCGAAGGCAGTACACGTTCTCTCTCGGCCCAAGTCGCAGGGCCGCCTTTACTGCAGGATTAGGCCCCTGCATTTCGAAGGACAGCACCTTCGAACTCGGCCTCGCCCCACGGGCAACGGACTCTTCGGTGAACGAAAGCACTTGCCGGAAATCGCGTTCCAGCTTAATGCCTGAAATAAATGTTCCCTTACCTTGCCGGCTATAAATTACGCCAAGTTCACAGAGGGCCCGGACTGCCTGACGCACCGTCATAGGGCTCACGCCCATACGACGAGCAATTCTCTCGATCGATGGCATGGGCATCCCGGGTTTTAATTCGCCCGATTCGATTTGATCCAGCAGTCTTTGCTGAATCTGATGATAGAGAGGTATCCCGCTCTTGCGGTTCAGCGGAGAGGGGCGTGGATTCTCGATTCCTTGCGTCGGCACTTGCGTTTTTGCCATGCTCGAACAATCCTCGAATTCAATCGCCACTAGATCAGTGTTCAAAGAGATTCGCGTTGCGGGTTGCTGTTCATAGACATCGCAGGTTGATTTGCTTTCTGCCCAGATCTTACGCGGGGGTGAGCCCCAGCCCGGGTCCTGTCGGCAATATCAATCGCCCCTTGTCAACCCGCACTCCGCGCCACGGATCATTGGCAACCAGCAAGTTGCCATCCAGGTCAGCGTGATCAACCAGCGGTGAAATGTGAGCAGCCGCTGTCACCGTGCAGGAACTCGAAACCATGCACCCGAGCATCACCTTTAAATTCAGCGCGCGGGCAATCTCAATCCAGCGAATCGCTTCGAGAATCCCACCCGACTTATCCAGCTTCACATTGATGCCGTCATAAGCTTCCACCAGCTTCGGAATCATGCTGGCATCGGTACACGCCTCATCGGCGTAGATGGGCAAGTGCACCTTACTGCGGACGTACCTGGTCTCCTCCAGCATGTGCGCCGGCATGGGTTGTTCAACATACTCGATGCCCTGTGATTCCAGCCAGTTAATCTTGCGGATCGCTTCTTCCTTGTCGGTCCAGCCTTCGTTTGCATCCACGCGGATAGGCTTCTTGGTTACGCTTCGAACTGCTTCAATTGTGGGCTCGTCCGTCTTCAGTCCGACCTTCACTTTGAGAACGGGAAAGTCGGCCGCTTCGAGCGTCTTTTGTCGCGTGATCTCCGGTGTATCGATACCGATCGAAAAATCGGTAATCGGAGCGTCTTTCGGATCGATTCCGAGCAGCCTATAGAGGGGAACATCCAGTTTCTTCCCCACCCAGTCAAAGATCGCGATGTCCACTGCCGCCATTGCCGCATGTTGTCCCGGCCCAAGAGCCTCACGTATTTGTCGCAGGAGCTTGCGATATTCAAATGGATCACCGACGGTAATCTGGCCCGCAATCGCTTCGATCGCCTTCTGCGCAGCCTCCGGATACTCCTTGTACCGAACGATCGGCGCGCCCTCGCCATATCCTGAGATTCCCTCTTTGCTGTAGTGCACCTGGACCGTCTCGCGGTACTCACTCGAAGACATCGTTGTCGTCCAGGTGTGGCGCAGGTTCAGGCGCTTCAGGCTAGTCTCGACCTTCGCAGGTTCCGCGGCGGCGGCCGAGTTCGAATCCACTAGAGCGAGCGGCGCGACAGCCGCCACACCTGCCAGTTTTAGATACTCGCGTCGATTCATTCCTTCACTCTCCGTGCCGCAACAAGCAGTTTTGTCCAGGGCATATCGTCGAGGTGGCTGATCTGCACGCCAGGATGGTCATGCGTTGTGTCGTGGATAAATTCTCCCTGCCCGACATACATGCCGGTATGAGTGATCCTGGAAGGACTTGAGCCGAAGAACAGCAGATCTCCAGGCTGCAAATCCTTGCGGTCAATAGAAATTACACCAGTCCAATCGGCTTGAAGATTGGCATCGCGGGGCATTTCGATTCCGCGCTGGCGCACAAGCATCTGCGTGAATCCCGAGCAATCGAACCCGAAGCTGCTGATTCCTCCCCACGTGTAAGTGGTCCCCAGAAACCTGCGCGCAAGTTGCAAAGTGTCGGGAATCGAAAGCGGCGCCGCTTTCTTTCCTACGTCGCCGCGCTGCACCCAACCCGTTACTCCATCGACCAGTCGGACCTTCATCCACCGGGCACTCTCTTCCTTGGCGTCTGCCGCAGGCTCAAGCAACGCTTCCCAGGGCAAACGCAGAACCGGCGCGTGCTCGGTCACGTCAGGCTCGCGATACACATTAGCGCTGATGGCCGTCACACGAACAGAATTGCTCTCGGAAGCGTAGGGGGGCTCGCTTTCCGGTTTCAAGTCGGCAGAAGGAACCCAGCCGGTGTACCCATCGGCCGTCCGTACCCTCATCCAACCGCTCTGCTTGTCAAGCGAGAGCACACCGGTTCCGTAAAGCACCTGGGAAGTTACTTCGCTGTCTGCGGTGGCGCTCTTATACATATTGATGACCGGCTCGGAAACAACAAAGTTAGCTCTCGGGACAGACTGCTGCGCCAGGATGCAGGACCCCGACAGCAGCGCCAAGGCAAGCGCGAGCCCGCCTATCCGAGATCCGCGACGCAAGCACTTATAAGTGTTCATTGAAATGGTGTATTCCATCGTATTCCTTTTGTCCTGCTCAATTCGTACCGAAATGCTGAACGGTTGATGCCTCCCGATCGATGCCGGCTCCCCGTTTAGCCAGTCCCGGGATCGTTACCGGCAACCGCCCGTGAATTGGCGTCTCTCCAAAAAGTGCGCTGACAAGGCCTGCCGCCGAGCCTTGTGTATTTGAAAAAGTGCAAACATAAGTCCCGATGCCAGGCACGGAACCACCGGTGTAAGGATTGCCGAATGCGGCGACAACTGTCTTATCCCGCGCCACTGCCACAATATCTGTCAGCAGCCGGAGCGGTTTTGAATCGAGATCAGCCGACCCGCCGGCGCGCCCTTGCGTTGTCCGCCTCGGGTTCGGAACGGCTTCGGCCAGCGCGATGACATGGTCTGCTTTGGTGACTGCCGCCAGAACCTCGCTCTCTACAAACCCCACGTTCACCGCATCGATGAAAAATACCTTTGCATCCGGCGTTCGCTTGCGTAGCTCGACGACGAAGGCCCGTGCACCATCGCTTCCCTGACCTCGGTCGCTGAAGACCACCGCAACAGTCGCAGAACTTTTCGGTGTAGAGGCAAGTGGAACAATGTGCGCGTCATCAGACACAAGTGTCACTCCTTGCTCTGCCGCCCTCTGTGCGAGCGCCTGATTCTCGGGCTTTGCGACATCATCCTTAACAGCCGCCAGATCGACGAAGCGTTTTCGATTCAGCCCAAGTGAGGCCTTCACCTGAAGGATCTTCAGAACACTTTCGTCAATTCGCTTTTCAGAAATCTCCCCATGTTTAATTGCATTGAGCAGACCCGTAGCCGCTCCGTCAAGATCGCCGGGAATAATCACCATATCGTTCCCGGCCTGGACGGCAGCGACTGACGCAGCCGCTGCGATGTCGTGTTCCGATCCCGGAAACACCTTCGTCAGCCCGGCCATGTCCAGCGCATCTGTGACCACGAGGCCGTGAAAACCCATCTGTCCTTTCAAGAGTTCCGTGATAACTTTCGCAGAGACGCTGGCGGGGCGATTGGGGTCGGGCTCAATGGCAGGCACCAGCAGATGTCCAACCATCACCGAGTCAACGCCCGCCTTGATCGCACTGCGAAACGGAACCAGCTCAACCGCATTCAACCTCTCCATGTTCCCGGTGACCCGCGCAAGTGCAAGATGCGAGTCCGTGTCGGTATCGCCATGTCCTGGAAAGTGCTTTACCGTCGTCAGCATCCCCGCGCTGTGCGCGCCCTCGATGTACGCGTCCACCATCTTGCTGACCAGCTCGGGATCTTCGCCGAACGATCGCGTATCGATGATGGGATTTGCGGGGTTGGAGTTCACGTCCGCCACCGGAAACCAGTTCCAGTGAATTCCAATGGCTCTCGCCTCTTGCCCGGTGATCTGCCCGAATTGTTTTGCGAGATTCGCGTCGCCGGCAGCGCCAAAAGCCATGGCTGCGGGAAAAGCTGTGCCGCCGTTGAGACGCATGGAGAGACCGCGCTCAAAATCCGCCGCAAAGATCAGCGGGTACTTCGAATCATTCTGCAGCCGATTCGTCAGCTCCGCAGCCTCCAGTGGTTCGCTCTTGATCAGCAGTGGTCCCTCTGTGGGAACGGTCACCCCGAATCCGCCCACGTGGTACTTCGCCATCTCATCGCGAAGCTGGAGATAATCCGGGCTATCCGCGTTCAAAAACTGCACCTTCGCCCAAACCATGATCATCTGCCCGACTTTTTCTTCGATCGACATCTTATGGAGCGTCTTCGTGGCCCAGCTCTTTCCCTTTCGATCAAGATGAACCGCAGGCGCCGAAGCGGCCAGCCCACAAGTGTCCGCGAGCAGAAATACCGCCGCAATCACTGCCAAACTCCTCAACGTCGATTCCAGCTTAGTTCTCGTCATGATCCTCTAATCGTTTCTCCGCATCCCGTCGTTTAATACAGCAGGTACTTCTTCCGCTTCTCGATGAAGTTGTTGTCCGCATCCAGCCAGTCCTCCGCGATCCGTCGCGGATCCTGGCCAGCCGCCACGGCGGCGAATGAAGGCTTATTGCGCATCAGCCCATCGAGCTTCTCGAGCTTGTACTGCGTCGGATAGAGATGGTTCAGCGAAGCCGCAATTTCCAATCCCAGTTCAGGTGCATCGAGGCTGTCACGCGTTGTCACCACGATGTTCACGCCCCCACATCGCTGGTTCGCGTACATCGAAGCGGAAGGCGTAAAGCTCACCGGAACAAAACGGACTCCGTCGACCTGCCTCTCGTTCAAATACTTTGCGAACGCAACGGCATCGACCCAGGGTGCGCCGACAACTTCAAAAGGTGTGTCCGTCCCGCGGCCCACTGAGATGTTAGTGCCTTCAATCATGCCGATCCCCGGATAAAGCTCGGCTTCCGTCATGCTGCGCATATTCGGCGAGGGGTTGATCCACATGCGACCAGTTGAGTCGAACCAGTCGCCCCGCATCCAGCCTTCCATCGGAACCACGGTAAGTTTCGCTCCAATCGAACGCTCTCCATTGAAGAGCTTCGCGAGTTCGCCCACCGTCATTCCGTGACGCACCGGGATCTGCCAGTAACTCACAAATGATTCGCTTCCCGCATCGGCGACCGGGCCTTGCACATAAACGCCCCCAATCGGATTCGGCCGGTCGAGCACGAAGATCTCCTTGCCCGCCTTTGCTGCTGCCTCAAGAAAATACCCGAGGGTCGTCTCATAGGTGTAGAAACGGGCGCCAACATCCTGAATGTCGTATACGATCGCATCCAGGTCGGCCAACTCCGATGCGCTAGGACGCCTTTTCGCATCCGTATCGCCATACACGCTGTAGACCGAAACGCCCGTCGTGGCATCAGTCGAATCGCCAATCGCCGTTGTATCGAGGGCTCCAGCGATTCCGTGTTCGGGGCTGAAGATCGCTTTCAGCGCAATACCTGGCGCGTGTGCCAGCACATCGGCAGTGCGCTGTCCGCGGGCATCAAAGCCCGTCTGGTTCGTTACTAGCCCGATGCGCAGCGGATGCTCGCGATCGGCGTGCAACTCACGAAATGCATGCGCCTCGAGAACATCTATCCCGGCTTTTACGTCTCCATTGCGAACCGTAAAGCGCCGCTCTCCCATCAACGTCTCGTTGTAGCCTGTGATGCGCGCCAGCCTCATCTTCTCGCGTTCGCTCACCGTCAGATCGAGCGAATGAACCACTGCGGACGCCAGGCGCGTGCGGAGCGAGATGACTGAACCCTTGCCGATCGGGTGCACAGCATTCGTGAGAAGAATGATGTAGGTATTGGTGGTTGGGTCAATCCACAAAGACGTGCCCGTAAACCCTGTGTGCCCAAAGGAACCAACCGGCAGTAGCTCGCCTCGATTGCTTGCGAAAGGCGAATCGATATCCCACCCAAGGCCCCGCAGACTCGAAGCCGTAGCAGCCTGTTGCGGCGTCGACATCTTCTCAATCGCGGAGCGGCTCAGGACAGCGTGCCCGCTCAGCAGTTGCTGCGCGAATTTCGCAAGATCGTCCGCTGTTGAAAACAGCCCCGCATGTCCGGCCACGCCCCCCATCCGTCGCGCCGTCGGATCATGGACTACCCCACGCAGCATCTTGCCGTTCTCGTCATATTCAGTAGGAGCGATGCGCGGCAGCCAACTCGCCGGAGGGAGAAAGCCTGTCCTCGTCATTCCGAGGGGCGCAAATACGTTTTTCTCTGCATACTCATTCAGCGGCAGGCCCGAAACCTTCTCGACCAGAAGTCCCAGCGTCTCGAAATTGATGTCGCTATAAACAAATCGCGTGCCAGGCGGGTTGACGGGTTTCGCTTCCATAATCATCTTCAGTGCGGTGTCACGCCCTTGCCATGGCTGCGTCAAGTCGAGATCCGGCGCCAGTCCCGAATAATGCGTCATCAGTTCGCGAACCGTGATCTGCCCTTTGCCATTCTCCGCGAACCAGGGAAGATAGGCGCTGACAGGATCGTTCAGTTTCACCCGTCCGGTTTCGATCAACTGCATCATCGACGTTGTCGTCGCAATGCATTTCGTCAGCGATGCAAGATCGAAGATCGTATCGACCGTCATCTCCTCGCGCGTCGGCTCGAGCGACCGCAGGCCGAATGCCTTGCGATACACGACGCGCCCATTGTGGCCGACCAGGACGACCGCCCCCGGCATCTTCCCTTGCTCCACAGCCTGCTGAACGATCGCGTCGACATCCGAGAAGCTCGCCGAACGCTGCTTTGGATGTGCACGTTCTGTGCCAAACGATGAAGAAACGCACGTGATCAAAAGTGCGATGCAGCACAAGGTTACGCGGGCCCTTCGCCTATATCCTTTTCCGCTCGTCATCCTAGCCCTCAATCGCCTTACGAACGTTGCCTTTGGTCCGTTTCAATCGTCGAGCCGCTTCGACTCTGCTCACGTTTGCCTGCAACATCACCAGCGCAACCGGCAACTTCATTCCAGCCTGCTGCAGCGTTTTCATCGCGATATCGCGATCAACCCTCGCAAGTATCTGCAGGATCGCTATGCCGCGCTGCTCCAGCTTTCTGTTCTTCAGAATCAGGTTCACCATCAGGTTGCTGCACACATACCCCACGCGCGCCATCGCTCCGGTCGTGAGCATGTTGCATATAAGCTTCTGCGCAGTTCCCGCCTTTAGCCGCGAACTGCCCGTTAGCACCTCGGGCCCAACCTCAACCTCAATGGAGATATCCGCGATTTTACCCAACTGCGACCCACGGTTACACGCAATGCCGACCGTCTTCGCTCCCTTGCTCTTCGCGTATCGGAGGGCGTTGATCGTATAGGGAGTAACTCCGCTCGCAGCCAGCCCAACAATGACATCACGCTTGCCTGGCCTCCTGCGTGACATGTCCTTGCGTCCCAGTTCGCCGGAATCCTCACTCGCTTCTGTCGCATGGATCAAAGCTTTCTCTCCACCTGCAATCACAAACTGAACCATCACCGGATCTGTTCCAAACGTGGGGGGAATTTCCGATGCATCCAGCGCGCCGATCCGGCCGCTTGTTCCTGTGCCCACATAGATCAGGCGCCCGCCTCTCGCAAAACTGTCCGCAATCAGTTCCACAGCTTTCGCGATCTCCGGTAAGGCACTGCGCACACGACGCGGCACCAGCGAGTCCTCGCGATTCATCACCGTTATCAGTTCGAGAGCGCTCATTGAATCGAAATGTTCAGTCGCCGGATTTCTTCGCTCTGTCGTCAACTCACTAATCTGCATTTCCATCTCTCAATAAACGGGTTCTCTAAGCTGCACCGGCCGGCTCGCCGCATAGCCGATCACAAATGTGGCGATACTGCCCAGCACCACATACCAGGTGAAAGAAACGTTTGTGAACAACCAGAGATAAAGATTGAGCGCGAGCCCGCATACCATGCCGGTCATTGCCCCAGCTTCGGACGCCCGCCTCGTCAGCACGCCCAGGAGAAACACCCCCAGCAGCGCCCCGTAGGCCACAGACGCAATTGACAGCCCGATCTCGATCACGCGACCACCGTGCCGGGCAACCAGCGCAAGCACAAACAGCACAGCTCCCCATCCCACCATTGCCATACGCGAGAAACGCATTTGCGCGCGCTCACTCGACTGCGGTCGAAGACGCGCGTAGAAGTCGACAGTAGCTGTGGACGACAGCGAATTGAGCGCCGCGCTCAGATTCGACATTGCCGCCGCCAGAATTGCCCCGATCAGCAGCCCGCTCACACCGTGCGGCATTCGCGACACAATAAACGTGGGAAAAATAATGTCGCTCCGGCTAAACTCATGCGGTACCGAATTCAGGTGGTAGTAGACGAACAGCATCGCCCCAATGAGCAAAAACAATGAGAACTGCGCCAGGATCGCCACCCCGCTCATGATCAACGCCGCCTTCGACTGCCGCTCGGTGCGCGCGGCAAGCAGGCGCTGCACAATCAACTGATCGGTGCCATGACTCGCCATGGTCAAAAAGGTCCCACCAATGATGCCCGACCAGAATGTGTACTTCGTTGTGAGATCGAACGAAAAATCCAGCAAACGGAACTTTCCAGCCTCACCGGCAATGGAGTGCGCCGCCCTCCATCCGCCCGGGACCAGGTGCAGAATTGTAAAGAATCCAATGATTGTCCCCGCGACATAGATGGATTGCTGCAGTACATCGGTCCAGATCGCAGCTCGCAGTCCCCCCTCGAACGTATAGATCAGCGTCAGGATTGAAACGATTGCGATCGAAGCGAGATCGCGTTGTAGATCGCTGATGCCGGTGAGCATCCCTCCCAGCGCAACCCTCACCACAATCGCGACAGCAAACACGCGAACTCCTTCTGCGGCAGCACGCGTAACCAGAAATACACCCGCCGTCAGCGTGCGCAACCTCTGACCGAATCGCCTCTCCATCAACTGATATGCCGTTAACAGGCTTCCGCGAAAATATTGGGGTATAAAGAGGAAGCTGACCAGCACGCGCCCGATCACATACCCAAAGACGAGTTGCAAAAAACCGAAATTCCCGTCGTACGAAAGTCCCGGAACACTAATCACCGTGAGGGTGCTGGTCTCTGCCGCAACAATGGATAGCGATATCGCCCACCACGGAATCGCGTTATCCGCCAAAAAGTAGCCCTTGATGGTCTGCTGGCTTCGTCGAAACCGCAAACCGAAAAGTGTCACTCCCGCCATGTAGACGGCCACAATCCCCAGATCGAGCGAGTTCAATCCCATTCGCAATTCCTGCAGCAATGCTCGTCGATTCAAGGGAGTCGCAGCAAGCACCAGATTGACTTCGAGCTAATGCCGCGCCTGCGCTTTGCTCCCTGCCTTAGAAAATGCGGAGTCCAGCTGCCGTCTTGGCCCGGGAGCAACTGGACTCTGAATGAATCCGCGCATCGGCTTAGAAGGTGAACTTACCGGCAAACTGCATGATTCGTGCATCGCGATATCCGGTCACCTGCCCAAACAGGCTCGACGTCGCGGAAGTATTCACCGTCTGAACGTTGGTATGGTTCGTCGCGTTGAGTGCCTCCGTGCGGAATTGGAATGTCAGTCCTTCCTTGATGCGGAAATTACGGAAGACGCCGGCATCCAGTCGACCGAAGCCGGGGCCGTTGATGGTGCCGCGTCTCGCGGTTCCTGGAATCGGACTGTCCGGCGCAGGAGCCGCGAACGCACCAGTGTAGAACCACGGACTCGACGACGATTCGTAGTTCTTGTTGTGAATCTTCACGCCGTGCCCGCTGTTTGGGTCTCCGATCTGGTTTGGCCTCAAGCCGGCGTTCGTGTTTCCCAGCACGCTCAACCCGGCATTGTCCGTCTCGTAGCCGCCATTCGCCTGGTTGTTGAATACGCTGTTCGCTCCATTCGGCAGGTTGTATTGGATCAGCGACCCGCCGCTCGCAGAAACCGTAAGCGGCAACCCGGAGTTCGCCACATAGATACCCGACAGTTCCCATCCGCCCAGCAGATGACCTTTCAGTCCCTTCTGATCGCGGAAGAATGGCTCCTCGAATACTCCATCCATACTGAACACCAGCTTGCGATCCACGGCAGCGCGTCCGTAGTCGCCGTTAATGTTGTAGATGTCCTGAATGAACCCCGAATAGTCCGCCTGCGCGTTGGTAAGGCCGCGCGACCAGGTAAAGTTCGCGTCGATGTAGGTATTTCCGGTGAAGCGCTTCGTTACCTTCGCCTGGAGCGAGTTGTAGTTAGAGCTGAAGATGTTACGCAGCGCATCGATTGCGAAATAGCCGAGATAGGGCTTGATCTGGTTCAGAACGCGATCGCAAGTCGAATTCATGAATGCCGGAGTTGTAGTTCCTGGAATCACGCAGCCCGAACTCGCTGTCTTTGGATTCACCTTGCCCATCCATGAACCCGGCGCCGGCTGGTTGATCTCCAGAGCGCCCAGCAGGTGCGTGCCGAGATCGCCAAAGTACCCGATATCGAAGAAGAAGTTCCTCGTAAGCTGCTGCTGAAGATCGAGCGAGAACTGTTGCACATACGGCGTCTTGTAGTCCGTCGGTACCGCCTGGATGCGCCCCGGCGTTGTTGAAACCGCGGTAAGCGCGCCGCCGGCAGGCGTGTCGAACGAGCCCTGACTTACCGAATAGGTTTCCACGGCTGGAGGATTATTAAAGACCGTCGTCTCGTAGTAGCTGACCTCCGCATCATCGAACGACCATCCATAGCCTCCGCGCAGCGATGTCCTTCCGTTTCCGAAAACATCCAGAGCGAAGCCAAAGCGCGGAGCGAAGTTCGTGCTCTCTGCTGAACCCACCTTGTTGCCCCACGGAGAGCCCTGGTTATTGTTTGCGTCCGACGGTTGGTTGAAGATCAGGCCGTTGATATAGTTGATCCCGGCATAATCCGCATTGGAATTCGGAGTCGCCGGCTGGCCGGCATTACTTCCCGCCTGGTTGCACGCGCCGGTGAGGCAGATCAAGCCGTTCGCGGAGATTGTGGGTGCCTTCGAGGTGTCGTACTTGGTCGGATCGAAGTTGCTCAATTGCCCCTTCGCATCCCATGGCTGGCCATAGTAGGAGTAGCGAACGCCGGCATTCAGCGTGAACCTCGGCGTAACTTTCCAGTTGTCCTGGATGTACCCTTCGTACAGAGATTCCTTAATGTCAGTGACCGGATCTCGCGAGAGCTGGCTGAATCCGTTGTTGGCGTTGCCAATCAGGAAATTCGCGAAACCCTGTGCCTCGTTGGCTCCCGAGTTGTTGTTGACTGTAACGCATCCCGGAGTCGGGACCGCTGCGCATCCATATGCCGCGTCGTTGTTGAACCCAAACGTCCCTTGCGTTCCCGCTGTATTGTTTTCAAGCTTCTGATAGTGGTTATATGAGAAGCCCGCAATCAGCGTGTGCGTGTGCAGCGTCTTCGTGATGTCCGCAAAAACCTGGTGGTCGGTTCCGTGATCGATATAGGCAAGGCTCCCATTCAGGAAGGTCATGCCGTTCACCTGCGTATTCGGGATCAATCCCACCGTGTTCGCAAACGGAAGCTGCGGCTGAATATCCGTGGACGCATCGGAGGCCAGAAAGCCTGAGGGAGTGCTGACGATATTTCCATTGGAGTATGCATAACCGGCATTCACAACCAGCGTGGGATTGATGATGTATGTACCATGCGCCAGGTGCTGCGTTCCCGGATTCGAAACCTTTGTCGTGTTCGCGCCTGCGATATACAGCGTGGTGAACTGGCCTTGAGGCAGCAGTTCGGGGAACGTGTCGTGCATGTAGCGGTAGAAAATGCTGAGTTTCTGCCCGAACTGCTGGTCGACGCGAACGACCGAATCAAGGTTATTGAACGTGTCCTTGAAATTCGTGAAGATCGAGTGCGGGTCGAATCCGTGCGCTATGTTGTAGCCCACGTCTGGAATCGGAACCTTACTGTACACATCCTTCATGTAAGCCTGTGCGATCGGTGAGAGATTCGTCACCTGTGTTCCCGACGCTGTACACGTGTTCACCTGCGTCGCGGGGTTCGTCGTGTATGCCGTACAGACCGAGACCGGACCAGTCGTCCATGCACCATTGATCTTCTGGCCCGATTGCGAAAAGTCCCCGTTGCGCTCTGAATCCTGAGGTACCAGCGCCTGCGCCTGGGTCAGAGTCTGAATGATGCGCTGCCACTCTTCCGAAACAAAAAAGAAAGTCTTATTCCTGCCGTGATAGATCTTCGGGATATACACCGGCCCACCCACCGAAAAACCGAATACGTTGTAGTGGTACGGCCCAATCTTCTTCTGGAGGAGATTGTTAATGTATCCGTTCGCATCCAGATCATTGTTGCGGAAGTACTCGTAGGCGGTGCCGTGCAGTGAGTTCGTCCCCGACTTGGTCACCACATCGATCTGCCCTGAAGCGTTGCGTCCGAACTGCGCCGAATACTGACCGCGCAACGTTTTGAATTCCGAAATCGCATCCGGGCTCGGATAGTTATAGAGCGTCAGGTTCGCTCCGCGATCCAGATTGTCCGCACCGTCGATTGTCCAGCTGTTGGAAGTCGTGCGGCCGCCATTCACTGAGAATGCCACCACGCTCGACGCTCCGCTTAACCCGGTCGGACCGCGCGTCAGGTCATCCGTAGCACCGCCAAAACTTACGCCCGGCTGCAGGTTCATCAGCACCTCATAATTGCGCGTGATCAGCGGCATCTCGTTCAACTGCTCGCTATTGATCAGACCTTCCGAGGTAGCATTTTCCAGGTTCACCTGCGCTTCTGATGCGCTCACCGTGACCACGTCACTTACGTTGCCGGGCATCAAGCTCCGATTGACCGTGAGCGCGTCATTGGCGTGCAACACGAGTCCCGTCAGTGTGTCTGTTTTGAATCCCTGACTGGAGATCGATACCGTATAGGTCCCCAACGGCAACGAACTGGCGGTGAAGAAGCCGGTCGAGTTCGTCTTCAACACGCGTATTTCCTGGCCGCGATCGGTATTCGTCAGTGTCACCGTAGCGCCCACAATCACAGCGCCGCTCGAATCCGTCACGGTCCCAGTGATGCTGCCGGAGACGGCGCTCTGCGCCGCAGCATCAATACCGCTAAACGTCATGGCCAGTAAGGACAGCAGGACAACGAAACACCTCGCAAGTCTCTGGAACATCTTGATCTGTTGCCTCCTCAGGTTCGGCGCCCTTCAGTGGAGCCGCGTAATAACTGCTCAAACTAAACTTCTTGGATCGACTGCTCTGCTACCCTGCACGGGCGAATCCCCGCGACCGCCTGTGCATGAAGACAATCGCCGTAAATCTGACTTCGCGCAATTGAAACAACGAAACTACGCAACACTGAGAACCAGGCCCCAGTGAATCGGCCCATGTGGAATAAAAGCAAGTTTCTTCTGCCCCCTCGGACCGGCGATTTCACATGCAGGCAGTCATGACTGAAGCAAAAAGCCTGTCATATTGCGCAGACTTCTTCAGGGAATACATCCAGTCATATAGATGACTGGATGACAAAGTAGCCCCTGGCTGGCCAAATGTCAATCAAACTTTCATGAGGAATGGTTTCTCTTCAGATGCCGAGCAAAAGTTCGACCCTGCTTCTGATAACCCCCGATGGTGCAAAATCTCCGATCAATCGAAAAATCTCTCAAACGAATCTTCAGATAATTTCGTCTATAGGACAGCCGTTCTAAGCTAAGTCAATCGACACAAGCCCAGTTGGATGCATTCAGCCCATAGCGGTATATTGGGTCATCTGCAGCGCACGCCAATTCTTACGTGTATTCACACTTTGCTCAAGCAGGCTCCCGTGAATAGCGAGATGGTAACTTCCGAAGTACCCGCGAAGCCGAAATCGACCTGGCCGCAGCGACTTGCTCGATCCAGTCCGCGCTTATGGATCGCACTCGCCTTGGCCGCCGCTGCCCTTTTTCTGCTGATCCTGCTCATCGTCAAGCGCACATCAACGCACAACCCGAATCCACAAGATCAGAGAACTGCCCGTTCGCTCGACACCCCTTCCGTTCGGCTCAACGGTAAAACAGAGGCGGTGCAGTCGCGCGCAATTCTCGCTCCCCTGCTTGCCGGCCAGCAGGTCGGCACCCTCACTATTGTCAAGCTCATTCCCAGCGGCAGCCGTGTCAAACAGGGCGACATTCTGGTTGAGTTCGACCGCGCCACCCAGATCCGCGACTACATCGATAAGAAAGCTCAAGCCGACGATCAAAATGGTAAGGTCCTCGAAGCGATCGCGGCCGAAGTCGCCGCCAAAGCAAAAGATGAAACCGAGCTCCAGCAGTCCCAAACCGCGTTATCAAAGGCCGAGCTGGAAATGCAGAAGGTTGAGTTGCTCTCGCGCATCGACGCAGAGAAAGCCCGCGAGACCCTCGACGAGGCCCGTGCCACACTCACCCAGTTAAAAGAGACATTTGAATTGAAGCGGCAGGCCGCAAAGGCATCTATCCGCATCCTCGAAATTCAGCGCGATCGCACTCGGGAAACCATGCTGCACGCCCAGAACAACGCCTCGTTGATGCAGATACACTCGCCGATTGATGGCGTCATTGTCTTCAATACCATCTGGAAGCAAGGCAACATGGGCGAAGTGCAGGAAGGCGATCAGGTCCGCCCGGGCGTGCCGTTCATGCAGGTCGTCGATCCATCTTTGATGCAGGTCCACGTGCTGGTGAACCAGCAGGATTTGTTCGCTCTCCATGTTGGCCAGAAAGCCTCGATCCATCTCGACGCCTATCCCGACATCGTGCTACCCGGCCGGCTCGAGTCCATTGATCCCATGGGAAAGCACGGCAATTTCTCTTCGAAATTGCGAGTCTTTTCCGCCACGTTCTCGATCAATGGAAGCGACTCGCGGCTGATGCCCGATCTCTCCGCCGCAGTGGACGTACACGCCTTCAGCCCTGCCGCTGCCCAAGGAGCAGGCCAATGACGCCGCGTCTCCGCAGCTTCGTTACAAGGCACAGAGTAGCCCTCTTAATCCTCGTCCTCGCCTTCGGAAGCCTCGCCGTATTCGGCTGGGTGCGCTCGAGCCGCAGAAATCCACCTGTCCCTGTGTTCCAGGTGCAGCGAGCTGAGTTCCTTGACGCCTTGCAATTTCGGGGCGAGGTAAAAGCCACGAAATCCGTGACGATCGCAGCGCCGCCCGATGTCGGCTCCCTGCAAATTGTGAAACTGGTCAGCGATGGCGCACAGGTGAAAGAAGGCGATCTTGTCGTTGAGTTCGATGCCTCAAAGACAAAGCAGGAACTTGATCAGGACCGTTCGGTCGTGAAGTCGTCCGATGCGCAGATCGAGCAGTCGCGCGCCCAGGCAAAGCTCACCGAAGAGGAAGACACCACTGCCGTGCTGAAGGCGCGCTACGCGGTCGAAAAAGCCAGGCTCGACGCCAGCAAAAGCGAAATCGTTTCAAAAATCGAAGGCGCCGAATCTGAACTGAAAGTCAAAGATGCAGAGCAGGACCTCCGCGAAGCCGAGGAGAAGCTGAAATCTGACCGCGCCAAGAGCAACGCAACCATTGAAGGCTACCGCAGCGCGAGCGCGAAGGCCGTCTTCGATCAGCAACGGGCGGAACGCGCTCTCAATTCCATGTCCGTGAAAGCACCCTCTGCCGGAACCGTGAGTCTGGTCTCCGTTTGGCACGACGGCTCAGAGGGTCCATTCAAAGCAGGGGAGCGTGTCTGGTCGGGAGCACCGGTTGCCGAGCTCCCCGATGCCTCATCACTGCGCATTGTCGCGCATGTGGACGAGACAGAACGCGGACGGCTCGCATCCAGTCAAGGCGTCTCTCTTCAGTTCGACGCCGTCAACGATCGGCAGTTCACCGGGCACATCGATCGCATCGGCACAATTGCAACAACTGATTTTTCCGCAGGCTGGCCGTTTCCTAGAAACTTCAATCTCGATATCGCCATCGATCAGAAGGATCCGCGCTTCAAGCCGGGCATGACCGCCCAGATCACTGTAATCGTTGACCGCGTTCCCAATGCCATTTCAATTCCCGTACAGGCCTCCTTCAACAATTCCGGCCGTACGGTCGTCTACGTTTGGGACGGATCGAAGTTCAAGGAGCGCGCCGTGCAGATCGAGCGCAGAAGCCGCGATCGTGCTCTGATTTCGTCCGGCTTGGACCCCGGCGATCGCATCGCTCTGCAGAATCCGACGGAGAAGGAGTGAGCGCCGAGAGATGAAGCCGTCGCGCATGAGAATGTGGGCTCTGATTTCCGCTTTCGTTTTGGTGGTTGCAGCGGTTATTGCGATGGACCGCCCTCGTGCCTCCGCGAATTCAGAGGCCATTCCCGTTGCCGAAGTGAAAACGGGAGACATGCAGATCGAAGTGCATGCAACCGGAGAACTGAGCGCTACTCACTCTGTCATGCTGGTGGCGCCCGCCATCGGCGGAGACTCTCTGCAAATCACGCATTTGCTACAGACCGGAAAGCCGGTCAAGAAGGGCGATGTCGTCGTCGAGTTCGACCCCAGCGAGCAGCATTACAAGCTCGAGCAAAGCCACTCAGAACTTCTTCAAGCGCAACAGGAGATCACCAAGGCCAACGCCGACGCGCAAGTCCAGGCAGCCGAAGACAAGGTTGCGCTCCTCAAGGCCAGGTACGACGTCCGCAGCGCCGAGCTCGACGTTCAAAAGAACGAACTCGTCAGCAAGATTGACGGACAGAAGAACGACCTTGCCCTTCAGCAGGCAAAGCGAGTGCTGGCCGAGTTAGAGCACGACATCGAATCGCATCATGCCTCGGGGCAAGCCTCGGTTTTTCTTGCGAAGGAAAAACTTAACAAGGCGAAGCTCACCATGGACCAGGCGCAACAGAACCTCGACCGCATGCACGTCGTCGCAACCATGGATGGGCTCGTCTCCATCCAGCGCAACATGAATGCTTCGGGCGGATTCTTCTTCGGTGGCATGACCCTGCCGGATTACCGGCCCGGAGATCAGGTACAGCCCGGAAGCCCGATCGCCCAGGTACTTGACCCATCGCAGATGAATCTCACAGTTCGTGTCGGAGAAGGAGACCGGAACAATGTGAGCGTGGGCGAGCCCGTCGGCCTCAGGTTCAATGCTTTGCCCAGAAAGACGCTTCACGGGAAGGTGAAGACTGTCGGCGGCATGTCGATGCAGCAGTTCTTCAGTTCGGAGTCGAATCATGGATTCGACGTGACCGTCGAACTCGCAGATTCCGACCCAAGGCTTCGTCCGGGATTAACGGCCGAGGTCACTTTCCAGGGTCCTCAGCGCAAATCGGTCCTCTATATTCCGCGTCAGGCGCTGTTCATGAAAGACGGCAAGCGCGTGGTGTATGTCCGCGATGGAAACAGCTTCAAGCAGCGGGAAGTGAAAGTCGACGGCCAGAGCGAAAGCAGAGCCATCGTCTCTGACCTGACCACGGGAACAGAGGTGGCGCTGCTCGATCCCACGGTCCCCCGTAAGTCGACACACAGCTCCGCTTCAGCGGGAATAACGGGAGCGCCCTGATGCCTATCCTCGACGCCGAACATCGGGCTGCGGTTCTCTCGGTCTCACAACAGTGGGCACGCGATGCCGAACTTGGCCTCAAGAACCTGACCCTGCACAGAACGCGTTCTCTGCTCACCATGCTGGGAATGATCTTCGGCGTCGCAGCGGTGGTCGCCATGCTGTCGATCGGCGCTGGAGCACGGCAGAAAGTAATGGCGATGATCGAGCAGATGGGTGTCAACAACCTGATCGTCGAAGCGAAGGAAACACTCGAGTGGCAGGCGCACTCCAAAATCCGTAAGACTTCGCCCGGCCTGACATTACAGGATTACCGCGTGCTCAACGACGACATCGCTGGAGTCGCCGGCGCTACGCCGAGAAAGCGTCTTGTCCCGAGCAAAGTGATTCCCAAACCGCAGCAGGAAATGCCGTCGGTATACGGTGTGAAGCCGGCTTATCGCCAGATCGCAGGACTGCACTTGGTCAGCGGTCGCTTCTTCACAGACGAGGACGAAGAAAACGGCGCGCCCGTCTGCGTTCTGGGAGCTTCGGCGAAGTGGGGCCTCTTCGGTTCCGCGGCTGCGTTGGGCGAATACGTGAAAGTCAACGAGGTATGGTTTCGCGTCATCGGAATCGTCAGCCCTCAGCTCAGTTCTGAAAATTCCGTCGGCGGAGCGCCGGCTGTTGACGCAAACAACATCATCTACGTCCCGCTGCAGTCCGCATTCCAGCGTCTCGAAGACAGCTACAGTGATATGCGCGACGAGATCGACGGCATCTACATTGAGCTTGGCAACGCATCCGACATCCCTGAGGCGGCGCAGCTCACGAGAGCCATCATCGATTCTTCGCATCATGGCGCCGACGACTTCAGCATCATCGTCCCGGCCGAACTGCTGGCCGAGCAGAAACGAACAGAACATCTCTTCAACATCGTGATGGTCGCCATCGCCTCTATCTCGCTGCTGGTCGGCGGCATCGGCATAATGAACATCATGCTCGCAAGCATCCTCGAACGCACAAGAGAGATCGGCCTTCGCCGGGCAGTGGGAGCGCGCAGATCCGATATCGTGCGGCAGTTCGTTGTAGAAGCCACCATGATCTCGTTCGCCGGCGGAACCATCGGCGTAGTCCTGGGCTTCATCATCTCTCGCTCCATCGCATGGTTTGCCGGCTGGTCGACAATTGTGACTTTCAGTTCCATCGCATTGGCATTTCTGGTTTCCATCTCAGTAGGGCTGATCTTCGGGATCTATCCGGCCACAAAAGCCGCGCGTCTCGATCCCGTCGAGGCGATCCGCTACGAATGAAGTTCTGAACTTCGCCGGCTCACAATCAGTGCAAGCGGCGCGATGTGGGAGAAAGAATGAAGTCTTTGCGTCTTGGTTTGTTTTTGCTCCTGGGACTCACGGGCCTCTGCAAAGGGCAGGCTCAGTCGCACGAGAACTACCACTCCCTTCTCACTCCTGGCGTTCGCTCCGGTAAGCTCTCGTCCCCCGAACATCTGAAGGCATATCTCCAGGATGGAAAAATCCGCATCAGCCTTCGTGATGCAATCCTGCTCGCTCTGGAAAACGACAGCGATATTCGCCTTCAGGAAACGCAGATCGAATCACGCAAATTCGCGCTTCTCTCCACGTTCCAGCTCTTCGATCCAAGCCTGCAAAGCCAGTTCCAGATCAATCGCTACTCCTATCCCACGTACACGCAATTGCAGGGCGTCGGAGCCGCGGGCAACACGGCGCTGAACACGCTCACCCAGGCAGGACAGATCAACTACCTCCAGACCTTTTCCACCGGAACCAGCATCCAGGCCGGTGTCTCGAGCACACGTTCATCCACCAACAGTTCGTACTACTTCTTCAACCCAAACTACAGTTCCAGCCTGAACCTGCAGTTCACGCAGCCCCTTTTGCGCAATGCCGGACGATTCGCCAACACCGCACCGATCAAGATCGCGCGCAAGGTTCTCTCGCAATCAAAATCTTCTTTTGAAGCCAGCGTCAACGACACCGTGCTCCTGGTCATTCAGCAATACTGGTTTGCAGTGCAGGCGCGCGGCGCGTTGGATGTGCAGCGCAAGGCAATGGACCTTGCCGAAGCGAGTTACCAGCATGACAAGCGGGCGCTCGAGCTCGGAGCGCTTCCACCGCTCGACATCAGCCGCTCCGAGTCCGAAGTCGCTGCGCGCAAGGTTGCCCAGATTCAAGCCGCCTATGCGCTAACGCAGGCAGAAGAAGCCCTCCGTCTTGCAATCGGTGCCGATCAGGACCCCCAATTTAAATCGGCGGGTCTGGAATTGACCGAAGATCCGCAACTGGGGAGCGACATGGAAACCGTCAGCCTCGACGCAGCTCTCGATCAGGCATTCAACAGCCGTCCTGAGCTCTCCGCAGCAGCCGACCTTCTTGCCGCCGACGACCTCAACGTCCGACTCGCAAAAAACCAGCTCAAGCCGAACCTCTCCCTCACCGGCTTCTATCTCAGCAATGGCCTGGGCGGAAACCAGTACGACCTGACAACGGGCCAGCTTCTCTCATCCGGCGGCTTCGGATCATCCTTCAATCAGCTCTTTGGATTTAGCTTCCCCGGTTATGGCGGCCAGCTATCGCTCACCTTCCCCATTCGCAATCGCGCTGCGCAGGCACAGGTGGGCAACGCACTCGTATCGAAAGAGCACGATCTTTACAGCGCGCGTCAGGCGAAGGAAATCGTCACGCGTCAAGTAAGAGATGCGGCCGAGCAAATGGAAACATCCGAAGTCACTCTCGATGCCGCGAACAAATCAGTCGATCTCGCACGCAAAGAGCTTTCCGCCGAGCAGCGCAAATACGAACTCGGCGCGGATACAAACTTCTATGTCCTCGATGCGCAATCACGCCTCGCACAGGCTGAACTCGCCTTGCTGCAGGCCCGCGTCGGGTACCAGGTCGCCAGGGCTTCCATCGAGCACGCAAAGGGCACACTGTTGGCGCCGTTCCGCCTGCAATTCGATTCGCTCATGAAATAGGCGAGCGAAATTAGGCCTTATGCTCCGATGCCAATCACACTCATCATCCTCCCCGCGTGCCCCTGCGAAGCGCGATGCGAGAAGAACATCTCTCCATGGCAGTTCGTGCATCCTCCCGTAGTGCTGATCGCCGACGGCTTCACACCCGCGTCCACCAGCTGCCGCCGATTCGCCTCAATCAGATCCAGGTGCAGCTGCGGCCCGATCGGCGAGTGCCCCGGCGCTCTCTGCGTCAGAAACAGCATCGGGTACTTCGTTCGTACCGGATCTGAATCGAATACTTCGCGAAACAGCTCACGCGCATAGCCGAACTGCGATTCGAATTCCGACAGCAGTTCCTCTCCAACCGCGTAGCAGCACTGCGCGGCTCCCGGCCCGATCGCTGCGATCAGATCTTCAGGCCTGCAGCCGAACTCCAGTCGCATCCGCCCCACCCCGAGCTCCACGATCCGCTTCACGGTTCCTCGCCACCCTGCGTGGAAAGCAGCGACAACCCTCTGTCGTCGATCCGCAACCAGCACCGGAATACAATCGGCTGTCTGAATGCCGACCAGCAACCCCGGTAGCGCCGAGATCACTCCGTCGGCCTTGCGCGGCCGTTCCCGATTGACATCCGTCTTGTCTGCGACAACCACCAGGTTCGAATGAAATTGCCGCAAAGTCACAATCGGAGTCTTCGCGTCGCCCGTCACCGCCTCCGCCAGCCGGCGCCGATTCTCAAGTACACTCTCGCGGCTGTCCGACGCCGTAAATCCCAGGTTGAGATCCCCGGGCGCATCCTCCACGCAATAAGCCCGGCTCACCCCGCCAACTCGAGTACTGAATCCGTGCCAAAGCCACCTTTTCAGATCCTTGCTCTCAAGCCAGGGTCGAATTTGAAGCAACTCCAGGCCATTCGCCGCTCGCCAGGGCGCAGGGGCAGCGCTGGCTAGCTCCTCTTTGCTCGCGGGATCCTTCCGCGATTTGCGAAGCCGCGTGGTGATACCCGCAGGCGTAGCCCGGCGGTTGCGCACCAAACCCGCAGTCGCAAAGACCCGGTCGATTTCCTTTAGATTTTGCTCGGCTTGGGAATGAGAGGAAGAATTGGACCGCGTCACAGATTTGATTGTAGCGGCGATATTAGCCAGATAAGGAGCGAATGGGCCCGCTTTCCAGCGGGCCCGCTCGAGAGGCATTTATAGGAGGGAAGTCCTGAAGGGGTCGAGAGATGGGGTCCTTATCAGACCCTCAAAAGGAGTAGTTACCTTTCTTGGATGGGCCAAATTCGGGGAAGCCTCTGCTAATTACTAAGTCAGATGCGCCAAGGGGTGAAACGTTGCCCTCTGCGAGAAAAATTATTTTCGGAAGCCATTTTCTGTGGAAAACTGCCCGGATTTCCACCCGCTGTCCATGGCTCACTGAGAAGCGGTCCGCCGCCAAAACGATGCCCCGTAACGGCAATTGCCTCAATCTGATGGGCTCATTTCTTCGGCGTTCCTGGCGGGTCCTCCTGCTTCACTTCCTGCCCTTCTCCGGGAAATGGCCAACTCTTATCGATCAGGATCTCCTTCTCCCTCTGCTCTTTAGGCACTCTGTCGACCTTCAGATTCTCCAGAAAATGCACCCCGGTCTTTCCGGCGACCACGATATCCATATCGCCGTCCTTGTCCATATCCTCAACCACAAACTGCGTCCCGGCCCCGGCCGTTCCGTTCACGCTCACCGGATAGCGGCTGAAGGCACCCGTCTTGCGATCGATCTTGTAGTAGTAGATAACCAGCGGATCGTACGACCCCGGGTCCTTCCCGTTGTGCCCGCGATAGCGCTTCCCGGCCAGCA
>DATNFD010000152.1:0-23894 GCA_035606555.1 Occallatibacter sp.
GTAGCTGTTGTAGTAGTCCCAGTGAAACTCCGGCCCATCCCCGTAAACCCCGTCGCCCTTGTACCAGCTATCCATCGTGCGCAGCGCATAATCCACGCGCATCGAATCCCACTCCGCGCCCATCTTCAGCAGCGCCGCCTCAACCGTCGCTGAAAACAGCAGCCAGTTGCTGTACGCCGGTAGAATCTTCCGCGAAGACTCCAGCGCCGCAATCACATTCCGCTGCGTCTTCGCGTCCAGCTTCTTCCAAAGCTCATTCGGAGCACGCAGAATCGCCAGCGCCAGAAACGCCGCGTCCACCACCGGCTGACGACCCTTGTCGAAATTCATGAAATCCGGCGACGCAGGATCTGTCCCCGCCGCAATCGCCTCGCGTGCCAGCTCCGCATACTTCGCCCGAAGCGCACCAAAATCAGCCGCCCCGCTCGATTCCGGTCCCAGTTCAATCCACGGCGCAATCCCCGCCAGCAATCGCCCCATTGCTTCTAAGTGCGTAAACTGCCGCCGCTCCTCCACATTTCCGTGGGGAGCATCCACCGGCATCAGTTGTTTCAACTTGCGTTCCTTCAGCGCATTCAATACGGGATCGGCGATCTTCCTCAGGACCTCGATCCAGTACGCTCGATCGTTCTCTTCCCCGGTCCCGGCCTCGAACGCCTTCGTCTGCGACGGCAGCACCGAACCCGCCCCCGCCACTGCCCCAGCCCGAAGAAACCCCCTCCGATCCATCCAAGTTCCCTCTCAGCCAGAGCCCTACCAGGGCGCGCTACTCCGACTCACTACTCTCGACTGCCGACTCACTCGCCCCTGGTCACCTAGTCACCTCGTCCCCTGCTTCTTAGTCCTTCGACTCCGTCGTCTCTCTCTTCAACTCCACCAGCCGCTTCATGAGGCCATAAGCTGCCGACAGAATCGGTCCGCCCATCGCATCCTGGTTCAGCGCCTCTGTTGGACCTTGTCCGAGGTGAATCCCGCTCGGCGTCAGCAGATTGATACGCACATTCCCCTTCTTCGGCTCCGGAGGCCGCGCCTGCGTCCATGGCGGAATAGCTTTCGCCACCACGCTCCCCGCCGTCAGCAGCTCATCAATCAACGCATCCAGCGAGTCGTCCCGCCGCTCCCACAGCACTCCTGCCCCGCTGTAGTTGAAATACCGCGCCCGGTGATCGCGATAGGCCGCCACGATATCCAACCCCTTCGGCATGCCCACCTCCACCACAATGCCCAGCACCTCCTTCGCCCGATCCTCCGGAGGCTTCTCGCCAAGCTCGCGCAGGTTGTGCCACGCCTGCAGAAAAATCCGCGTCTCCAGGTCGGGAATCTTTACTACCGGCCGTAACTCCCGCTTGGCCCCCTCCACATCGCCCGCATCGCGCAGATCGCGCGCGCGCTGAAACGCAGCCCACGGCTCCGCCAGCGTCATCTTGGGATGCGCCCGCACCACGTCCTTCAGCGCCACATCCCCAAACAGCGTGTTCCTGATCTCCCGATGAATCGCCTCGGGCCTCAGCGCTACAAAGTCCGACAACCCAAACCTCCTGAATCCCCACGTGCCCCGCCGGGAAACCCGTCTCGCAGCTCAGTCTCGAATGGAGCGGCTTCTAAAGCTCGGGAAAACTGGCGTTCCGAATCTTTGTAACAACGGCACGGCTCTAACCGGGCCATAAGCTTCCCAGGAAAGCAATCGGGCTCTAGCTCCTGCAAAACGTCCCTCGTTCCCTCGTGCCCTCGTGCCCTTGTCCCCTAAAGGCCGCCCTCGGCGGCCTTCTGCAGCCTCTTCAGCACATTCGGCGGCACCAGCCCCGCCACTTCCCCCCCAAAACTAAACACTTCCTTCAGCATCCGCGAACTCACAAACGAGTACCGACCCGCCGGCTGCAGAAACACCGTCTCAATCTCCGGTGCCAGCCGCCGATTCATCAGCGCCATCTGAAATTCATGCTCGTAGTCTGAAATCGCGCGAATCCCTCGCAGAACCGCCGTCGCCCCAAGCTGACGCGCAAAATCCACCATCAGCCCGTCAAACGTCGCCACGCTCACATTCCCGATCGCCGCCGTCGACTCGGTCAGCATCTCCACGCGCTCTTCCACCGTAAACAGCGGGTTCTTGATCGGATTCCGCAGCACCGCAACAGTCAGGTGCTCAAACAACTTCGCCCCGCGCTGGATCAAGTCGATGTGCCCGTTCGTCGGCGGATCAAACGTCCCGGGATAAAGCGCCTTCACACTCATACCCACCGCTCCACCCTGATCCTACAGCACTTTCCCGTACAAGATACCCCTAGTCCAGTACCAACCCAGATGCGTGTTTGTGAGGATGTCCTCTTTGATGTGGGTGCCCCCGGTCCCTCGCACTTGGGGACCCGGGAGTGATGAACGGCGATCTCAGGGACCACATCCCTAAACACGGCTGTCATTCCAAGCGCACGGGGCCCAAGCGCTTTCTTCAGCTTGGGGGTGGTAAGCGAAGAATCCGCTTTAGATCTCCATCCCAACTAGGTCCGGTACTCTTCCGGAACCTGGATTATCCGCGGAGTTCAGTTGGATACAGCACTCAGCAACTTCCACTCCAGCTTCGTAGCGCTCAAGCTGGAACCAGGCGCCTGAACGTCAGCTCACTTGTTGTTTTGCCGCGAACAGACAGCCGCCGGATTTAACATCGATTTATGCCGTTGGAATCCCCGCCCGGCGTAAGCAGACTCGAAGACGCGAAAGCAGTGTTCATGGGCGTTCGCCCCCGCCTTTTCGGCATCGCCTATCGTATGCTGGGCAGTGTCGCGGAGGCTGAAGACATGGTGCAGGAGGCTTGGCTTCGCTGGCAGACGGCCGATCGATCGGCCGTCCTCGACCCCATCGCTTACCTGGTGTCCGTGGTGACAAGGCTGTCGATCGACTTCGCCCAATCCGCAAGAGTCCGGCGAGAAACCTATATCGGGCCATGGCTTCCCGAACCTGTTGATACCGGCACCAACCCGACTTTGGGAGCAGAGAGGGCCGAGGCGCTGCAACTCGCAGTGATGCTGTTGCTCGAGAAGCTCCCGCCGGCTGAGCGAGCCGCATACATCCTTCGGGAAGCTTTCGACTATTCCCACCGCCAGATTGCAGAAGTGCTCGACACCTCAGAAAGCAATGCTCGCCAGATTGTCACCCGTGCTCGCAAACACATCACGAGCCAACGCAGATCCATCGCCGGCAAAAGCGAACATGAGCGTCTGCTTCGCTCCTTTATTGCCGCAGCACAACGCGGAGACTTGTCCAGTCTGGAGCGTCTCCTCGGCTCGGAAGCCATCTCCTACTCAGATGGTGGTGGCGTGGTACGTGCGGCAAGTGCACCGATCGAGGGCCGTGCGCGCATCGCCAAGTTCATTGCCGGGTTTGCTCCGCGGTGGTGGAAAGAAACGACCATTTCCTGGGTTGAAGCAAACGGCAATCCCGCTGCGCTCATCTATCGGGAAGGAAAGCCTTATGCACTCGCATCCATCAACGCATCCGGTGAGAAGATCGATCGCATCCTGTGGGTTTTGAATCCCACTAAGCTCAATTCAATCTCCGCGAGCTTCTCCCCTCCCTTGAATTAGTATCCGCAAGTCTTTTCTTCCCGGGGTTCCACAGAAAGTTAGCTGTTGGCTGTCACAAATCGGTTGCCTCTATTGTCCTTGTTGATACGGCGGCTAACGCCCGAACGTGACGCAAGCCGAAATTCCGAAACAAAACAATGAGAGGATGCACATGAAAGTTCTGGTATTGGGCGGCACAGGCCTTATTGGAAGTAGAGTCGTTCGACTTCTCAGAGAACGTAACGTTGATGTAGTTCAAGGCTCTTCCAGTACGGTCGACCTGCTCACTGGCAGGGGGCTGGCCGAAGCTCTACGGGGCGTCCAGGTCGTCATCGACCTGACAAACTCCCCATCCTTTGAGGACGCCGCGGTCATGAACTTCTTCCAAACCTCCGCGCGCAACCTGTTTCCCGCGGAGAAGGCCGCAGGAGTTCAGCATCACGTCGCGCTTTCCGTTGTAGGCGCCGACCGTATGGTCGACCTCGGATACATGCGAGCCAAGGTCGCACAGGAAGAAGCGATCAAAGCCAGTGGCATCTCGTACACGATTGTGCGCGCAACGCAGTTCTTCGAATTCATCGGCAGTCTGGCCGATGCGGCTACCGATGGCCAGGCTGTTCACCTTTCCAGCGTCCAGATGCAGCCGCTCGCCGCCGACGACATAGCTGCTGCGGTGGCCACCATCGCATTGCAAGCGCCAACGAATGGTTACATCAACGTGGCGGGTCCAGAACGACGTGCAATGAATGACTTCGCAAGAGAGCTCCTGCAATTCAAGCACGATCCGCGGCAAGTGATCACTGACCCGAGCGCAAGCTACTTCGGCGGCAAAATACCTTCTGACGCGCTCTTTCCCGATCAGGCGGGAATGACCGGAAGTGTTCGTTTTTCCGAGTGGTTGGTGCGCACCCAGACCCATGGATAAAGAGCGCGCCGAGCCCTGGGCTCCCCGCCAGATGCGGCAAAGAAAAGGCCTGCGCACCGGATGGGCGCAGGCCTTCGAATTTTCGAGCTGTGATTGTTTCAGTCTTGATACGGCATTAGATCTTCCGGACTCGCCGTCGTTCGTCAACGCGTCATTAGATAACGCGTCTGCGGCCGGTTTCCTCGTCGATGATCTCGTCTTCGGTTCGGACAGATCCAACGGTTTCGGAGCGGGGAACCTTCGTCCGGTAGGTGTCGGTGGTGGTGTCGGAGCCGGTGGTATGGCTGCTTACCGACTTCTCGCCGGCGGATGCAACGTCTTCTCCGCCCGCTGCCTCGAGGACCTTCTTCGCGCGCGATACCTCTTCGGAGCTGTCGCAATGCACGGAGACGAGGATTCCGCCGTCCTTTACACGTCCTTCGTAGCGCTTCGCTTCATACTCTGGAATCCCCATTCCCACGAGGGCGCCGACGATGCCTCCAACCGTTCCACCAATGCCAAGTCCGGCCAATGTCGCCATCACCGGGCCCGCGGCGATCAGAGGACCCACACCAGGAATGGCGATTGCACCGATGCCGGCGAGAAGGCCGAGCGTGCCGCCAATTGTGCCGCCCACACCTGCTCCGGTGGTTGTGCCTTCCGGCGCTTTTGTATTTTTTTCGGTCGCGAATTCGCGGGTGCCCGACTTATCGGCCATTAGAACGGAGACGTCCTGACTGGAAAAGCCAGCCGAAGTGAGGTCAGTGACTGCGGTCTCCGCTGAGGACCGCGACGGATATATCGCAAATGCTGCTGTATTTTTACCTGCCATATTGAAACTCCTGGTTGATTCTGGGTTGGTCGTTCGAAAAGATTGATGAATCGCTGGATCTAACTACTGCTTCACGCTCAGCTGGTTGTTGATTTTTCCCTCTCCCGCAACTTCGGCAGCTTTCGAAGCGATGGCGGTTTTTTCGTCCTCGCTCCGCACCGGCCCCTTGAGCGTCACCTGCCCACCCTGCGTGATGATCTTGATGTTGTGCGCATAGGTAGAGAGTGACTTGTCTGCCACGATCGCCTGGCGGATCTTCTGTGTGATCTCGCGATCGGAAGCATTGTCTTTCTGGTTGTCGGCGGTCTTGCTGTGAGCTTTGTTGCGCGCCGAATTGTCTGGCGCGGTCGAAGAGGGCGGGTTGGCCTGATCCTGGCTCTGAGCAGCGCCAGGAATCGCTAACAGGGTTGGGGATATAAGCAGAGCGAGAGCCCAGATGCGGGCGCCCGAAAATTGACTTCGCATTGTGTCACCTCAAAGGCGGTGCGGTAGCGCTGAGCTGATCAGCACTCCTGCCTACTCGGGATCGACCGCACAGTAAGCCTTGCAGTCTGATGCCAGCACCTTTCGGGTCGTTGGCCCGAGCGATGAAGCTGTCTGTAATCGCCGGAACTCTCCGGACTGGAAATCTCGGGTAATCGCAGGTTGCGCCGCGATCGCCCTTGCAAATGCGCATTTTCCTGATGCGGACGACCTGATGCATGCCGACGGACAGAAGGATGCCCCTGCAGGAAATTGGGCGATCTGCCTTTCAATGTTTGCGGATTGCTCGCGAAACAAAATCAGCCACGGTCCGCAGAAAATCGTAGTCGCTCCTGTCGAATGTGTCTTCCGCGTGGTGTGAAACAGCCCACAGCGTGCCTTGCATCTCGCCGCTGCGCCATGGAATCAATATTCCATCGAGAATAGGCTGCGCGGTCACGCCAAGAAAATTGTAGTAAGGATTGTGAACCTGGTAGAGCTGCGGAACACCACGGTCGATACAGGTTCCACAGGGGCTGTAGAAGCGCGGCGTCGTGCCATTGAGATACTGCGCGAAGCTTCCGGCCACTGCGACCCAGCGAAATTGGGGATCGCCCTTTTCGCTCACCTCTTCGAGGCTGATCCCCGCGCTGTCTGCCGGGCAAAACTCCACGGCAATCTCGACCAGCTGACGCAAGGCTGCAGTCGTCTCGTCGAGACAGCTCGCGTTGAGCTTCTCAATCGCGCGGGCATCCCGATCGGGTAGTCTCTCGTCGCGGTGCCGCCGCGATCGAAACTCAGGTGAATCGAGCAGGTCGCAGATCTTCACCCCCGAATCCGCATCGCCCATCTTCAAAAGCGTATCCATCGACTTGCAACTTACCTCCCTGATCGGACCTGATCGGACTTCGATCATAGCTGACCGGTCCGCCCACCCTCATCCGCAAGTCAGAAACCAGGTTGCCCCGGGTGAAAACCAACATCGATGAGCCGCGCCTGGGGTGCGCTACTCACGCCGATACCGGACAGGCACTAAAGAGCTGAAAACACTGCTTATCAGATTTGCTGTCGATTGTCTGACTCAACAGGAATCTCGAGAAGCCCGATTTCAAAGAGCGACTTGCCGCAGTTCTCGCTGAGAATCCTGGCGAATTTCTCAGCCGTTCCGCTGTCGGCGATGAAGTAGGAATAGGGAATCGACCTTCTGTCGTAAGTACACGTGAAGACCACGACCCCTTCCCGGATCGTCAGAAACCGCTCGATGCAAACCGATTCCGTCGATATGGGCATGCTCCCCGGTGGAGCTGCGCCTTCGACATACTTTGGAGGCCACGCGGGCAGATCTTCGAAGATAGCCAGACTTAATTGCGCTTCGGTGGCGGGTGTTGCGGATGTTGCAGACATTTTCGGACCTCACTCACTTAGATGCTCAAAAGTCCCGGATACTGAAATAAAGTCGGGACTGGTACAACATCAACGAGGGCCCATGCAAATGAACCGCCGCCAACTCATTCATCGTTCAGCGCTCGCAGCCGGAGCACTCTGCCTAAGCAGCATCGCGGCCTCCGCGACCGACTCCGCGGAGCAAGCTGCCTCAGTTGCCGGCGACCTGTTCGCCCGCATGACCTGGCTCAATGAACCGGCATCGAGCAAGATCAATGCCGGCGAGCTTACGGTCCGCAGCCGCGCGAAGACTGACTTCTGGCAGAAGACCTTCGACGGCTATGTCGCCGACAACGGCCACTTCTTCCACCTTCCCGCATCGGGCGATTTCAAGTTCACGGCGCTCATCAACGGCAGCTACGCCACCCAGTATGATCAGGCGGGACTCATGGTCCGCATCGACGCCCAAAACTGGATGCGCTGCGGAACCGAATTCATCGACGGTAAGCGCTACGCCAGCGTGGTTTTCACCCGGACATATTCGGATGGCTCAACGCTCCCCGACCTCTCTGAAACTGCACCGATCTGGTGGCGCCTGGTTCGCAAGAACGACTCCATCGAAAACTTCTGCTCGCTCGACGGCGAGAAATACATGTCCGTCCGCATGGGCTACTTCCCCACTCAGAAAACAGTCGACGTCGGCCTGATGTGCTGCGCGCCCAGCGGCCAGGGCTTCGACTCCACCTTCAAATCCCTCAAACTGGAGCCCGCCACTTCCTAAACCCGCAGCGATCTGCCCGGTAGAGTCGCTACCTACCCATCTGAACCGGAGGCGGGGAGTTGCAGGAAAGCTTCTCGCTTGAAAGCTCCTGACTCCAGATTGCTGTCGTTGCTGCGAGAATGACGACGAGGCTCCCGTGCGATTCTGGTTCTCGTCCGCCAGCGAAGTGCCCATCTACCGCCAGTTGGTCACGCAGGTGGTCCTTGCCGTCCTTTCAGGAGATCTCTGCCCGGGCGACCGCCTCCCCAGCACCCGCGAACTCGCGCGCCGGTTCAGCATCCACCCCAATACCGTCAGCGCCGGATACCGCCAGCTCGCGCGCGACGGCTGGACCGAGTTCCGCCACGGCAGCGGCGTTTACATTAAAAACAACGCCATCCCGCCCTCCAGCCCCGAGCAAATCCTTGATCAGCACATCGCCGGATTCTTCCGAGCCGTCCGCGAACTCAATATGCCCTCAGCCGACGTTCGCCGTCGCGTTGCGCAGTGGCTCGCTTCTCCGCCTCCCGATCATTTCCTGCTCATCGAGCCGGATCCCGAAGTGCGCGAAATCCTGCTCACGGAGATCCGTCAGCTCTCCGCATTTCCCGTCGCTGCGGCCTCCTTCGAAGACTGCGCTCAACCCGATTTCACGGTCGCAGCCGTCCCTCTGTGTCGGCCCAGCCAGGCCAACGCCGTGCGCACGCTGCTTCCCGCAGGCGTCGAACTCATCACACTCCAGATCCGTTCTGCTCGCGCCTGGCTCGATTCATGGCTCTCATCGCTGCATGGCGGGCTCATCGGAGTCGCCTCACGCTGGCCCGACTTCATCGAAATCGCCCGCACCGTCCTCGAAGCCGCAGGCGTAGAGAATGAACGTCTCGTTCTCCGCAACGTCACCCGTCCGCGCTGGGTTCGCGGCCTCGACCAGACCGCTGCCATCATTTGCGACGCATGCACTGCGGCTTCCGGCAAACTGCCTCCCGGCCCGCGCATCTGCGCCTTCCCCTTCCTTGCCGACGCCGCCCGCGACGAACTAGCCCGCTTCTCCTGAACTATCCTGACCCATTCTTTCTTGTGACACCTGTGAAACTGTACTCGAGCGCGTTTTTGCGGCTTCGTTTGTAGCTAATCTCCCATCATTCGCTCTTCCCCAAAACGAAAGCAGCGAATGAATGGGAGGTTCAACTCGATGGCACACTCCGCAGCACTCCCGGCATCCCAGCAGACCCCCAAGGCTCACTTCGATTGGTATACGTTCCTCCGCAATGCCTTCCTCAACGGCCTCAAAGCCTACGGTGCCTCCCTCATGACTGTGGGTGTCCCTGAGCCGAGTGCCCCATGTCTCCCGGCTTCGAAAACATGGGAGACCAACCCAACATCAGCGGGTGCCCCCGGTCCCTCGCCTTTGGGGACCGGGGAGAGCTGCTCCACGAAGCCAAAGAGTGCAGAATCGGAACTCAAGTCCCTCCCCGCCCTGCCTACACCGGCCCTGTGCCCCATCCATCGCGCAGCTTCTCGGCGCGATGGGTGGGAAACCATGAACTCAGTTCTTGACTGGACCCGCGCATGACTCCGCACCCTGCAAACCTCAACCTCATCGCTGGCTGGCTCGGCATGCTCGCCGGCGTACTCTCCGGCGTTGTGATCGGCCTCTTCTTTCACGATGAGAAGTGGATGGGTGGATATGCGTCCTACCGGCGCAGGCTCGCCCGTCTCGGTCATATTGCCTTTTTCGGCCTTGGGTTTCTCAACCTCATCTTCGCCGCCACTTCAGCCCAGCTCCCGCTCACCCCGCGCACTCTCGCCATCGCATCGTGGGCTTTGATCCTGGCTGCAATCACCATGCCCCTCTGCTGTTTCCTCTCCGCCTGGCGCAAGCCTCTGCGGCATCTCTTTCCCATCCCCGTCCTTTCCGTCACGACGGGACTTCTCGCAATCCTGATAGGAGGCTGGCCTCGATGAAACTCGGTCTGATCGCAATGAGCGGAGTCCGTGTCCGCAATGCTGAACTCCTCGCGCTGGGCCTCACTCTTCCCGGCTTCGTCGAACGCAGCCAGGTCATCGCCTCGCTCCCCAGTCTCGGCCTGCTCACCCTCGCCGGCCTCACTCCACCCGACGTCGAGATCCGCTACCTTGAAGTTGCAGATCTCGCTCAGGTCAACGGAGTCCCCGAAGAGTTCGACGCTGTTGCCATATCCAGCTTCTCCGCCCAGATATTCGAGGCGTACGCCCTCGCTGATCGCTATCGCGCTCTCGGCACTCGCGTCATCCTTGGCGGACTTCACGTCAGCGCCCTCCCCCTTGAAGCCCTCCGCCACGCTGACGCCGTAGTCATCGGCGAAGGCGAACCCCTCTGGCCTGCCGTCATCGCCGACCTCAAAGCCAGCTCGCTCAAGCCCATTTACGACGCGCGCTGCCACAACTTCAATTTCGCCAACTCACCCATGCCCCGCTTCGATCTCCTCGACATCGAGCGCTACAACCGCCTTACTGTCCAGACGCAGCGCGGATGCCCTTTCCGCTGCGAGTTCTGCGCCGCCTCCATGCGCATCTCGCCCACCTATAAAACCAAACCCATCGCCCGCATCATCGAGGAGATCCACTCGATCAAGCGCATCTGGAAGCGCCCTTTCATCGAATTCGCCGACGACAACTCTTTCGTCAACAAAACGCACTCCAAACAACTCCTCCGCGCCCTCGCCAAAGAAGAGATTCACTGGTTCACGGAAACCGACTTATCTGTCGCCGACGACGATGAACTCCTCGACCTCCTCCACGATGCCGGCTGCGCCGAAGTCCTCATCGGCTTCGAAAGCACGACCTTCTCAGCTGTAAACGGTATCGAGCAGCGTTCCAACTGGAAGGCCCGCAAAGTCGACCACTACCTTGAAGCCATTCGCAAAATCCAGGACCGCGGTGTACGGGTCAACGGCTGCTTCGTCCTCGGCCTTGACTCAACCGGCACCGGATCCTTCGAAGATATCTGGAATTTTGTCCAGCAATCCGGCCTCTACGACATCCAGATCACTGTGCAGACCGCCTTCCCCGCCACTCCGCTCTACACGCGCCTCAAACAGGAAGGCCGCATTCTTCGCGACGAAGCCTGGGACCTCTGCACGTTGTTCGACGTAAACTTCCAGCCCACAAAGATGAGCGTCGCCGAACTCGAGGCCGGCCTGCGCACTCTCATCCATCGCGTCTACGAAGATGATGTAGTTGCCGCCCGCCGCGCTGCCTTCCAACGCAACTACCGCCTCAAAAGACGCCAGTTCAGTGGGAAGCAAGTTGTCCGCAATGCGGCGCACCAACGGTCTTCTGCAGCATAAAAGTAAGCGGCGGATGTTGAACTAAATCTCATGTGGGTGCCCAGGTCCCTCGCAATTGGGGACCTGGATGGAAGTTCGCCTTGGAGACCCGCTCGGAAAATGCAACCAGATTGTTGCCAATGCGAGCTGAAAATTAGGAAAGAGTAGCCGCCTGCTGAATCGCCAGCAATCTCTCCAGCAACGGCTTCAACAAATCCAGCCTCAGCGCATTCGCTCCGTCCGACATCGCATGCGCCGGATCGTCATGCACCTCGAGGAACAGGCCGTCCACGCCCGCCGCAACCGCCGCCCTTGCCAGCAGAGGAATAAACTCCGGCTGCCCTCCGCTCACTCCATTGGCCGCCGAAGGCTGCTGCACCGAGTGCGTCCCGTCAAACACCACAGGGGCAAGCTCGCGCATCACGGGCAGCGAGCGGTAATCCACCACCAGCGTGTTGTAACCAAAGCTCGCCCCGCGCTCCGTCAGAAACACGCGCTCATTTCCCGTCGAGCGCACCTTCTCTACCGGATGCTTCATATCCCACGGCGCGACGAACTGTCCCTTCTTGATGTTCACCGCGCGCCCCGTCTTGCCCGCGGCAACCAGCAAATCCGTCTGACGGCAAAGAAACGCCGGGATCTGCAGCACATCCACGTGCTCGGCCGCGATCTCGCAATGGCGCGGCTCATGCACATCGGTCAGGACCGGTAATCCCGTGTCTTTCGCCAACCGGCCGAGAACTTTCGTGCCCTCCACCAGCCCCGGCCCGCGAAAACTCTTCACGCTCGTCCGGTTCGCCTTGTCGTAACTCGCCTTGAATATGTATGGAACACCGAGGTCGCTCGTGATCCGCTGAATGGCCTCTGCCATCCTGCGCACATGCGCTTCCGACTCGATCACGCAAGGACCGGCAATGAGGAATAGCCGCCCCTCTCCCACCCGTACCGGTCCAATCTCAAATGAAGGTTTCACTAGATCGATTCTAATCTTGGTGAATACTTGTCGTTACTGAATCACCGTCACCGAGTCCGTCTTCTCCGCCCCGCGCTTCGCCCGCTCCCCATAGCTCGCCTTCACGAACTCCTGGAACAGTGGATGCGGCTCCAGCGGCTTTGATTTGAACTCCGGATGGAACTGGCACCCAATGAAATACGGATGATCCGGGATCTCCACCATCTCCACATACGTCGAGTCCGGCGTCGACCCGCTGATCTGTAATCCGCCCCCCGTCAGCAGCGCCTCGTATTCCCGGTTGAACTCATACCGGTGCCGGTGCCGCTCGCTGATCTCCGTCGCGCCGTAAACGCGGTGCGCCAGCGTATCCGGCTGGATCACGCACGTCCACGCCCCCAGGCGCATCGTTCCGCCCATCTCTTCCACACCGAGTAGTTCGCGCAGCTTGTAGATCACCCGATGCTGCGTCGCCGGATCGAACTCGCTCGAGTTCGCATCCTTCAGCCCGCAGACGTTGCGCGCGTACTCAATGCACGCTGTCTGCATACCCAGGCAGATGCCAAAATAGGGAACCTTGTTCTCACGCGCATACCGGATAGCGTTCAGCATGCCCTCGATCCCGCGCTTACCAAAGCCGCCCGGCACCAGAATCCCATCGAACCCCTCCAGCTGCGCCTCGTAGCTCCGATCATCCGGCGTCTTCGACTCCAGTCCCTCCGCCTCGATCCACGTCACGTTCAGCTTCAGGTTCTCCGCAATCGCCCCATGCGTCAGCGCTTCCTTCAGCGACTTGTAGCTGTCCTCATACTCCACATACTTTCCAACGATGGCGATATTCACATCGTCCTTCGGATGATGCACGCGATGGATCAGTTCCTTCCACTTGCTCAGGTCCGCTTCCGGCGCATCCTTGTGCAAATATTTCAGGATCAGCCCGTCCAGCCCTTCCTGGGCAAAGTTCAGCGGCACCTCGTAAATCGAAGGCACGGTTGTCGCCCCGATCACTGCGCGCTCCTCCACGTTGCAGAACGCCGCAATCTTCTGCCGCATGTCCTTGCTCAGGTTGCGGTCGCTCCGGCACAGCAGCACATCCGCCTGGATTCCGATGCTCAGCAGTTCCTTTACTGAGTGTTGCGTCGGCTTGGTCTTCAGCTCCTGCGCCGCCGCAATCCAGGGGACCAGCGTCAGGTGAACAAAGACCGTATTCTCCCTCCCCAGTTCCTGCCGCATCTGTCGTATCGCCTCGAGAAACGGCAGCGATTCAATATCGCCCACCGTCCCGCCGATCTCCACGATCGTTACATCGTGTCCATTGGCCGAGACCTTCCGCATCGCATTCTTAATCTCATTCGTCACGTGCGGAATCACCTGCACGGTCTTGCCGAGGTAGTCGCCCCGGCGCTCCTTCAGAATGATCTGCTCGTAGATCCGGCCCGTAGTCAAATTGTTGTCGCGCGACAGCGGCGCATGAGTAAACCGCTCGTAGTGCCCCAGATCCAGATCGGTCTCCGCCCCGTCGTCGGTTACGAACACTTCGCCATGCTGAAACGGCGACATCGTTCCCGGATCGACATTCAGATAAGGGTCAAACTTCATCATGTTCACGCGCAGTCCGCGGCTCTCGAGCAGACACCCGATCGACGCCGCGGCAAGACCCTTGCCTAAACTGGACACAACTCCGCCCGTCACAAAGATATACTTTGCCGACATCGCTGCAACCTCACTATTTGAATGTTGGGTTTGGCCGTACCTGATGGGCACAATCAAGTATGGCAGAAACTGCGCCGCCTTTGGAAGACAAATTGCACAACGAGGTGCACCCGCTTTGCCATGCAGAAGCTAAATACACTTCCAGCAACAACTTTCCATTCTGCGCGCCTCGGGCCACCTCCGGCGCACAGAAACCGCAATCCACTCATCACAAACCGGCTTGCGCCTGAACAGCGCTTCATCAGGCCGCATGTATACTCCGTCTTGTTTCCTGACCGACTATCCCTGAGGTTCAAATGCCGCCTTCACGAGCTTCCCTGACGTGCCTTGCCCTTCTCCTCACTTCAGCTGTAGCCGTATCGCCCGCGCAGGAATCCGCGCCGCCTGCCCCAGCCTGTGTCGCCCTCGCAGACACCACCATTCCCACCAACTCCACCGTTCAAGCCAAAGTGATGAGCATCGACTCCTCCAAGCTGAAGCCGGGGAAGGAAATCTGGCTCAAAGTTGTGAATGGTGTTATTTATCAGGGCTGCACCCTTGAGCCTGACTCGGTCGTTTACGCGCATGTCATGTCCGCCAGCGGTGGAAAAGGCTCGACCTCGTCCGAACTCTCCCTCTCCTTCGATCGAGCTGACTGTTCCGGCCACGATAAGCAGCCATTCAAGCTTCGCGTTATCGCCGTCGTCGGCCCCCCTGACCAGAAACACAAGATGCATGACGATATGCCCAGCCAGGTGGCCGGCAGTGGCCGCCAAATCGACTCCGTTATGGCAGGTACCAATGCGGTCGACATGGACCTAAACCCCGGTGGTCCTCCTCACACCGTCCGCCCCGGCACCGTCGTCGGTGTTCCTAACCTCCAGCTCGAGCCCACGGCCGGTCCCGAGTGCAGCGACAAGATGACCAGCACGCAGAGCAAGATCCAGCTCGGTTCCGGCTCCGAACTCATCCTTGCTGTGACCCAAACCCGCTAGTCACAATTCTGTTAACCAACTTTCAAGCTGCGGCGTCGTAGAGCTGTAACACGCTGCTAAATCGAATACCGAGCGCCGCTCAATGCCCTTGATTCACCGTTCCCGCATATCTGTCCTGGCCTCCGCTGTCTTGTGCCCATTCACCGTCTTTGCTCAGTCCCCCGCTTCGTCTGCCCCTGAGCAACCCGCCGCAGCGCCTCACGTCATCTGCGCTCCCATGGCCGCCAACTTAGCCATTCCAAGTCGCGCCGCAATCGAGGCCAAGATCACAAATTTCGATTCCGCTCACCTCAAGGCCGGCAGCAGCGTCTGGTTCAAAATCGCACGTCCGTTTTACTATCCCGGCTGTGCCCTTGACGCCGATTCCGTCGTCTATGCGCATGTCATCTCTGTCAGTCCGTCTGAGGTCTCCCTCGCCTTCGACCGTGCCGACTGCAACCATCGTGATCAGCAGCCATTAAAGCTAAGGGTCATTGCCATCGTCGGCCCTCCGAGCGAGTCGCATCATATGCATGAGGACCTGCCCAGTGAGGTCGCCGGAGGTGCTCGGCAGATGGCCCAGGCAGTCTATGGAACGGACGAATTCGATGAGGAGCTCAATCCCGGAGGTCCGCCGCATACCATCCACCCAGGGGTCGTGGTTGGCATCAAGAACCTCAAACTACAGCCGACGGCAGGACCCGAATGCAGCGACAAAATCTCCACCGATGGCAACCGGATCCAGCTCGCTTCGGGCTCAGAGTTGATCCTTGCATTGACCGTAACGCGCGTCATCCACAAGCCGCAGCCCTCAGCACCCCAAGCCCCGCATCCCTGATCCGTCGTGCCATGAAGCCTTGGTCAATGCGAGACAGGCACGACGACGAAAGCTGATCAAGCAAGGGCAGCCAGGCGGCGATGCCGGCCGCCACTCACATCCCTGCCGCGACCCGCTGCAACCCTGATCCTTGTCCCACACCCTGCACCGGCTGGGACTGGTCAGCCGGCGGTGTCGAAGGGAGATAAATCACAAACACCGTCCCGGACGGCGTTTCTGTGCGCGAACGGAATCGCAATTTCCCGCCGTTCTTCTCCACGATATCTCGGGTCAGCCACAGTCCCAACCCTGTCCCGCCGCTGCCCTTGGTCGTGAAGAACTGGCGGAACAGTTGTGCCCGAATCTCCTTCCGGATCCCCGCGCCTGTATCTGCAACGGTTAATCGTGCATACTCCTTGCCCCTGAGCGAAACCGGCATCACGTGGATGCGCAAGTTCCCCCCATCTCGCATCGCGTCCAATGCATTGCCGATCAGATTTACCAGCGCCTGCCGGATCTCGCCTTCACTGCAGTATCCGAACGCCCGCTCGGCAGTGATGCGCTCCCGAATCTGCCGCTCCCGCAGTTTCCCGCGGAATAGCGCAACCGCTGACATTGCCAGCTCCGCCATATCCGTAAACGCAGGCTTCGCCGGCGCGCGGTGAAATCGCAATGTATGGTCCACGATTTCGCTGATTCGCTGGAACTCCTTCAGCGCCAGCTGCCCGAACGAGTGCGCCTCCTCCAGCGTTGCGCTATTCTCAACGAGAAACAGCAGATTCCCCAGTGCCTCCAGCGGATTGTTCACCTCGTGCGCCAGCGTCGCGACCAGCCGTCCGGCAACAGCCAGGTGCTCCGACTTGCGCAGCGCTTCATCGCTCTGGAACTGCCTTGCCGCTGCATCGCGGACCTGGAGCTGCTTCTCTCGTGCGTGGTACGCCACCTGGATTGCACTCAGCAGCATCTCTTTCCGCACCGGCCGGTCCAGCAGAATCAGGCTTCTCACCTCGATTCGCGCCTGGCTCGCCAGCGCGGCACATGCGGCTCCGTCGCGCTGCTGGTCAATAGAAGAACCGGCAGATCCGACCACACCGGCTGCGAATGCACAACGCGCTTGAATGTCTCGAAGTCCCCGCGCTGCAAAGCCTCATCGGTCACAATGAGGCCCAGCACCGCCGTGCAGTCCTGCCCGTCAACCTCTCGTATATTCGGCACACTCTCCGCTGCATATCCTGAAGCATTCAGGAATCCGGCGATCAATTCACCATCACGGCCCAAAGGAGCGACAACCAGGAACCGGGGAGCATTGGCAGCGGGTTCGGTCACAACAACGATTGTCCCCCCGTGTACTCTGGCGTACTGGTTAGAATTCTCAAAAATTCTTCAGCGGCTCTCCAATAGCCAGCCTGCCGCTGCTCATCTTCATCTCGCGGATCCAGCGCTCATGTGGTCCCGACCGCCGCTTCATCACCGAAACTGGCGCGCGAGCGTAGTTCCTCCCGCACCTGGACTGCCCTCGATTAAACAGAGAAAGCCCTGCGCCACCCACCATAAAAAATGCCATCCAGCCCCGCTATTCCCGTAGATAGACGTTTATCCATATACCCAACGCACTCCATTTGTCGCTGTGTCGTCCTCTGGCAAACAGTTAAATCCCTTGCTTTTTCCGACACGTAACGTAGATGCGTTCAGGCGGCGTCTGTTTGCTCGCAAGCGGAAACCGTTGACTCGCTTAGGTGTGATTTTGGACGACCAAAGTGTGCCGAGCCTGCCCGGAGAACTCGCACCGAAAAGTAACCGAAGGAACAGCCAATTCCTTCCTCCGCGAATGCGTTCTGACCCCCCTGGGCTCAAAAAACCGGTCGCGATTTGCAGTTCATTTCCGTCCCGCGAAGCACAATTAAGAGCGAACCCGAATCTCGCTCCACATCACTTTCGGCTGAACCGGGCTGCCAGGCAGGGCCTGTCGGCTTCGCGTTGCATCCCATTCATTTCGGGGAATTTACAGCCAAGTTCAATCCTTGGAAATATTTACATCCACGATTGGCCGTAAACCATTGAAAACATTAGCCCCCCGAGGGGGGGCGCGGGATAAGTCTGGCCTTTTTGCTGACGCGCTGTGCTAAGAAGACCGCTGGTCGCTACCCAGTCCCCGCCAAACCATGACTCAGTCAAATGGTCCCCTCGTCACCTTGTCACCTTGTTTCTTTGTTCCCTTGTCCCCCGTCCATTCGTCCACCCAGTCATTCACCGTCTTCCACCAGAGCTGCGAATTCTGCGGCTTCAGCACCCAGTGCCCCTCATCCGGGAAGTACAGCATTTTGCTCGGCACGCCCAGCATTTGCAGGGTGTCGAACAGCTGGAAACCTTCGCTCACGTCGAGCCGGTAATCGAGTTGACTATGAACAACGAGTGTAGGCGTCTTGAAGTTCTTCGCCGCAAGCGAAGGCGACCACTTCCGGAATGGGTTCTCGCTGTCAGGCTTGCCGTAGTAATCCCACGGACTGCCCTTGAACTCCCAGATGTTGAACCAGTCCTCCTCCGTCGAGCCGAACGCAGACTCGGCATCGAACATGCCGTCGTGCGACACGATGCACTTGAACCGGTTTGTATGCCCGAGCACCCAGTTGGCCATGTATCCGCCATAGCTCGCGCCCAGCGCGCACTCCCGGTTCTTGTCGATGAACGGATAGTGCTGCTCCGCATAGTCCAGGCCCGTCATCAGATCGCTGAACGGCTTGCCTCCCCAGTCGCCATTCACCCGATCCACAAACGCCTGCCCATACCCGGTCGAGCCGCCCGGATTGATCATCACCACCACGTAACCGTTCGCCGCAAACAGCTCCGCATTCCACCGGTACGACCACGCGTCGCCCCACGCCCCCTGCGGCCCGCCGTGGATCAGAAACTTCACCGGATACTTCTTCGCCGCATCAAACCCCGGCGGCCGAATGATGAACCCCTGTTCCTTGGTCCCATCCGCCGCCGTAAACCAGAAGCTCTCCATCTTTGGCAGGTCGAGCTGGGCGAGACGGGCGTCATTCAGATGAGTTATATGCGATTCTTTCGCGAGTTCGTCGACTATTTCTGGCGGAGATGCGCCCTGGCCCATTGCAATGGACCGGAGCGTATGTCCAATTCCCGAAGAATCAACAGCCACGATTTCCGAGGGCGAAGCTACTGCCATCTTTGTCGCGATAAGCAGTTTCCCGTCCGACATTGGATGCAGGCCGCTGTATTCTCCGCTTTTCGCGAGCCTCATGATCGGTGCCCAGCGACTTGGTTGCGAGTTCAGAGCGCTGTCTATCTGGTCCAGTGCGTAGATTCTTTCTTCACCGTGTTCTCCGCTCGTGAAATAAATTGCGTGAGAGTTCTCGGGACCCCACGCAAACTCATCAACCCAGTTCTCAAACTTCGGCAACAAGTACTTGATCGCCTTCGCCCCGCGGTCATACAACGCCAACCGGAACTTATCGCTCTCATACGCCGCCCGCTCCTGCGATCTCCACGCCAGCCACTTCCCATCCGGCGAGTACGCCGGACTCATATCGCCGCCCAGTGCCGTGCTCACCTTTACCGGCTTCGCATCAGGATTCGTCAGATCGAGAGTAAAGATATCCGAATTCGTGCTCACCGCCTCCTCTGGAACATCCTTCTTCACAAAGGCAATTTCCTTCGAATCGGGCGAGATCGCGCAGCCGCACCCCAGCGGGTCGGTTGGGTAGTCCGTCGGCACATCGTGCGTATCATTCGGCGTCAAATCGCGAATCTTGCCGCTCTCCACCTCAACCAGGAACAAATGCGAACGCTTGTCGCCCGTAAAGTGGTTCCAGTGCCGATACATCAGGTGCGTAAAAATCTGCGCCTTCACCTTACTCTCAGCCTTGGCTTTGTCCCGGTCCGCGTTGCACTGATCGCCCGTCTTAGCATCGCCAAGCGTGATCGGCGCGCAATCCGGATACACCGCCGAAGTGAACACCACGAACTTCCCATCGGGCGACCACTTCGCGTTATCCGCCTCCGTCGCAATCGACGTCAGCCTCTTCGCATTGCTTGTCATACCTGTCGCGCCATCGAAATCCGCGACCCAGACCTGCCCTCCGCCCTCACGGCCGCTCACAAACAACACTCGCTTCCCATCCGGAGCGAACTCGAGCCCGTCATCCCCCGGCTGAGCCACAGAAAGCTTGACAGGCTCTCCACCCGCAATCGCCTGCACCCACAGCTCCGGCGTCTTCGTGTTCTTCTCCAGATCCACGGTAGTGACCGAGTACGCCAGCCATTTCCCGTCCGCCGACAAGGCCGTCCCGCCCAGACGCTTCATGTGCATCATGTCTTCAAACGTCATCGGACGCTTCGTCTGTGCCTGAGTTGTTAGGAATGTCGCAAAGAAACCTGCAAAGAAAACAAACAACCAGAATCTACGCATATCGTTCCCCTCGCGCCTGCCTTCCGCGCGAAGAAGAAGTGTACAACCGCCGCCGCGTTCAGCTGTCTGCGATCAGCATTTCAGTTTTCTATGAGATTGGAAGTCGAACCTCTGAGGAGCTGGTTCCCTTGTTCCCTCGGTTCCTGTTCGCTGCTTCTAAGCTGCTTGCAACTCCAGCAGTATCCCCGCTCCGCGCGGCTCGAAGTTCATGGCGCTCGCCTTGCCGTTGTTCTCGCGCAGAATCGATGCGCACATACTTAACCCGAGGCTCGTGGATTCTTCTCCGGCTGGCTCCGGAACGAATGGATCGAAGGCCCGCGCTGGAACCGTAAACTTTGCCCCGCTGTGCGCCACCAATATCTGCACGTGATCTTTTTCCATTGCGGCTTCCAACCGAACCGTCTTCTCCTGCGTCGTGTCCAGTTTCTCCACCGCGTCCATCGCAAATTGCAGGCAGTACAGCACCGCCTGCCTCACCTGTTGTGCGTTCCCTAAAATCCGCGGAAGAGCCGGCGCAATCTGCACCCTGAAGTCGATGGATCTCTGCACAAACTCCGACCTGTGCAGTTGCTCGAGGTCGCTCAGCAACTCCGTCACAGAGATCGCTGCAATCTGATCACCCTGCGGGCGAGACATCCGCGCCAGGCTTTCCAGCGTAAGCCGCATATGCCGAGCCTCGGTCAGGATTGCTTCGATTGCCTTGTGCGCCTGTGGATTCAGATCCTCGGTTTCATCCAGCAGCGAAGCGTATCCAAGGATCACTGTGAGGGGATTGTTCAGTTGCCGCGTCACATTCCCCGCCAGTTGCCCCAGCCCTACAAACTTCTCCGCATCCACCAGCTTTTCAAGCATCATGGTCTGGCTGCGCAAGGCCTGCAGCCGCGTCGCCAGAACCTCGAGTGGGAGCAGATCCACTGCCGTGATCGGCTCCTCCGGTCTTTCAAATCCGGCAAGGAGAATTGCCCCCTCGGTCGAAGACCGCCCCCGCAGTGGAACGGCTTGCAACGTGGTGAGCTTAAGCCGGATGAGATCGTCGCCCGGAACCAGGAATGGAGTCAGATCCAGATCAAACGTCTGCGCATGCTGGATGGTCGCTGGCACATTTGACGAATCCAGAAATCCCGCGACCGGTATCCGCAGAACGAGTGCTTCAAGCGCTGTCAGGGTCGCATCATCGAAGCCCGCCGAACCCGCAATCTGGTATTTCCCTGAACCCTGCAGAAAGATGATGGCCGCCTGCTTGAATCGACTGTTCGAGGCAATCGACTGGCAAACCATTCCGGATTGCCCGTCGAAATCCTCCACCCGCCGCCGCGCCAGGCTCAGCCGCGTGTAGGCTTCCATCTCCTCTCGCGCGTGGCGCTCTCTCTTTTCGCCGGTATGATTGATTGCTACCTGGTCTTCCAACGCAATCAGGATCATGCCGATGGCTGCGACCACCTTCGACATCACAATCACCCGGTCCTCTATGATTCCCGGGTGGCCGATGTGAAAGAGCGGAAGCGCCTCTCCGATGTTGAGCGACCAACCGACAAACCCCAACGCCGCCAGCAGAGTTCCCGTTGAGAAGCGCCGAAACACATAAAACACAAGCAGAGCCGTCGTCAGGTGAATGGCGCATTCAACAAACGTAAGAGGCCAGCCGCCTCCAACCCTGAAGCAGATCCAAAGTCCTGTCGCACCAAGGATGATACAGAGCAGAAGCGGAATGACCTTCGGTATGTCCCGATGCGATATCGCCCAAGCGCATGCGACGAATAGCGACAATCCCCCCAGCGCCGGAAACAGCAGAAAGCTGTTCCCAGTGGGAGTGACGCCACCATAAACCCCGTAGATCAGCACCGCATAAGCGATCAGCGGAACAATGAACGGCACAACGTAAAGGATCCGAAGGCGACCTAACCTGAACCGAAGCGGCGTCAGGGATGCCAGAAAAAGCGCCGAGCTGATCAGAATCGCGGTTTCACCCGTCGCGACCATCCACGGATGCTCCGTGGCGCTCGTGTAGTTCCAGAGGCCCAGGTTGTAGAACTGCAACATCCGAATACACGCGAACAAAAAACCTAGGAACCATAGCAGCGTTCGCGTATTCCTGAACCGTATGTAGAGTTGGCAGAAGGCCGGCAGCAGAAGCACCGTCAGAATCAATGCGGGAAGGTGATAGCTGTCGGCCATGGAAATGCGAGTCTCTCCTTAGACGTCCGTGCCTTGAAGCAGGTCACGGCGTCCATTTAACGGCTTGCCGGGGGCAGCATCTGACTTTAATCAGTGAGCTTAAACCATTGATCTCGCACGGTAAATGCCGATCTTCAGTCGGGGGTGAAACGCGCCCCTCGGTTGCAGGTGTCGGCATCATACGGTTTCCTGGCTCCGCCACCCGAGATTTTGCGACCACCCGTGTCCCCTGTCCATACGTCTAACGTGGTAACAAGAGAAGAGAGAGTCCTCTCTGCGGTCCTCCGCGTTCCCGGGGCTTAAGGAGTTCAAGACGTGAGAAATCATTGGTGGCTCGCGCTCGCTATGGCAGGAGTCCTGACCCTCGCAGCAGGCGCGCAGGATAAGGACAGCTTTACGCCCATGCCCCTCGACGCAGGATTCGGCAAGCTCGATCTCTCCGAGCCTCCCACGCCGCCCGACGAAATCATTAAGAAGTTCGCGGCCAAGGAGAGTGAATTCCGCGAGGCCCTCAACCACTATACCTATCGGCGTATGGCTCGGGTTCAGACCTTGGACGATGACAACAAGGTAGACGGCGAGTGGTACCAGGTTGATGACGTCACCTTTGATCCCACAGGCCGACGCATGGAAAAAACGGTCTTCGCGCCCGAGAACACGCTTCAGCGCGTCAGCATGTCCCCATCCGATCTGCAGGACATCCAGAAGGGATATCCCTTCGTCCTCACCACGGAGGAGATAGCCCAGTACAACGTCAAGTATGTGGGCAAGCAGAAGGTTGACGAGGTCGATTGCCTGGTCTTCGACGTAGCCCCCAAGCAGATCGAGAAGACCAAGCGCTATTTCTTAGGCCGCATCTGGGTCGACTCCAACGATCTCCAGATCGTTGTCACCAACGGCCGCATGGTTCCCGATGACACCCGCAAGAACAATGAGGACTTGCACCCCCCGTTCATGACCTGGCGCCAGCAGATCGACGGCCACTACTGGTTCCCCGTTTACACCAAGGGTGAAGGCATTCTCCACTTCAAGGGCGGCAGTTACAGCATGGCCGAAGATGTCCACATCCGGGACACGATCAAGTACACCGACTATAAGAAGTTCGGCTCAACCGTGAAGATTATCTACGATGGCCAGGACATCACCCAGAACGGGCAGCAGACCGATCAGCCCGGCCGGCAACAGAAACAGCCCGCCCCTGCCAAGCCTCAGAAGTAGTGCTCCAGAAAGCTCTAAGCCAGTAGCAGTTCGTCAACGATCTCTAACTGCTGCTGGCACCGGCTGCACCGCACATTGTCCCGTTGTCCACTCGGCTCACTCCCCCTGGAACTCAGCGACAAACAGCTCAGCCCGCCGCCCATCTTTTGAAATTCCGATATGTGCAATACCAGCGGTCTGAACCCGCGCGCCGTAAGGTCCTTAGCCGGATTCGGGAACCCTTCTGCTGAGAGCACCCGTTCATTCACCCGCACGCAGTTAGCTCCGTAGCTCTCCGCTGTGATAGCCCGACAAAGAAATGAGGGTCCGCCTCGTCACCGTGTCCTCGGTCCCTAACGACCCTAATCCCTTGTCTCTCGTTCCCTCGTCCCCGGCCTTTCGTGACTTAAGTACACCCCCACCCCGACCAAAGATATCCCACGTTCGTAATT
>DATNFD010000153.1:0-2164 GCA_035606555.1 Occallatibacter sp.
CAGGAGAGCGGCCAGACCGCGCAGGACATCAAGGCCATTCTCGCCACTCCGCCCGACATGGCTGCGGCTGCCCGCCTGAGCAAGGAGCCGGATTTCAACTCGAACTTCCGCACCACCTGCGTCGCTACCATGCTCAAGGCCGGACACGCCCGCAACGCCCTGCCGCAGTCCGCCGAAGCGAATGTGAACTGCCGCATCTTTCCCGGGCATTCACCGGAAGAAATCCGTCAGGACCTCATCAAGCTCTTCGCCGACTCCAAGCTCGGCGTGAAGTACATCTCCGACGCCGGCGTCGTAACCGAAGCGGCCCCAGACCGCAAAGCGATCGTCCCGCCGCCTCCTATCAAGGAAGTCTTCGACCCGCTCACCCGCATCACCCAGCAGATCTGGCCCGGCATTCCCGTCACTCCGGTCATGGAGAACGGCGCCAGCGACTCCATCCACTTCGCTCAGGTCGGCATCCCCTCTTACGGCTACTCCGCAATTGCCCTCGAGCGCGATGACGATCGCGCCCACGGTCAGGATGAGCGCCTGCCGGTTGATTCCTACTGGAAGTCGCTGGACTTCTTCTACGCATTCACCAAAGCTCTCGGTAGCGAATGATTGTGGGCTAGAATGGGTCGCATCGGGGGCCTGTAGCTATGCGCCACGCTCTGCCATCCATTGTTGCCGTTTTCCTCGCCGCCACAACATCCGCTTACACCCAGGCGCCCGCACCGCACTCCGAGGCGTTTGATCTGCTCACGCGTGTAGTGCAGCGCTATACGGATGCCAAGTCTTATGACATCGAGTCCACTGAAGAGCGGACCTCCACCGGCGAGTTGATGCGGGACTGGTCTAAATCCGTGTTGATCGCCGCCGAAGCTCCCGGGAACCGCTACCATTTCGAAGGTCACACCGCGCAGGGGAGTGGAATCCAGATCAGCGACGGCAAAACAGCATGGAACTACCGGATCGAAGAGCATCGCTACACCGCAACGCCATACCCCGCGGCTGTCGATTCTCATGCCGGTCCAATCGGTATGGGAGACCTGGGTACTAACGAAGCCAGGAACCTGCCCGTTCGCTTACAGTCCATCGTGAAAACCCTCGCATCCGCGGAGTTTCTTCCCGATGAAAAACTACCCGTCGACGGGCGGGCAGTTCGCTGCAGAGTCGTTCACGTCCGCTCTTCGGACGAGAAGCGTGTAAATCCCAATTTCAAATACGACCGAAAGATCTGGATCGATGCGGATCGAAACGTGATCTTGAAGATCGCCGAGAAGTCAGACTCATTCCTAATCGTGGCGTCTGGCCGTATTCCTCTTGCTCTTGAATCAACGACGGTCTACTCGAAGACCATCCTTGACGAGCCTGTTCCTGACGATCTTTTCACGTTTCAACCGCCGAACGGCACGCGCCAGATCGCCGAGTTCCCTGATCCATCCGAGACCTTCGGTCTTTCCTCGATGGCAGGAGATCCGATGCCGCCGCTGAAATTCAAAGCCGCGGATGGGTCACTGAAAACTATTGAGTCATTTCGCGGCAAGCCGGTTCTCATCGACTTCTGGGCAACGTGGTGTGCGCCGTGCGTCGCTGCTATGCCAAAGCTGGCGGAACTGTACAAGGACGCGAAAAGCAAAGGCCTGGTCCTGATCTCAGTAGATCAGGACGAAGACGCTGCGAAGGCAGCAGAATTTCTTAAAAAGCAGGGATATGATTGGGAGAACTTTCACGATGGAGACGGTGCGATCGCAAAGCTGCTTCCGTCCCCCGGCATCCCGCATATGGTGCTGGTAGATGCGAGCGGCACGGTGGCCTATGACACAACTGGCGGAGATGACAACAGGCTTCGCATGCATCTCGCAAAGCTCGGCCCGGATTTCGCCGATCTTGCTCCGAAACCGAAGGCTTCGCCATGCAACGTTGCATTGCAATCCCTGCCGCAGTAGGAGCCGCCCATTTCTCGACAGAAGGGTCTCGACTTATGATGAACTGCCGGGATCAATTCTGTAACTCGAGGGAGCTTCCGCAGTGCCGGGCAAGATCGAACTGATGATGGGACCAATGCGTAGCAACAAAACTGCCGAGCTGCTGCGCCGCGCGGAAATGCGCCGCCAATACGCAAAACAGTACGTCCTGGTGCTCAAGCCGAGTGACGACACAAAAGGCGGCCCCGGCCTTG
>DATNFD010000154.1:0-2680 GCA_035606555.1 Occallatibacter sp.
AACGGCGCGTATCCCCACGGCTCGTCATCAACCCAGGTCCATCCCCACGGGTCGACCCAGATCCAGTGACCGTCGCGATATGGGGCCCAGCCTGCGCCAACGCCGTTGGGAACCCACACGTTGCCGTATTCGCCGGCATCCCGCCAAGTACCGTACTCATCAAGATCATCGGAGCCAACCACGTCCGGCGAAACATACTTTGAGGAAGCCGAGTGGTCGAAGCGCTCATCACGGGAACTCGCCCACTCATCAAACTGATCGGGAGACGGAGCCGAATGAAGTTCTGCGTCGGCGGTGTTGGTGCCGTCTGCAAAGCGTGCCTGCTGGCCTTCACGAATGCGAACCGCCGGACCGCTGCCCGTCGATTCACCTTCGCCCCGCCACACTGTGATCACAGTAGTGTCGGCGTTAGAGTCCACATCAAATCGATAATCGCCGGGCTTGGAAACTGTGAATGCCTGATTAGGAGTGTCGACCTCGTAAGTTTCACCGTCATACAGCCGGCGCACATGCAGGTTCATTGCTCCTTGGTGCAGCTGCAGCTGGGCAGTGTTCTCGTCGACATTCGTGAGGGTGAGGCTGCTTTCGGAATCGATCCGAACGAGTCCTGTGCCAAGGCTGATTTCAGCCCGTGAATTCTTGTCGGCCCAAATGTTGTCGGAGTTCGTCAATGGCCGGTTCAGCGCGCCGGCAACCCAGTCATCAGTTCCATGCGGCTGCACGGAGACCGATCCTGACATAAACTGCAAACGGGCGGCGCGGGCCGGCGGATCAGGACGATTGTCGTCGACTGAAGCCTCACCAGACGGGCCAGGGGGTGGGCCAGAGACGCTGGCGTCTTCATCCTGGGCTTTCGATATCAATGCGGCTGAGGGAACCAGCGCGAGAGCAAGCAAAAAACTGAAAATCCGGCGCTTCATAAATCCTCCGCGGGAGGCAACGTGGCGCCCCGAGGTACGTAAAAGGGCAGGTCTCACCTGCTCTAAGCATCTAAACCCTCGTCGCAGGAAAGAGTTGCGTCAGCAATGTTCGTTTATATGCCGTAAAATGCAGGGTTTACAGGGCCGCTCGATTGCGGTTGCGAGCCTGAAGTGACGGACGCAGCCGTGGCATCATCCAAACGGTACTATCTCGAACAGTGAGGATTTGAATGAGCACGCAGGCGCAACCTGTCTCAGCAGCTCTGAGCGGCACGTTCACGCTTGGGGGAGAACTCACCGTCAACCGCCTCGGATTTGGCGCCATGCGTATTACCGGCGAAGGAATCTGGGGACCTCCCAAAAACAAAAAGGAAGCTTTGGCTGTCCTGCGTCGCGCGGTGGAGTTGGGTGTCAACTTCATCGACACTGCCGACTCCTATGGCCCGGATGTCAGCGAAGAGTTGATTGCCGAGGCGCTCCATCCGTATCCGAAGGATCTGGTGATCGCGACCAAAGGCGGGTGGCTGCGCCCAGGGCCGAATCAGTGGACGCACGAGGCTTCCCCAGAACACCTGCGCAAAGCGGTTGAAGGTAGCCTCAAGCGGCTGCGTCTCGATCGAATTGACGTTTACCAGCTGCACGCGCCCGCGCCGGCAACTCCGTTCAGGGATTCGGTACAGGCCTTGGCAGAGCTGCAGCGCGAAGGCAAGATCAGGTTAGTGGCGCTGTCGAACGTCACGCGCGAACACGTAGAGAAAGCACGTAAGATCGTGCCCATTGCGTCGGTCCAGAACCGTTACAGCTTCGCCGATCGCGAGTGGGAGAACGTTGTCGACTATTGTGAGCAGAACCGCATCGGGTTCATCCCTTGGTTCCCGCTCGGGGCGGGAAAAGTCGCGGGTGAAGCTCTAAACCGGGCCGCGAAAGCGCATCAGGCGACCCCGATGCAGGTCGCGCTGGCGTGGCTGCTGCAGCGCTCACCTGCTATGCTGCCTATTCCGGGTACTTCGTCGGTGCAGCACGTAGAGGAAAACATCGCTGCTGCTGGCGTGAAGCTCACGAAGAGCGAATTTGAGGAACTCGACCGCGCAGGAATGGCGGCCTGAGATCCGGAAAGTTTGTTGGGTTCCCAACCCGGCTCGCCGGGGAAACATCCATTTAAGGCGTTTTCAAAGGAGAGACAATGGCGAAAGCAGCTGGAAAAGGCAAGGCGAACAGCGCCTTCATGAAGCCGATGCAACCCTCAGAGCACCTGGCGAAGATTGTTGGTTCAGAACCGCTCCCGCGGAGCGAAGTGACCAAAAAAGTTTGGGACCATATCAAGAAAAATAACCTTCAGAATCCTGAGAACAAGCGCGAGATCATCGCCGACGAGAAGCTGCAGCCCGTTTTCGGTGCCAAGAAGCTCGACATGTTCAAGATGACGAAAGCCATCAACAGCCATTTGAAGTAGCAGACAGAACTTGGGCCCTCGTCTATACTGACCCCAGCATGGACGTCGAACGAACCATCGGCGACATCGAGGAATTGGAGCGAATCTTCGATATGGCGGACATACGTCCGCTGACGGCCAGCGATGTCTCCGCGGCCAACCAGCGGCATGATGCGAAGCTGGCGAACAGCCCCTGGTTCAAGCTGTGGCAGAGCTATGGCGTCTGCTGCCGAACCACGCCAGGGGAATTTGGGTTGGGCGAGGTTGAACGCTAGCCCTTGGTAAGCTCGCCAGAGCTTAAACAGAAACCTACCGCGCTTTCCAGAAG
>DATNFD010000155.1:0-28082 GCA_035606555.1 Occallatibacter sp.
TTGAGGGCTGCGAAGAGGTGGGTGTTTCTCTCTTCTTTGTCCGTGACCGCGGCAGTCATCGCGGGACTGAGGGCCGTCGCGCCGGGTGAGTTGTTGAGCGTCGAGGCTACGGCGGCTCAGCTACTGGTGGGAATAGGAATCTGTGTACTGCTGACGGATGCGGCATTTGCGCAGGTGCTGACGGTGCCATTCACGGGAGAAGGTGGAGGTGAGAGGCCGAATCTGGCGTTCACACTTCTAAAGTTTTTTACGTTTTTCCCGTTTGTAGCTGGTGGCGCCTTAGGGGCGGAGATATGGATCGAGAAGAGCTGGGCGCACTTCGGAGTTGCAGGGCTGGTGGTACTGGTGGGCCACTGGTGGTTCCGGTATCGTCATTGCGAGGTTGTGCGGATAAACAGTATGCAGCCGGAAGTGGAAGAGGGCGAGGACGAATTTCCGATGCGGCTTGGGTTGAGGTATTGAGGGAACTGTTTGCACGGCCGAACCTACTCGGAGCGCAAGGCTTGCACCGGGTTTACGGAAACGGCCTGGGCGGCTGGTACCGCGACAGCGACCAGTGCTACCACCAGGAGCGCACCAATGGAGGTCTGTGGGACTGGTATGGAACAAAAGGCTGTTGAGCAAGCGTGCGCAAGGCAGGGCGACGATCAGACCGGCTGCGATTCCTGTGATGCTGAAGGCAGCTGCCTGACGAAGAAATCGCGCGAGGATGTGGCTGCGATCCGTTCCGACCCTAAACCGTAATGCTGCGGTTTAGGATAGGGCACCCGCGAAATGTGCACACACGGAGATGATTGCTCGTCAGGACATGATGACCTTTGGTGCGCGGGCTTCAGGAGGCGGAAGCTGCGGGAACTCGGCGTGGGGTTCGGTCTGGTACCAGTAGCCGACGGAGTAGAAGTTGTCGGCGCGGTCGTTGGCGTGGCCGTGTTCGATGGTGACCTTGATGGATTTTTCGAAGGTGATGAAGCTTTCGGTGTGCCAGCGGTAAAGGCAGTAGCGACCGCCGGTACGTTCCGGATCGATGATGAAGGGCGCGCCCTGGCGCTGGTTGGCGAAGGCGTTTCCATAGAAGTCCCATGCGCCGTTGTAGTAGTCCTCGGTACCGGTCCCGTTGATGACCGGTTGCGGTTCGCCATCGATGAAAATCATGTCGTCGCCCTCGCCGAACCAGCCATCGGAGTTCTGAAGTACGCCCTGGGTTACACCGACGAAATGCCCGCGCCCAGTGGCTTCGAAGAAGACGTAGTTGTCGACGCCGCTTAGATTCTTGCCGCTGGTGTCGCCAGATTTCTTGCAGGGTGCAGCCTGACGGTACTGTGCGTGGAAGCGCCCGAGGTTGGGAGGAAGCGCTGCGACGGTGGTGTAGTCGACGGCGAAGTAGAGGCTATTGGTGCGGACCTTGCCCTCGTTGGTGAGCGTGATACGCGCTGCGGAGCCGAAAGGCATCTGGAAATAGCAATTGAGGGCTTTTTGAGGTGCGACGGCGAGCAGGGCCGACTGGTAGTTGAAGTATTCGCCGAGCATGAGGCCGTAGAAGTCGCCGATGGGTGCTTCGATGGAGGGGGAGGATTCGCCATCCCACCAGGCGCGGAGCACCAGGTTTTTGAGGTGCATATGGTCGTCGGAGTTGATGGTGAACCAGATATGGGTTATGACGCCGGGACCGTTGACATCGAGGAGGGTGAGGGAAGCGCCGGGATCGACGGGGCGAAAGTCGGCGTTGCCTCCTGTGGTGTCCCAGCTTGAGGAGCGGTGGCATTTGTAGTCGCGCAGGTGGGCCATGGCGAAAAGAGCTTCGGGGGCCGGAGGCGGTGTTGCAGTTGCAAGCGGCTCTGCCGGTTTCTTTTTGGATTGGGCCGAAGCCGTGGGATCGAGGCCGAGCAGAGCGCCTGCGGCAGCGAGCGTGCCGAGCATTTTGCGGCGAGTCGGGGCGTTGGGTTCCATCGCGGAAGAGATTGGATCATTGGGATCGAATGAAGGCATCGGGGCTCCTTATTCAGTGATTCAGAAAGCAGTTCGCGAAGACGATTCAATATAGCAGGCTGGTGGTCCGAAACCAGCGAACTTGCGAAGCAACTGCGGGGTAACCTCGACTTTGCTCGCGATGACAGTTGAAAGTGAGGGATGTCGATCAATGTTTGCGAGACGCGAGGTATGCGTCGATGGCCCGTGGCCAGCCGTGGGACGCGGACTTATCGCTGGCGGTGAAGGTGGTGAGGTGCGAATTGCCTTCAGGAGTGAGTGCGGTACGGGTGTAGACGACGTGGACTGCTGTGGTGGTGGCGCTGGTGGACGTGAATCGGAGGTCGATGAAGGTGACGAGGATATCCGGAATGAGATAGGCGTACTGAAAGTGGCGGGCATCGAGATCGAAGAGCGTATTGATCCAGATTGCGGTGACGGGACCGTGCTGGAGGGTGAAGACTGCGCCCTGTTCGTCGTGCGCGGGGAGGGGATAGACGAATTGCGGGTTCCAATGTTCGCCAGCCCAGGCTCTTTCACCTTCAGGGCCGAAGAGAGGCGCGGCTTCGGCATAAGGCAGAGGCACGATGATGTCGAAGGCACTCTGCGTGCGCAGAAGTTGAGTTGGTGCCGCAGATGATTGAGCGAGAGGGGAGGAGCTAATGACGGCCGCGGCGAGACAAGATGCAGCGTGGATGGCGAGTGCGGTCATCGTTTGCGCTCCCTGAGGTGATGGCTATCTGAGGCTTTGAGAGTCATTCCGTAAAGGGATTTGAACTGCTCGATTTCTTTGAGGGTCTGAGAAGAGAAGGGGGCTTTACCTTCGAATGCATGGAGAACGATGCCTTCGAGGAGATCGCCAAGAGACATGTCTTTCAGTTCGGCGATGGCTTTGAGCACCTTGAGCATGCGTTTTTCGAGGCGAACGCCGGTTTGGACACGCTCGACTTCGACGAGTGGATGGTGTTCTTTCTCGGCTATAGCGGTCATTGGTACCAATGTACCAAGATATATATGTATTAACAAGCGTTAACTGCCCATAGTGCCGTTTCGATCTATCGACACGCTGACGTGTGGAAACGCAATGCCTTGTGATTTCATTTTGGCGAAGTAAGATCTGCTCTGGACACTCACGGATCTCACTCGTCCAATCGCGGTGTGGCCTGTTATGGTCGATTTGGCAGGAAATGAACCCACCATAGGAATGCACCGAGCGCATGTGGAGACGCTGGCGAAACCGGTTACTGCTGTTTGCGGCCATTCTTGGCCCCGGATTTATTACAGCCAACGTCGATAACGACTCGGGCGGAATCCTCACCTATTCCCAGGCAGGCGCGCAGTACGGCTACACGCTGCTGTGGACAATGCTTCCGATTACAATCGCGCTGATTGTTGTGCAGGAAATGTGCGCCCGGATGGGCGTGGTGACGGGCAAGGGCTTGAGCGACCTGATCCGCGAAGAGTTTGGATTGCGGCTGACGTTCGTGCTGATGATCCTGCTGGTGGTGGTGAACTACACGAATGTGGTGACGGAGTTCATTGGGATCGCGGGATCGCTACATCTTTTTCATGTGACGAAATTCATCAGCGTGCCCCTGTGCGCAGCGCTGGTGTGGGCGCTAGTGGTGAAGGGGAGCTACAAGAGCACCGAAAAGATTTTCCTGATCGCATCTGTGGTCTACATCTCTTACATTTTTGCCGGTGTGCTGAGCCAGCCAAGCTGGCACCATGCATTGCTCGCAACCGTTCAACTTCCAGCCAAGTCGGTCTGGCGTAATAGCGATTACATGTATACAGCCATTGCCATTGTGGGCACCACGATCGCGCCATGGATGCAGTTCTATCTGCAATCGTCGGTGGTTGAGAAAGGCATCCGGGTCAAGGATTACCCGGCGTCCCGGCTGGACGTGATCGTTGGCAGCTTTTTCACGGATATAGTGGCGTGGTTCATCGTTGTTGCATGCGCGGCAACCCTGTTTGTACACGGGATGGGTGCGATCACGGTGGCGTCGGACGCCGCAGAGGCGATGCGACCCCTGGCCGGAGACTACGCATTTATCCTGTTTGCATTTGGGTTATTCAACGCGTCTGTGTTTGCGGCGTCGATTCTCCCGCTCTCAACGTCGTATACCGTTTGCGAGGGCCTGGGATTTGAATCCGGCGTGGATAAGAGCTTTCACGAGGCGCCGTTCTTTTACTGGCTCTATACGGGACTGATTGTGGGCGGGGCATGCACTGTTCTGCTGTTGCCGGATACCAGCCTCATCCGGTTCGCAATCTACTCGCAGGTGCTCAACGGGGTCTTGTTGCCGGTTGTCATTATCCTGATGCTTCTGCTTATCAACCGGAAGGACCTGATGGGAGAGCATCGGAATTCGATTCTATGGAACGTAATTGCGTGGGGAACAAGCATCATCGTGATTGGCATGACAATGGCCATGCTCTTTATGTCCCACAGTTGATTTGCTGATAGCTGATTGATTCACACGCCAATCGGAGTGAGCGAATGAATACGGTTCTAGTCACAGGCGGGACGGGGTTTATCGCGAGCCACACGATTCTGCAGCTACTGGCAGCGGGGCACAGGGTGCGTACGACGTTGCGGAATCTCAGCCGCGAGGGCGAAGTGCGGGCCATGCTGAGGAACGGCGGAGCAGAGCCGGGCGATCAGTTGTCGTTTGTGGCCGCTGAACTGATGAGCGATGCGGGATGGCCGGCTGCAGTTTCCGGTTGCGAGTACGTTCTGCACATTGCTTCGCCATTTCCGTCGCAGGTGCCAAAGGATGAAAACGAGCTGATTTTGCCGGCGCGGGAGGGAGCGCTGCGGGTGCTGAAGGCATCGCGCGATGCGGGCGTAAAACGGGTGGTGCTGACGTCGTCGTTTGCGGCGATTGGATATGGCCATCCGGAAAGGCAGGCGCCGTTCAGCGAAAGGGACTGGACGGAGCCGAGCGGCTTGGACGTGATGCCGTATACGAAATCGAAGACGCTGGCAGAACGGGCGGCTTGGAATTTTATCGATCGTGAGGGTGCGGGTCTGGAATTAGCGGTGGTGAATCCGGTTGGAGTGTTCGGTCCTGTTCTTGGACCTGACTATGCGACCTCCATTCTGCTTGTTCAGAAGATGCTCGATGGAGAACTGCCGGGGGTGCCGCGGATGTGTCTTGGCGTTGTCGATGTGAGCGATGTAGCTGATCTACACCTGCGGGCGATGATGAATCCGGCAGCGAAGGGGGAGCGGTTTCTGGCACTGGCAGGCGATTTTATGTGGCTGATTGAGATTGCCCGTGCGCTGAAGGAGCGGATGGGTGAGAGAGCCAGGAGAGTGCCGACGCGACAGTTGCCGGACTGGCTGGTGAGGCTGGCGCGTTTCAAAGATCCGGCAGTGAAACAGATAATTCCTGAATTGGGGAAGTGGAAGAATGCGACGAGCGAGAAGGCCCAGAAGGTGCTGGGGTGGTCGCCGCGGTCGCGCGAAGAAAGTATTGTGAGGACCGCTGAGAGCCTGGTGCGACTCGGACTGGTGAAGGGGAGCAAGGACCTCAGGACATAAGACTGGGGAACTCGCGAGCGGACATTGGGCTCTGGATGGAACTAGAGAAGTTTGCCCGCGGCGAGGTCGCGGATGAGGCCGCGATCTGCGGCGAGGAAATCATACTCGGGGAGTTCTTCGAGTTTGACCCACTTGAGCTGGTGGAAGATCTTGTTCTCAAGTTCGCCTTCAAACGAGGTTATGGCGTAGAACTGCAGGTCGACTGCACCGCCGTGGCGGTAGTTATGGCGGATGTGGGTAACGTGAGGTCCGATGATGGCGCGGATGCCGAGTTCTTCGTTGAGTTCGCGGGAGAGAGCCTGCTCGGGGCTCTCTCCTTGTTCAATTTTCCCGCCGGGAAACTCCCATTGCAAGGCCATTGGCTGATCGGGGCGGCGCTGGCAGATCAGGACGAGACCATCGCGAACCAGCAGTCCTGCAACGACGAAACGGAGGGCCGGTCCCGCAGGGCGCGAGTTGGAAATGGGCTGCGGGTCTTCCACATCCCTAGTGTAAATGCTCAGTTACCTCGTGGATGTGACCGGGGCGACAGTTTCATTGGCTGAAACGGTTACCGATCCGACGTTCAGGAGTTGAAGGTTTCGGGGGTCATTCCCCAGCGACAGGAGCAGGCGCTTCGATGACCTCACGAGGACGGAAGTAGCCCCAACCGCGCTTCGCGCACTCTTGGAGCAAACCGAGCGATGGGTTTACGGGGTAGGGGTGCGAAGCGATTTCGAGCATGGCGAGATCGTGAAGTGAATTCCCGAAGACGGCATCGGGGTTGGGGAGTCCGATGCGCCGGAGGGCGGCGGCTTTAGCCGGCCCGGTGGGTACGTCGACAAGTTCGCTGGTGATGATTTCATTGGTGACTTTAACTTCAGCGGCGAGGACGTGGTCTTCGGCAATTCCGAAATCTTGAACACCTTCGGAGATGACCCATTTATTCGTGGAACTGACGGCCCACAGGTCGATACCCCCCTTTCGGAGGCCTGAGACGAGCGAGGAAATCTCGCTGAAGATGTGTGGCCGCACGTGGTCATTGAAGTAACGGCCAGCGGCTGAGCGGAGTTCCTGTTCGTGAAGACCGGCATACATCTGGACCATTTCTCCACAGATCTGAAGTTCAGTGACATTTCCAGCGAGGTAGGCGCGGTAGCGGGTGTCCATCCAATCGCAGGTAGAGCGGGAGACCAGGCCCTGATCCATTGTCCAGACCATAAAGCCGTGGCCGGCGTCCCCGCCCCATAGGGTGCCGTCGCAATCGAAGATCGCGATCTTAGGAGCGGACTGAAGAACGAGGTGCTGAAGTTGTTGAGCGGTCCAGCGGGTGACTTCGAGCTCTGTTGATGACAAGCGACTTTGGTCCTTTAGTAAAGATCTCCAAGACTATTGTCGTCGATCACAGGGCTGAAGTGCACGGACCGATACAATGATGGGTTATCCGAGGAGTCATTGATGAGCGTGAGGATTTGGTCGAAAATCATTGTTTTTGTTGTGGTTATCGGGATGCTGGCCGGAGTTGGAGCACAGGCGCAGTTTTCGAATGTTGACGACGCCCCCCTGAGCGCAATGACCGTGCCCCAGGGGCAGCTGATACAGCCGGCAGAGCTGGCTGGAATGCTGAAAACCAGCGGGACAGAACGGCCGGTCGTATTTCAGGTGGGTTCATTCGTGATGTTTCAACAGGCACATATTCCTAACGCCGGATTCGCGGGGCCGGGTTCGCAAGCGAATGGGGCGATTTTGCTGAAAAAGTTAGCGGCACCGCTCCAGAAGAGCCAGCTGATCGTCATTTATTGCGGATGCTGTCCGTGGGGAAGATGTCCGAATATCGGCCCAGCGTATAAAGAATTGCGTGATCTTGGTTTCACGAACGTAAAGGCTTTGTACCTGCCGAACAACTTCGGAGATGACTGGGCAGTCAAAGGGTATCCCGTGGAGAGAGGAGAATAGATTTCTATCCATGCGGATGATCCGAGTTCTGGTTTTGCTGGGTTGTGCGATCACGTTTATGCCCCGCGGGGGAATGACGCAGCCCACATCGAACCTCGTAGAAAGACCGGCTCCCCAGTTTGTTCGCGGCGATTTGGACGGTCGCCAGATCGATCTGAAGGAATTTCGCGGGAAGGTTGTGCTTCTGAACTTCTGGGCCACGTGGTGCGCCCCGTGCCAAATTGAGCTGCCGCGGTTTGAATCATGGCAAAAGAGGTACGGTGCAAAGGGGCTTCAGGTTGTGGCTGTTTCGATGGACGACGGAGAAGCGCCGGTGCGCAGGACGGTGCGTCGCCTCCATTTGGCTTTTCCTGTCGTCATGGGAGATGCGAAACTCGGCGAGGCGTATGGCGGAGTGCTGGGATTGCCGATCACGTTCCTGATCGATCGCAATGGCGTTGTAGTGACGAAGCTCAAGGGCGAGACAGACCTCGAGCAACTGGAATCGCGCGTCAAGGCGCTTGTTGCGCGATGATATCGCGTCCCTTGAGGATCGGAAGTTTCAGAAATGAGCAAAACAACTGGTTAACAAACTTGATGCCTTGATGAACGAGGTTCAGTCACTCTGTCAGGGAACCCAAGTCCCTGGCGGACACGGGGATAATCAGACGTGTGGGCACTGAAAGCAACCTCGGTCTGCTGAAGGATTATCAATCGTATCTGCGTGTTGAGAAGGGGTTGCGGCCGCTGACGTGCGAGGCATACGACGGCGATCTGAAGACTTTTGCCGAGTTCCTGGAGGGCAGACAGGGCATTCTGGTGACCGCGATGCAGCAAGATGTGGCTGCGTTCCTGGAACATCTTCGCACACATTCGATGGATTCGCGGAGCGCGGCGCGGAAGCTGAGCTGCTTACGCGGCTTTTATAAGTGGCTTTTGCTCGATCGGCGGACTCACCACGATCCTACGGTGAATATCGAATCACCAAAGGCGTGGAAGGTGTTGCCGAAGTCCCTTGCTGAGCCGGAAGTGGCCGAGATGCTGGAGAGGGCTGCGATGACCGCGGAGCATCCCCAGGCGAAGGCGACAGCATTGCGAGACCGAGCAATTCTGGAAGTACTCTACGCTGGTGGATTGCGGGTTTCGGAGATAACGGGATTGGGAACCGGAGATCTTGCCCTCGATTCAGGGCGGGTGCTGGTGCGAGGCAAAGGAGACAAAGAACGCATTGTGCCGCTGGGGAGAACGGCGGTGGAGGCTCTCGAGGAGTACCTTCGCATTGGACGGCCGCACCTTGCTCGGATCAGCACGAGGCGTAAGACAAATTCGGCTCGCCACGATGCCACCCGGTTGTTCCTGTCGCTGCGAGGGATGCCGCTTACACGGCAGTGGGTGTGGCACCTGGTGAAGATGAGCAACAAAGACGCGAGTCCTCATAAGTTGCGCCACAGTTGCGCAACGCACATGGTTGAGCATGGAGCGGACCTGCGCAGTGTTCAGGTAATGCTGGGGCATGCTGACATTTCGACTACGCAGGTGTACACACATCTCGCCCTTGGACGATTGAAGCAGGTTCATCGGGAACATCACCCTCGAGCCAAGGCACGAGCACAGGATGAGTCTGTAGCGCTGGGTCAAAATGGGAGCAAGCGGGGACTGAGAGTTATTCGTGGAGGCAAAGCGCGAGAGGAACAAGCTGCTCGGCCCAGTGAACTGGCGCGCGAAGACGGAGAGCCCGCGTGATTGGCGACGGAGACATTTCCGAACGGGAGGAAACCCAAGACTCGCCTCCGTGGCTCACGCCTTTTGTTGAACAGTATCTTCGAGTGCTAGCGAATGAGCGTGGGTCCTCGGAACACACATTGCGCGCGTACCGGCGAGAGCTCGTAAATTACGGCGTATACATGAGTGGGCGGCACCCGGCAGTTTCAGGGGTGGCACAGATAGAACACCTGCATATCCGCAGCTATCTTGGGACGTTGCTAGAGCGAGGTTTGTCGAAGGCATCGACGGCGCGGGCACTCGCGGCGATCCGCAGCTGGTTCAAGTGGCTCGCACGAGCAGGGCATGTGGAGCAGAACGTGGCTTCGCTTGTCGCTACGCCGAAGCTGCCGAAACATCTGCCGCGCGTCCCTTCGATCGAACAAATGAACCGCGTGGTTGAGAGCGTGGATGATGATGCGGCCAGCTGGCCGGCGCGCGACAGGGCAATCCTTGAATTGTTGTATGGATGCGGTATTCGCAATGCCGAGCTGACGGGATTGAACCTTAACGATATCCATTGGGGGAACGAGGCGATTCTCGTTCGCGGCAAGGGGCAGAAGCAGCGCCTCGTGCCACTGGGTGATGCAGCGGCATTGGCCTTGCGAGAGTATCTGACGGAGCGTTCTGCACGGATTGCAGCGAAGTTCGGTGAGAACCTGCCATCAGCACCTGCACTGTTTGTGAGTCTCCAGCTACGCGGACTCGGGAGGCCGGGCGGCGAGGGGAGATTGACAACGCGCAGTGTGGGACGGATTGTGAAGCGCGTGGCAGTGCTGCGTGGACTTTCGGCTGATGTGCATCCACACACGTTGCGGCATGCGTTTGGTACTCATCTGCTGGAAGAGGGTGCGGATCTACGGGCAATCCAGGAACTGCTCGGCCATGAGCGGCTATCAACGACGCAACGCTATACGCAGTTGACGACGTCGCAGCTGGAAGCGGTCTACGACAGGACACATCCGCGTGCACGGTGAGCGCCGCCAATAGAACATCTAGAAGCTGACCTTGCGCTCGGGATACCACGTCAGCTTGATGGTGGTTGTCGTCAAGGTTTGCTGACCCGGAAGATAGACGGGCGCCTTCCAATGCTCGAATGTGAAACTGGCATTTAGTTCGAGATCCTTGCGGATGCGCTTCACGGCTTGAAAGTTGATGTCGTTGAGCGTCGTGCCGCCCTCGATCAGCCGGCCAGTTGCGGGGTCGATCTCGGTGGTTGAGCCGGGGATGAAATCCTTGGCAATCTTGTGGTGTCGTGCGCCGACCTGGATCCACTCGTTTCCGCTCAGGTGCCAGGTGAGCCAGCCCTGACCTCCTTTACCTTCGCGTCCAACCCAGTCACCCATGATCTGGCCGTTGTTGGTGTAGCCCTGGCGCACTAGGTATTCAAAGTACATAAAGCGGCCACCGTTACTGGTGGAGATCGGCGGATCGCTGTATGTGGCTTCTGCGCGAAAGTCGAGCTTTGGTAATCCAGGAACATGCGAGAGGTAAATGCCGGGACGCCAGCCAGCGCGCCGGGGGGCGTCGATGGGCGAGACGTCATCGTGAACCTCGCCGTCCGTATAAAGAGTGAGCCACCGCCGGAGGAAGGGCAGCCGGTAGGAGAAATCGAATGAGCCAAAGCGCGCGCCTGGATCGTTTGGACCAAGCTTGTCGCCATTGGTCGGTGAATAAAAGCTGAAGAAGCTTCTCAGGAATGTGTGCAGGGTGATTGGCGCATGCCCTTTGCCGCCCCAGATGGCAGAACGCTCGAAGCCGAATTCAAGGTTTTCTGTCGGCCGGAAACTCACTTTCTCAACATGCATCCAGGGATTCCCTCCAGAGAGCACGTTTGGCTGTCCAGGAGCAGGGTAGGAGGGATTCGGAATGTAAGTATGGCCATGCAATCCACCGACCAGAAACTCGTATCGGAATGGACCGGTGATGTAGGAGAGGCCTGGGATATGCAGCGGCTCAACGCGATTGATACGGAACGAATAGAAGTTTTCGGCGTTGTTGCTGTATGCGAATGCGCCACCCAGGCCAGGGCCTAACCAATCGTCCTGTTTGCCAAGGGAGATTTCGTGATTGAGAAAGTGCGTGGAAACGTAGGCTTCGAGAAGACGACCCCGCGTGTAGGTTCCGATCGGTCCGAGTGGGATGGTGTGCTGACCGTAGGGCTGGCCAGTATTGGGATCGATGAAAGGAATGGCATCCACGTTTGAAAGTGTCTCAGAGAGATCGGAGGAGTAGCCGGTAGCGGATGGCGCTCCTTGGAACTCACCACGCACATAGACCAGGAAACGTCCGGCTGAGGCGTAACCGCTCGCACCTGTGTAGTTGTTCAGTCCGTTCTCGTATGGCCGGCCATAATCATTGATGACGCTCTGGCCGAGATGGAAGCTGTCGTGGAGCGGAGTGCCACTGATGCCGCGAAAAGTGGAGTAGACGGACTCGACGCGAACGTTGCCTTTCAGGGTTCCGCAGGGTCCCTGGGTATCGGGGCGAAGATCGCGATCGATGGCATCGCGAAGCTGCTGGGCTTCAGCGGTCGTTGAGTCGGCGTAGTCCTGCGCGTCTTCGATTCGAGCGCTGACTTCTTCGAGCATGCGTTCGATGCTGGCACGTGTCCAGGGGCGCATCCCAAGATACATGGTATCGACATAGCCAAGGCCATACAGGCGCATCATCGCGGGATAGATCCAACTGTCGACGGGAATATAGGGCGAGTCCAATGAAGCGGGTTCGCACACCGGGGAGGGGCGGCTGTTGTCAGGAACTGCTTGCGCCGAAGCTCCGTTGAATGCTGGGCCTTCTGCCTTGAGAACGGACGGATTGAGGAACTGTGTTCCCGCAAAGAAGGATGCTGATAACACGGCAGATACGGCTGCGCGACTGCTAACGCTCATGTAGGTCACTTTATCATTCGGGGATTTGAATAATTGAGCGTCCGCCACAAAGCGCGGCCAGGCCCGCGTGATTGCGTTTTAGATTGTTCTCTTTTGACTATCGATCGAGGAATCGGGTAGCGAGGTCAAGATCACGGTGGAAAGCCGTTTGAACAATATGTGCTTCGGGATCGATCCCTTTGCTTCTGAGGTAAGTTTCCATTACCGCAACGGGCTCGAGCGCCGACTCATTCGGCGTGTTAGCAGCACCTGTCAATGCAGTTGGTTGGCTGGAAAGTACGCACTCGAGGAGTGTTGCTCCGCGAAGCTGGCGGGCACGCACGATAGCCTCGTAAGCGACACGGTAGACGGCGACGGGATCAAGGGCATCGACGACAATGGAGGGAACTCCCTCGTGTAGCGCGAGCGGTCTAGCGGGAAGAGATCGGGTTTTTCGGTTTCCAGATTCAGTGCTAGCTTCCGAGTAGTGAACGAAAACGATCGGGAGTTTGTTCTTTCCGGATACTCGTATTGCTCTTTTCCACTCAACAAAAGGCTGCGGGCCGGGAGAAAGAAAAACTGCCACGATTTCGCCTTTCTTTGCGACCGAACAGGCCGAAGCTCGTTCGCGAACCTGTTTTTGCAGATCGAGCCCAGCAGAAGGAGCGAGGATGTTTTTGCGATCTGCCTCAATGTCAGCCGCACCGGCAAGTTGTAGAGATGCTGGAGTCAGCACTCGAAAGAGTGTCTCGAGAGGCAAGCCCTTAACGATGGAGGGAAGCCAGTCTCCCGGTGCGAGGCAAAGGGTATCCCCTTCCTGAAGGTCGATGGTGGCGGCTGCTGCAGTTGCTTCTCGCCGGGAGGAGGCGTGCAAATCGCGATCGAGCTTCCCGTGCTGGAAGAGTTCGGTGGCGCGCTGCTCGAGCATGCGGCATTTGAGCATGGTGACGTAGATTGCGATGAGCTTCTCGTCAGAGATGAGCGAGGAGGTCTTGGCCTTGGTGGTCTCAGTCTTTGATTGCGTTTTTGCCATGCTGGGATTTCGGGAACGATCCGAATGAATGATTGGCTATGTGCTTGTTTCAGTGCACGGTGGTTAGATGCTACGTGGTGTAGTCGGCGTTGATACGGATATATTCGTGCGTCAAATCAGTGGTCCAGAACTTGCAGGCGCCGGCTCCTTGATGAAGGTCGATATTGATGGAGAACTCGGGCTGCTGGATGTAGGCGTGAGCTGCGGTCTCGTCGAACTCGTGGGCACGTCCGCCGTCGCGGCAGATTGGAAGTTCGCCGAATGCGATGTCGATGCGCTCCGGGTCAATTTGCGCGCCGGAGTATCCGATGGCGGCCACCAAGCGGCCCCAGTTGGGATCGCAACCGGCCCATGCAGTTTTGACAAGCGGCGAATGAGCAATCGCCTTGGCCACACGGACCGCATCGGCGTTGGAGACAGCGCCGTGGATGTGTAATTCGACGACGTGAGACACGCCTTCGCCATCGGCAACGACCTGTCTCGCAAGGGATGTACACACCTGCTTGAGCGCATCTGCGAAAACTTGATTGCCGGGTGCGACACGGGCTCCGCCGGCACCTGAAGCAAGCAGGAGGACGGTGTCGTTTGTGGACGTGTCGCCGTCAACAGAGATGCGATTAAAGCTGACCTCGATGGCATCGCGAAGATAGGCATCGAGTACGGCAGGCTCGATTACCGCGTCTGTAAGTATGTAGACGAGCATAGTGGCATGCGGGATGAGTTGCGGATGAATCATCCCGGAGCCCTTGCAAACGCCGGCGATTCGGATTTCCTGCGGGATTTCCGCGGAGCCGTCTATCTCGGGCACTGAGACTTCGACGCGAGCGAAGGCGGTCTTCTCAACGGTATCGGTGGTGATAATGGCTTGCGCGACCTGCTGGAAGTGATCGGATTGTGAGCCGAGGGAGCGGGCGAGCTCAGGCAGCACCGCGACAAGTTTAGCGGCAGGAAGGGGAACGCCGATGACGCCGGTGGAAGAAGGGAAGACTTCTTCGGGTTTGCAGCCGAGGTTGGAGGCCGCGGCCTCACAGGTCTTGTGTGCAGCATCGAGACCGACTTGACCGACTGCGCAGTTGGCATTGCCGGCGTTGATGGCAACGACTCGTATCTTGCCGGCGGTTCTGCGGAGGTGTTCTGCATCAACGAGGAGTGGCGCAGCCTTAACGCGATTCGCCGTAAAAGCTGCGGCCGCTGAAGCGGGAACGTCGGCGACAATCAGCGCGAAGTCAGTGCGGCCGCTCTGCTTCAGGCCGGCTCTGATGGCGCCGAATCGGAAGCCGCGAGGAATTACAAATTGAGAAAGGTCACTCATGAATTGAAGGGATCGGTTACCCGTGCCAACGGCTGACGCCAAGAAAAAGGAGTCAATCCATTTAATCTAACAAAGGAGGGTCGATGAAGGAGAGCGGCATCAGTGAAGCCATGGAGCATGAGGATCCGTTTCTGCAACTGGTTCAAGTGAATGTCGCTCGCGGTGATCGTGTGGTATTGCACGACATCAACCTGACAATTCGGACTGGCGAACACGTGGCGATTCTGGGACCGAATGGTTGCGGCAAATCAACCTTGATTTTCACCATAACGTGCCAGATTTATCCGATTGTGAAGGCGGGGATGCAGGTGCGGATCTTCGGACGCGATCGATGGGATCTGACGCAGTTGCGGAAACATTTCGGCGTGGTGGGCGCCGGATTGATGGGGGAATTGCCGGGTGAGCGCACGGCGGTGACGACGGGTCTCGATGCCGTGATCGCTGGATTCTTTTCAGCGTCGACCTTGTGGCCGAATCTGCATGTGACAGGCGAGATGCGGGAGCGCGCACGGGAGGCTCTGGGTCGCATCGAAGCGACGCATCTGGGCGACCAGCTTGTGGGAGAGATGTCGGCGGGCGAAAAGCGGCGCATCATGATTGCTCGCGCCCTGGTACATCGGCCGCGGCAATTGCTGCTTGATGAGCCGTCAAACGCACTTGATCTTGCTGCACAGCGCGAGCTCAGGGAGACGCTGCGCAGGCTGGCGCAAGAAGGAACAGGTCTGGTGCTGGTGACACATCACCTCGGAGATATCCTGCCGGAGATCGAACGCGTGATCCTGATGCAGGGTGGACGGATCGTGGGCGACGGTCCTCGCGAGGAAATGCTGACGGCAACGAGGCTGAGCGGACTCTTCAACACGCCCGTAAGGATCGGGCATGATGAAGAGTGGCTGCACAGCTGGTGAAGGCAGAGCCGAGGAAGTAGGAACAGGGAGTAACTATCCCAGTCTGGCGACTGGTCCGGAATACTTGGTTCAACCTTCAGAGTTGGCGTGTTTAGCGCCAGGGAGACGCTTGCGAAGCAGAGCAATCTGGCCGGTGTGGTGGGCCTCATGCTCACAAACGTGAAACCATTTGCAGAGGTTGTTGGTTGGTCCCCACGGCCATGTCTTGTCAGCTGCCAGAAGCCATGTGTCGTCCTTCTTGCGGAATTCAGCGAGAGTTTTTTCGCGAACTTCGTGAAGGATGTTGACGTAGTAATCGCGGTCGTGGCCCTTGATGGTGGACCGGCCTGCATCTCCGAGGTTCATGGCGGGATCCCACTTCTTCTTGATGTCGTCCGGCCAGGAATCCCATTTCATCTCGTCGAACGTGTTCATCTGGTAGTAGGTTTCAGTGGCAGCGAGGTGCAGCATCAGTGCGCCGATCGTGTTCGCATCCTTATCGAAGAGGTAATCAAGATCGGTTTGGGTCAGCTTCTCCGTTGCACGGAGAACGCCATTCATCTCACGCATCCAGGTGAGCTGGGAGACAAATGTGCCGATCTGGGGCGAGTAGCCCTGCAATGGGCCCAGCATGTTGGGGCCGGTTGGCGCGTCAGTGGGAGCGGCTGGTAGTACAGCGGGAGCAAGGGCCAGGAGGCTGAGTGTGGCTGTACCGGCGGTCAGGAACGATCTGCGGTTGACAGGTGCGTGTGAAAGCTCGCGTGAGCTCATGAGAACCACCTCGGAGAAAGTGTGGCAAGGACGAAGGCAGTTTACACGAGTTCGGGCAGACGTGTAATTGTGTGCCCTGCTAGGATCGAGCGGATCCCAGACGCAAATCCTCTCCTGTGGTCGTGGGGTCAGGCTCGATCGGTTTCGCAGTGACAATAGCCGCGATCAGGCACGCAACAATGAGGAGTTCGGTAATAACGGGAGCAGCGAAGAAGAAAGTGTAGGAGTTGAGAGCGAAGACGAGATAACCGAGCGCGAATACAGCGATGAGCGGGCGGAGACGTGAGGCGTTTTCCTTTGCCATGGAAGCAAGCAACCAGAGCAAGAGGGCATCCATGGAGAGGAAAATGGTTATTCCGAGCCCCATGCCCATGTAGAAATCCGAGTAACTGCGGGTGGCGCCGAATACATGAAAGGGGGATCGCATCGAGGCGGCTACACTTGTCGCTACTCCAGGAGCGGGTTTACCAAAGACACCACCGACGGTGTGGAGGACGGAGTGGATGAGGGTCAGCACGGAGGCGATCCGGAGACAAATGGCGGGCTTCATAAGTTGTCTGAATTCTACTCGCGGCAATTAGATTCTAAAAAGCTACTTATCAGGTTGACGGGAGCTATCGGCCCTGAAGAACTGCAACTCGCGGGATAAGGAGTCGATGAATGGACGGTATTGCGGAGACCCGTTGACGGTTCCTATGTGCAACTTGCTTTTTGGGGTTGGGCATCCTATATGCTTACTTGAGAAGCAAAAACCTCAAGCGGAGAGTGTATGAAATTTCCCCGAATTTCCTCGCTGCTGCTGCAGGCCATCGTTCCTGCAGTGATGATTGTGCTGGTGTCCGATCCGGCAGGCCTGTTGGCCCAGTCGACTTCCACCGACCACATTGTGAGTTCGCAGACCTTGCAGAAACAGGTCGAGTCTTCGAGCGCAGCCCGTCAAAAGAATGTCGATGCGCTGACCCGATTTATGAGCACCCCCACGGCTGAGAAGGCGATGCGGGATGCAAAGATTGATCCGGTGCAAGTGCAGAAGGCGATCCCGACGCTTTCGGATAGCGAATTAGCGAACTTGTCATCGCGTGCCTCGGATGCGCAACAGAAGTTTTCCGCAGGCGTGCTGGGCTCGAGCACGTTAACGCTGATTATCGTGCTGGTCGCGGTCATCATCATCGTTGCGATCATCCATTGACGTGCGGCGCAGCCTAGTTCATGCGTTGCTGCTGGCGGCCTCGGTTGTATCAGCCCAGGCCCCGGCGGCGATATGGATTGATGTGCCATTTGTTGCACAGCCGCGCGAGGGATGCGGTGCCGCCTCGCTGTCCATGGTGATGCAGTATTGGGCAGACAAGCAGAGATCACCGAAATCGCCCGATAGCGATGTAGCGCAGATCCAGCGTCTGTTGTACTCGAAGAGCGAGCATGGGATCCCCGCGGAGCAGATGAGCGCGTATCTCCGGCAGCATGGATTCATGGCGTTCGCATTTTCCGGTAGGTGGGGGGACCTGGAAGAGGAGATTGCGAAGGGCCGTCCTTTGATCGTTGCAACGAAGCCGGAGGGCCAATCGGAATTGCATTACGTTGTTGTTGACGGGGTCGATACAGAGAGGGGGCTCGTCACGATGAACGATCCTGCAGTTCGCAAGCTGCTGACCGAGGAGCGTGCCCGATTCGAAAAGGAGTGGAGCGCGACCCACAACTGGACCCTGCTCGCAGTTCCGGCGTCGAGTTCTCACTAGTGCTCGCTAACTTTCTCAGCACCCCACTGATTCTGCTGATAGTCGTTTCCTTGATCGCGAGAGGCGAGGCCCAGTGTGCACCTGGGGCGCAGGCCGATGCGGAATTGCATGGCTTGTACTCGCAACAGAAGTGGGAAGAAGTTATTGCGGCAGCGAAGAGAATGCCCTCGCGATCTGCTGACGTGGATTTCGATCTGGGCATGGCCTTCGCTCATCTGCAACGGTGGGAAGAAGCGCGGGGGGCATTGCTGGCGGGAGAGAAGGAATGCCGCGGGCAGAAGCGATTTCCAACGGAATTGGCGGGGGTAGCATTTCAACAGAAGAACTATCCGGAAACTGCACACTGGATTGAGAAGGCACTGCGGCTGGATCCGCAGGACGAGTATGCCAATGAGTTTGCCGGCAGTGTGTTCCTGCTGATGGACAATCTCGATGCGGCGTTGAAATATTGGAACCGAATTCAGAAGCCGCGGATCGATGCTCTGCGAATCGATCCGAATTTGAGAGTACAGCGAATTCTGCTTGAGCGGGCATTCGTGTTCTCGCCCCAAGCGGAGTTGCAGTGGGGCCAGTTGCTGGTGAGCGAGGCACGGCTGAATGGGATGGGAATCTTCCCTGCATACAGCATCAGGCTGAATGCGCGCGAGGGCGGCAGATTTGACGCGCAGTTCCATTCGGTCGAGAGGAACGGATTCGGAAATGGATGGCTGCAGTCTCTGGTGTCAGTGTTTTCGGGACTGCCGTACGAGACGGTGTACCCCAGCTATTTCAACATCGGGCGCTCAGCGAGGAATGTTGAATCGCTGGTGCGTTGGGATGCGCAGAAGCGGCGGGTATGGGCGGAGGCGTCGGGGCCATGGCACTTTCTGCCGCAGTGGCGGTGGGGCATGGCGCTGGATGGGCGGGATGAGAATTGGGTGATCCGAAGGTCTTTTACGGGAGATGCGCCGGTGCTAGGCGCGTTCAAGCTCAAGCGGGAGATTGCAGGCGGGTCTCTTCGTTCGATTCAGAGTGGCCGATTTCAGTGGCAGTCAGGGGCTGAAGCTTCTCACCGGACATACACCAGGATTTCAAGCGGCACGGCGCTAAACGGTAAACTCGTCTCGCCGGGTTGGGGCATCAAGCAGGTTACGAGCGCGAATGCGCGGGTACTGGATGTTCCTGAGCGCCGGTTCAGGGTCGATGCGTTTGCGTCGTCTGAACTCGAGCGGTTGTGGTCAAAGCCGGCGCGGTTATTTGAGAAGGCGCAGGGCGGGATTTCTGCCCGATGGTTGCCGAAGGCTGAAGGGGCTCCATACGAATTCACACAGCGTGTTCGAGGCGGCGGAATCGGGGGAGCGGCTCCAATTGATGAGCTTTGGATGATTGGCGTAGAGCGCGATACTGATCTCTGGCTGCGCGGACACATTGGAACGCGAGGCGGCAAGAAAGGAAGTGCGCCAATGGGGGATCGCTACCTCCTTTCAAACAGCGATTTCTATCGCAGCGTGTGGGGCAACGGGCTGGTCAGTGTCAAAGCCGGGCCGCTGCTTGACATTGCTCGCGTGGCGAGCCCGACTAACGGTCTTGCGCCAAAGCAGTGGCTCTTTGATGTCGGCGCCGAGATGAAGCTCACGGTGCTGGGAACGGGTGTCGTGCTCACCTACGGACGCGATCTCCGGACAGGAAACAATGCGTTCTACGGATCTGTCGCGCAGCATTGACCGGAGAAGTTGGGTGGGTCATTTCGGCTTGCTTGTCTGAACTGTGATCTGGCCGGAGTCGATGGTGGCGCCTGAGCGCGCGATGGTCTGAAAATACAGCTGGTCTCCGTCGACCTCAACGAGCATGAACGTGCGATCCGTGTCAAAGCCAACCTGATCGAGGTCGCAGGCGGCACGGAGATTGTGGTATCTCAGTTGGCCAGAATTGCCGTCGAGGAAGAAGTAGATTCCTTGTTGGGGCTTGATGCGTTCGTAGACGTGCTCATGACCGCTCCAGACGACGTTGACGCCGTATTTCGTGAAGAGCGGCATGAGTTGATTACGCAGGTCGATATCGGGACCGTGGAACTTGGCGCATGTGTACAGGGGATGGTGGAAGTAGGCTATCTTCCACTTGGCAGATGAGCCCTTGAGCTTGTCCTCGAGCCAGGAGAGTTGGTGAGGCGTCATGTAGTTGCTGTCGAGGACGAAGAAATCGATGTTCTTCTTTTTGAACGTGTAATAGTGATTGCCGCCCATGTTGTACGGCTTGTAGTTGATCTCGATCTGTGCGTCGTCGTGATTGCCGAGCGAAGCGTAGAACTTTACACCTTCATCGAGAAGGGATTTGTAAGGCTCTTCGAACTTGACACGAAAATCACGAGGCGAATGACCACCGTAGATGTTGTCCCCATCCATGGTAACGAAGTCGAACTTTACTTTTGTCCAGTAGTGCTGCATCTGGTTGGCGATTTCAAGTTCAGGACCTTCGCCGGTTCCGTTGTCGCCGATCACTGCCCAGCGGACGGAGCCATCCTTCAGGGGTAAACGAACATCGGGGACGCCCCCGGGCAGAGGCGGAGCCTTGGGCGGGGTTTCGTCCCCGGGGAGCCCGGGATAGAAGGCGATGAGAAGCGGGATGAGGAGTATCTGTGCGTATCGGATCGGCATGTGCGTCTTTTTCTTCACGGAAGAGCATTGGGCAGGTAGTCGATCACGAGATTCGCGACGGAGTCGCGCAGCGCCAGCGTTTTCCCCGCAATGCAATAATCCAACCCTTTGGGCAAAGCAGGCAATACCTTGAGAACAGTCGGGGGAACGGACTGGATTGGCTGGCCGTTCTGGTTTGGAAACTCGGCATTGACTTTGAATTCAGCGGGAGCACCCGGCTCAGCGTGGTCGAGGCTGATTTTGATCTTTTTGCCTTCAGGGCTATCGAACAGATTGGAGAGGATCTTGCGGAACGCTTCAGAGGTCTCAGATGTGAAGAAGTCGCCCCGGCGTGCATTGGCGCGGGATTGCTGTACGGCAACCCGGATTTGCTTGCGCTGCTGTTGAAGTTTGGCAACGTCGGAAGTTGGCTTCATTTTGTCAGCTGCGAGCATGTGCTCTTTGTCCGTATATGCTTTCGCTTTATTGCTGAAATCGGAAAGGAGCCTTTGGTCGGACGGCCCAGCGGGTGACGATTGTGCGAACGCCGGGTGAAACGGTCCGGCCGCGAGCAGCACCATAGCAAACAAAAGGGAAGGATATGTACTCGCAAGATTCATTATTCAAAACCTCCTTGCGGACCTTGGCTCACCTGGCCTTTTGATCCGGCTTCGCGGGCTCCTCGCTTGCTGCGGTTATCACGACTTCTTTCAGGGCATCTCTCACCGCTTCTTGTACTTCCTCCTGGAAGGCTTCACGGACAGTCTGCGCGACCTCGTCAGGCTCAAACGGGGTCGGGTCTTTCGTGTCGATCACTTTTTCGAGCACCTGTTCTACGACGGGCTTAATGGCGATGTGCTTCGCAACCTCTTTGGCAACTTTCTTCGCCGGTACGACGAGTGCTGAGGCGAACTTCGAGTCTTCTACGACGGGCTCGGAACGTTTCCAGTCTTTTTCGAAGATGGTCTCCATCTGCTTCACGACCTTTTTGTCGCGGAAGATGATGCCGATCTCCCGCCGGGCTTCCAGTTCGAGTTTTCGTAGGCTCTGGCTGCCGAGGAATGCGGTGTTTCCGTCTCGGAGCATAGCGCGCAGGTGAAGACGCGAGGGAAGACGGCGTACAGGAACTGTTCCGTTCTTCGCGGATGCACGGGAGAGGACGCGGACTTCGACTCCGGAGGAGATTTTTTTGTTCAGGAGTTTCACGAAATCGCTGTCACTGATCTTCATTTCGTAAATAAGAAGCCTCTTCTTCGTGCCTGCGATGAAGTCCGTGAGGCATTTGCGCGCGTTAACAGGGCTGACGACCAAATCGTCTTTTACCTTTGTGTATGGGCGACGCTTTGAGTCGCATTCAAATAGGCGAATCGCCTCTCTTACGGCGCTTTTTCCGTTAACAGCCAGGCCGAAAGACCGGCTTAGATCGATATCCATGTGCGTGAAGTTGAAGCCAAGGAGGTACAGCACCTTGTCATCGATAATGAACATTTTTCCGTGGTATCGAACGAGGTCGTCGGCAGTACGGGTGACGGTGATGCCTTGGGCGAGGAGACGCATTTCGAGTCGACGCAGGTTTTTCTCCTCGCCCTGGTTTGTATGGGCGATGAGGGCTTGGACGGTTACGCCGCGACCGACTGCCTCCAGAAGAGCCTTTTCGATCTCAACGCGATCGAAACGAAAGATGAGAATGCGGATACTTTTTTTGGCTTTTCGCAGCGCTTGAATAAGGGGTTTGATGCCATCGTCCGGCTGAATGAGGAGCTTCACTCGATCTCTCCTTTGAACGCTGCAACAGATACGTACTAAAGAAGATGCATTTTGCAAAGTTGAGGATGTACCGGGCACCCTGCGGAGCAATCCAGCGCTTCTAATCAGAAAGCGTTGTTGCAGCAAGGAGAGAACGAATGAAGTGCAACCGCCGTGTGTTGAACTGGGCGTTGGCCGTTTGGCTTCTGCTTCCATGCATTCCCTTGATAAGCCAGCAGGCTGAGAGACAGTCCTCGCAGATCAGCAAAGAGAAGAACGAAAAACCGATAGATCGGGGGCGACTGCGCCATCCCTTACTCTGGCACGATCCGGGAAGAATAGCGGACCTGAATCTTCTTTACGGACTGGGAGGAAGGGAAGGGCAGCCTTTGTCACCGTTCAACTTTGAGTCAGAAGATGCTAGCGGCACAAACCCGAAGTTCGACGTTCGCGATGCGCATGGAACGAAGTGGAGGGTTAAGCTGGGTGACGAGGCAAGGCCGGAGGTAACGGCTTCTCGGTTGCTCTGGGCTGTTGGATATTTCGTCGATGACGATTACCTCGTGACCTCGGCAAGGATTGAGAATCTGAACCTCACGCGCGGGGCCATTATGGCGTCCGACGGTACCATCGTGGACGCGCGATTTGAGAAGAAGCCAGATGGCCGTAAGAAGATCGGAATCTGGAAGTGGAAAGAGAATCCCTTTACGGGGACGAGGGAGTTCAACGGACTACGAACGATGATGGCAGTGATGAACAACTGGGATTTGAAAGACGTGAACAACGCGGTCTATGAAGACACAGAGTCGGACAGTGATTTATTTCTGACGAGCGACGTGGGTGCGACTTTTGGCACAAACGGGCTGAGTTGGAGCAAGGGGCGATCGAAGGGCGATGTAGGGACTTTCGAGAAATCGAAGTTCATCACGCGTAGAACTGCGAGTGAGGTGGACTTCGGTACGCCGGCCGCGCCCCTGTTTCTCGAAGCGGCGAATGTGAAGAAGTACTCGATGCGAAGGGATCTGGAGTGGATTGGCCGAAAGATTCCAATCGCCGACGCACGCTGGATCGGATCGTTGATGAAGCAATTAAGTCATCAGCAATTGCTGGACGCATTTCGCGCAGGGGATTTTCCGCAAGAGGATGCCGAAAAATATGTTGATATCCTCGAGAGTCGGATCAGGGAACTCGCGTCCCTTTGATCCTCACGCTGTGGCTGGCGCGGGGGCATCTTTCAGGTTCGCTTGAAGATGGTGGAGTTTCCTGTAGATCCCGTTTTCGTGTTGAAGGAGTTCGTCGTGCGTCCCGGATTCAGCAACTGTACCGTTCTCGATCACGAAGATCTGACCGGCGCGGCGAATGGTGGTGAGGCGATGCGCAATGATAATCGAAGTTTTGCCTTCCATGAGGCGGTCGAGAGCTTCGCAGACAAGCTGTTCGGAGGCGGCATCGAGACCGGATGTGGGTTCGTCGAGGATAAGGATTGGCGTGTTGCGAATGAGAGCGCGGGCGATGGCGATGCGTTGGCGCTGACCGCCGGAGAGAGTCACACCTCGCTCGCCGACTGATGTCGAGAATTTCTCGGGCAGTTTGTCGATGAACTCCATGGCGTTGGCGGCTTCAGCGGCTTTCACGATCTGCGAGTGCGAAGCATCGGGACAGCCGTAGGCGATGTTGTCCCAGATGGTTCCGCTGAAGAGAACCGTGTCCTGAAGGACGAAGCTGATCTGCGAACGAAGAGATTTCTGCGTGAGCTGGCGGATGTCTGTTCCGTCGAGCTTAATGATGCCCGATGTGGGATCGTAGAAGCGCGCAATCAGGTTGATGATAGTTGTTTTCCCGGCGCCGGTGGGTCCGACAAGAGCAACCATGGTTCCAGGCTCAACGTGCATGTTCACATCGCGGAGAACAGGTTCGTCTTCCTTGTACGCGAACGCGACATGCTCGAAGTCGACCTGGCCCTTGAAGTGGGGAGCTTTGCGTGCTCCGGGCTGGTCGTGGACTTCGTCGTTGCTGCGGAGGATCTCCTCAATGCGGTCGTAGCCGGTCGCGGCTTTCGAGTAGGCGTCAATAGTTTTTGAGATGTCCTGCATCGGCTTGTACATTTTGCCGAGATAGAACACGAAGACGACGAGCGAACCGGGAGCAAGATGTCCGGACATCGCCATTTGAGCGCCAAACCACAACACTGCGCAGGTTCCGATTGCAGTGACGGTGTTGACGATGGGAACCAGACGAGCTTTCAGAGAACGCGCGGCAAGCGCGGCTTCGACGGCCTCAAGGCTTTCTCCCTCGAAGCGTCGAACCTCGTAGTCTTCGCGCGAGAAGGCCTTGACAACGCGAATCGAGGAGACAACCTCGGACACGACCGAGACCATCTTGCCTTCCTTCTTGCGAACCTCGCGAGAGGCTTTCTTTACCCGACGCGTATAGGTGTTGACGATGAGGAAGAGCGGCGGCACGACTGCCAGCGCGATCAATGTGAACTGCCAATTTACGCAGAACATGATGATGATCATGCCGATCAGCGTCATGGTATCGACGAGAATGCTCAGAAGTCCGGAGACAATGAAGGACTGGATGGCATCGATATCGACAGTGACGCGGCTAATCAGGTCGCCGGTAGGCTGCTGGTCGTGATAGGCAAGCGACAGGCGCTGCACGTGCGTGTAGATGGTGCGGCGAAGGTCGTGTGCGACCCACTGGCCTACGTTGGTGGTGAGGTACTTCTCCGCATAGGTGCAGAGAGCATCGGTGACCGCGATGACCAGCACTGCAATGCAAGCGAAGAGGAGCACGTTGCGGGGCGCTGACCCAGCAGTGGTGAGAATGAATCGGTGCAGCCAGCCATGTTGGTTTTTGCCTTGGAGCAGGTCGTCGAGGACGATTTTGAGAGGCCACGGTTCCAGCAACCCGGCAATGCTCTCTCCGGCAATGGCGAGCAGCCCGAGCCATAGCTGCCGACGGTGCGGCCGCAACAACTCAAGGATGTTCAAACCATCCTGTGTGCCGACTGCCTTCGAGTCCATGCAGAGTTAGATGCGGTTCTAAGTAGCTGCGGGCACAGGGTTGACGACCTTCTACTTACGCCTTAAGGTGGAATTACACGGGAAAGGAGGTTGATCCAGCTAATGACAGATTGTTGCAGTAGTACCCTACGTGAGGTGACTGAGGCCTAGGGCATCGCGCCCCTCGCCCCACCGTAAGTCCCGGCGGTAGAATTCATCCGCAGGGCCTCGGGCAGTCGCGGTAGCGATCGCCTTAGTCCAATCCCAACAGATCACCGGCAACGGCCTGGAATCAGATTCCAGGCCGTTGTTGCGTTTGGGCGATACCGATGAAACTGCTAATGGGTTAAGGGTTGGCGATGACGCGGATGTGGGCCATCATGCCGCCATCCTGGTGTTCGCCGATGTGACAGTGGTAGACAAAGTCGCCGATTTCAGAGAACGGGATGGATACGAATTCGGAGTTGACTTTGCAAGTGCCGTCACGCCACTTGAGGACGGATCCATCGCACTTGCCACTGCCGCTTGGTAGGGCGACATTATCCATCATTGCGCTGGCATTTCCGACGGGAGCGCCTTTGGGCAGCACTAAAAACTTGGTCTGATGGATATGGAAGTTGTGGGCCTCCGATGCGACATTTACCAACTCCCACAGCTCGGTCACCGTCTGGTTTCCCGGGGCGAGCGGCAGACAGACGTTTATCTTACTGGGATCAAACTGAGCTATGTCCTGAAAGGTTCCGGGCACAGGATTGCCGTGCCCATCAATTTCCTCGTACCCAAGGCCGAAGCCATCGTCGGTGCCCGCGGGCACGCCAAAGAAAATGCGACGACGGTGGCCGCGAGGAAGTGCCGCACAGTTCGCTGAGGAGATGGAGGGTACGGGTCTTTCCTGCGCCGCAAGACGCGGCCCAAACTGCCGCAGTTGTGTTTGGTTGAGCGATTCGAGTTGTTGGGCAGTGGCAGGATCAAGAGCGACGGGAAGTGAGGAGCGCTTTCCGGCGGCGATCTGTTTCGCATCCGCGATGGGGATAGGGTGCGTCATTCCCGGATACATAGCTTTAACCGCGCCGCCGAGTGCGCCCTTGGCGGAGAGTGCGAAGTGAATTGTGGGCTTCACGTTAAGAGTAGAGTCAGCATTTGTGCCGGCACTCTTGAAGTCGAGGTGTGCGAGTTTCGCCGATGGCCAATCGTCGCCATCAGGACCTGTGCTCATTTCGGTTGTGATGAGCGTTGCAGAGGTGAGATGACCCGGCTGGAATGCCCCGAGGAAGACGTCGGCGCGAGAGCTGGGGAACATGATCATGTGGGTTGCGCAGACCGGTTCCGAGGTGCGATGTGGTTGTCTTGGTCCGGGACATGGAACTGGCTTGAAACGGTTTCCGACGTCCATCTTCGAAACGTCAGTTCCCGCGGTCGGTGCGAGAGCTACGCCATCAAGAGAAATGACCTGAAATAGAACGGGCGCGTGGTTCTTATCATTCTTAATCGTGAGGTCATATGCGCGGGTCGCCGATCCATTGAGAAGGCGCCAGACCTCGCCATTCTTCTGATCGATGTTGAGGGTGGGATACACGAGTCCGTTGACGGTGAAGAACCATTTGCCACCGATGTAATTCGTCACTGAGCCCGGCTCAGGTTCTGAGAGATTTGTGCCGTTGCAATAGCCTTCGCGCATATCCCCTGTTTCCGGCTGAGGAGCGCAGAACTCCGGGTCCTCCTGGTCCTGGGCGTCACCGTTTGCCAGCACCTGCATATCACGGATGTGGATATAGCGTGTTGAGAAGTTCGGCGGAAGCTCGAAGTTAGCGGTCTTAGACGCAACGTCCTGAACCGAGCCAATGACGAGGATGCCTTCGAGACCTTCTGAGATCTGATTTACGCCAAGGCCATGGACGTGCGGGTGAAAGAAGAACATTCCTGAAGGGTGATTCGGCGGAATGTAAATGTCGTACTGAATAGGCTGATCGGTGGCGGTCAGGTCCGGGTGAACCATCGCCGGAAGCTTGCCGGGAGGGTAACCGACTACGTACACGTAGTCGCCATACGTTGGATCCGCTGCATCGGCTTTGCGGGGCTCGACGATGAGTCCGTGAGTGTGGATATTGGTGGGATTTGCCTTGAGCATCTCGTTCATCATGGCATCGGGGCCGTGGGCGTTTTCAGCGTCCTCCGGCGCAGGAGGCAAATGATTGACGAGTTTCATCCGAAGGTGATCGCCCGGCTGAAGCTGGAGTACGACGCCGCTGTACGTGGCGGCAGTGCGGGAGTCAGAAGGGCACTGGTCATTCGCAGAGACTGAAGTCTTACAGACTTCGTAAATCCATCCGGTTGGGCTAAATTTGCCCAAGTGAATGGTCTCGGCACGCGCGATCAGGAGTAGATCCAGAACGCCATTGGAACTCGAATAGGTTGGAGGGTTGAAGGTGGTCTGGGCGGAAGCAGGCCTGGTCGGAAGGAAACCAAGGATTGCCAGGAGACTCGCACTGGCGAGTGTCAAAATCTTTCTGTGAATCATAACCCCCCGGGGAACCACGAGTACATTCGATGCTGTTGCCGAATGGGTTGGTTTGTAGAAGCTGCAAACTAACAGCCAACAATTTGTTGACAGACGGCATCTGACGTGATGTCTGTACAGCCGCACTGCGACTTGGTGTCAATTTCTTTTACAAGGGAGACATATGCCCGATCAGAACAACGAGAAAGCCGTTCAGGATTTGATCAATGCACTCAACGAGGATCTCGCCCGAGAGTACCAGGCGATTATTGCCTACACTGTGTACAGTAACGTACTAAAAGGCGCTAAGTGGATGAGCATTGCGGGTGAATTGAAAAAACACGCAGCTGAAGAGTTGCAGCATGCGTTGATCGTTGCAGACCAGATCGACTATTTGGGCGGAATGCCGACAGCTAC
>DATNFD010000156.1:0-39831 GCA_035606555.1 Occallatibacter sp.
TGTTTCGAGCGTGGTTTCTTCAGATGCGACAGTTGGAGTCGCGGAGAGCTGCGGTAGTGTTGCCGCCGGAACGACATGTCCTATCACTTTGACGTTCACGCCCACTGGCAGCGGCGCAACAAGCGGAACGGTCACTCTGACCGATGATGCTGTGACGATACCGCAGTTCGTCAGCTTCACGGGTGAGGGCATCGCCCCGAAGATCTCCACGAATCTGAACCCTCTCGACTTCGGACATCTTCTGGTCGGGACCCGACAGCCCTCTGTGCCTGTCTACATTCAAAATATTGGTCAGAAGCCGCTGTCGGTAAGCAAAGTAGTGATCTCTGGCTCGAGTTTCGCGCTGGAGTCGGAGAACTGCACTGCCTATGCTTCGAGTGGGTTCTGTTCAATCAACGTCACGTTTGCTCCCGCCGCTGCTGGTGCGCTTACCGGCGCTGCAACGATCACTTCTAATGATCCTGCGACTCCACAGTTTGTTGTGGTGTTGAAAGGGATAGGAGACAGCACTTACGGGCTGCCCATAATCACCGCAAACAGCGCTCCCACCATTCCGATCAAATCAGGGCCGCAGACTTTCACCCTGAGCGGGAGCAACTTCTATCCTGCGTCAGCTGTGAAAGCCAACGGAGTGGCCCTGACTACGACCTTCAAAGATAACGCAAACCTGGAAGTGCAGGTACCCGCGAGTTCTCTGCAACAGCTCGGGGATCTATCGCTGACGGTGTCGAATCCAATGCCCGGCGGCGGCACAAGTCTGCCCACGGCTGTGACTCCTTACCAAACGCTGCAGATTGAACCGATCTTTCTGGTTTCGGTACCCAAGACCGGCCTCGTGTATGCTGCGATTCCGGCGTCAGCTTCCGCAAATCCGAACACGGTGATACCCATCGATCCCACCACGGGCACGCCGGGCACGCCAATCGCGGTGGGGAAAGATCCTCGACTGCTCGCCGTGTCCAGCGACGGCAGCTACTTGTTTGTGGCAAACCGTGGTGACCAGACGTTGCAGCGAATCAACCTGTCCACGAACACGATTGAGAAGAACTTTCCGTATACGCCGAATTACACGAGTCCCGGTGCGGCGACGGTGGACGCCACCGACCTGAAAAGCGTCCCAGGCTCGCCGAAGGAATTCCTCATGGCTCAGGGATATCAGCTATCGCTCTTTAACGATGCGGGGCTGGTGAACTACGTCCCGTACAATCTGCCGTGCTGCTATGCGGATCCAGACTTCGAGAACATTGTGGTGGCGGGAAGCCCTCAGACTGTTTACGGTCTGCCATTCAGCTTCGGAGGCGGATTTTTCCAGATAGCAAATCTGACGAACACCGGGCTCCAGTACGCGAGGCCATCTGGTTCAAACACCGGCTACAACAATGGGACCGGGGCTACCGTTGTAACGGACGGAACGCTGCTGTATACCAGCGCCGGGCAGGTTTGGGATCCTGCCACCCAGAAGCAGGTTGGAGCTTTCCCGGTGCAGACTTACAACAAAACCTCTTACCCAAATCTGTTCAGCATGACGGTCGATCCCGCGCTTGGGAAGATCTTTGTTATGGGAGATCAGGCTTATGGAAGTAGCTCGAGCGCGTTCGTCTTATCTGCCTTTGCGACGAAGTCGCTTGCACTGACCGGCACTGTAGCCTTTCCACAGATCTCCTACCCCGGGTATCGCAGTCTGGTCCGCTGGGGTGCCGACGGGCTGGCGTTCGTTGGTCCAGGAGCAGGCCAGACCGATCAGGAACTCTACCTTGTTCGCACGGGAATCGTTACGCCGCCATCCGCGAATCCAGTGCCGCTGCTGACATCTCTCTCCCCGAATTCAGTCGCCGTCGGCAGCAGCGACTTAGCAATTTCCTTATCAGGCAGCAACTTCACATCTCTGTCGCTTGTCCAGTGGAATGGAAGCAATCTTGCGACAACGTTCGTGAGCGCGACCCAATTGACTGCGATCATCCCCGGAAGCTCACTGGCGACTCTCGGAACATGGCAGGTCTCCGTCTTTAACCCTTCGCCTGGAGGTGGAACCAGCACGTCGCTGCCGTTTTCCGTTGTTGCGGCACGGTCAGCCGCCGACCTGTCCCCTTCGTCTTTTGATTTCGGGAGCTTACCTCAGGGAATGCAGAGTCCCGTCGAAACAGTGACCCTGACGAACTCTGGGAACGTCGCTCTGACGATTCAGAAGATTGCCGTAAGCGGCGACTACTCTCAGACGAGCACTTGCGGTGCCAGTCTTCCTCCCTCGGGCACCTGCAGCATCTCGGTCACCTTTACTCCTTCGGCGACTGGATCCCGAGCAGGCATGTTGACGGTCACAGACGATGCGGCAAACAGCCCGCAGACGACGAGCTTGACCGGTACCGGCACAGCAGACGTGACCATCGGCGCCGTTCAAGGAGGCGCAACCACGGCGACAGTCAAAAGCGGTGGCACTGCCTCCTACAATCTTGCCGTGACAGGTGCCGCGGGCTTCACTGGCAAAGTCGACTTGGCATGCAGCGGCGCTCCCCAATACGCAAAATGCACGCTTTCTCCAACGTCGATTACGCTTACTGCATCTGGAACAGCCTCCTTCACTGCGACTGTCACGACCAGCACTGCGGTTGCCAGCGCGTCGAGAAGAGGGGATCTGATTCTCGCTCTGGTTCCTCTGCTCGGCCTGTCGTGGCTCGTCAGGAGAAGGAAGAGCATGATGTTCTTTCTGGGAGTCGCGGTCTGTCTGGGAGTCTTGAGTGTCGGCATCTCAGGATGCGGAGGAGGGGGCAGCGGTGGCACGAGCCAGGGTGGAGGAGGAGGCGCCACAGCTTCGAACACGACACCCGGAACATATACCCTGGTCGTTACTGCTACATCTGGGAGTGCCACTTCCACGCAGAATCTTACACTGATCGTTAACTAACCTGTGGGCGGGAGCACGTAGAGCAGCAATCATGAACGCGGCTAAGCGCAAGTTGCTAAGAGCGGCCGAGCCACACCTGGACGCAGATCAGCTCTCAAGAGAAAAGGGCAAGCGAAGGCTCATCGGAGAGTCGCTTCAACTAGATGAGCCAAGGGACAAAGCCGAGGCCGCAGCGAATGTTTCGAACGTGTCGGCTCTGCTGACCAGTGATTTGGTCTACATCACCAAACCGCATTGGTGACCGAGATTCTCTAGCGCATCATGAGCGCCAGAAGACTTGCCAATACCGAGGTGAACACGCCGGCAGCCGCCATAGCCCAGGAAGAAGCGGCAGCCTGCATATCTAAATGCCGGACCAGGCTTGCGGTTCCAATGCCATGCGAAGATGTACCGATCGCCGCACCAATAGCCGTAATGCGATCGAGGTTCCAATGCGGGCTCGAGCCGCCGAGAACCTGTCAGTTGCGTCTTCTCGTCTTGCTCGCCCCCGCAAGTTTAGATACCAGCTTCTCGAGGTCAGCCACGCGGTTTCTCAACTCCTCCACGTTCTCGGGTTCCGCCACCGGGGCCTCTGAAGATTTCCTCGTCTTCGAGGTACGCTTGCCAGAGTCGTGCTTCTCTTCACCGCTGGGTGAGCTTTTCTGCATGAAGTCAAAAGGATTCAGAGGATTCGGCATCGCGCGATAGGCGTTTTGGTAGACATCAAGCATCGCCTTCATGTACTGCAATGCACTCTCCTGGCTGGCTCGTCCAGACGCAATCACCATTTGACGCAGCAGGTCGAGCGGGAAGGCTGACTCTGGTGTCTTGGCGTCCTCGACAATGATTTGTGTCAGGATCAGCCGTGTAATGTCCTCGCCTGAGGAGGCGTCAATAACCTGAACGTCACTGCCCTGCTGAAGCAGTTGCGCCACTTCTTCCAGATTCACGTAACGGCTGTTGGTCGTATCGTAGAGGCGCCTGTTCTCATACTTCTTAATCACAATGGTCTTTTGCGCCATAATTTTCCAATTCTACCCCCTTGACATCCGGCTCGAAGCGGCGCAGCATAGATATGCTGCAATGCAGCATAATACGCAGCGCAGGTGCGCAGGATGGGAGAGCGATATGGACAAGATGAATGAAGGACCGGTCACTGCTGCGGAAGAAACGAGAGTGGATGTGATTGAGTCTCTAACGGACCTTTACACCAAGGGAATCGAGCAGTTGGCCGAGGTGCAGAAGAATGGGCTTGAGATCGCCGTGAAGCACAACTCTGAGGTGGCAGATGCATGGAGGAAGTTCACGTTGCCGGCTCCCGGAACTTTGATGCTGGACCTGAGCACTACGGCATTTGAGCGGTTTGCGGAGACTCAGAAGGGGGCGATCGATCTCATCGTGGAGCAGACCCGCACATTTTCCAAGCTGGTAAAGGAACGGAAGGTGAAGGCGACGGAGACGATGGGAGAAGGACAGAAGAGAGCGAAAGAAGCGATCGAGCACTCCATCGCAGCCCAGAAGACAGCCCTGGACTACACTGCCAAGCAGACAAAAGCGGTCTTCGAGACGGCGAAGCAGCAGTTGGGCTATGCCGATACGCCGGTGGGCAGAGTGGCGGACACGATGGAGCGCGGAATGGACGTCGTGCTCGATGCGCAGAAGGAACTCTTGGATCTGGTTGCGCAGTAGTCCACGATGCATGGGCATTGAGCTGGGGCGAAAGCGAGCGTGCACACCTCGCGAAATTGCAGAGGTCATATCCGAGCCTTTCGCCCCGAATCGGGTATATGCTTTGTGTGCAGTAAAGCCCCGGGGGTGGATATGCCTGGAGAAAAGAATGGGACTGCCGGCGATCCGTTCGAGGCCTTTCGAAAGCTGAGGGATTCCTATCTGGAAGGCATGTCGAAGGTGATGATCGATGCAGTGAACACGGAAGAGTATGCCCAGGCAACGGGCGCCCTGCTCAACAACTATCTGACGGTGTCTGCCCCATTTCGCGAAGCGATGGATAAGGCAATGATGGTGACGCTGGAGCAGTTCTCCTTGCCTTCACGTCAGCAGATAGTCGCCTTGGCAGAGCGCTTCACCAATCTGGAAACTCGGATCGATGATCTGGATGCGAAGCTCGACCGTCTTATTGAACTCTCATCCATGGTGGGGACCCCGATAATGGGCTCGCCGGAGGATGGAAAGCACACTCGTAATGCCGCGGCTCCGTCACGACATCCAACAGGCAGAAAACACTAGAGGTCGATATGGCAGAGGCTGTGTCATTCTCCACCGACTGGACTGAGCTCGATAAAAAGCTAAAGATCTTCAACAAGTTGATGTCCACCAAGGCTGCGATCGGACAGACACCAAAAGAGCTGATCTGGACGCTCAACAAGGCGAAGTTGTACCGGTATGTCCCCGTGGTCCAAGCGGAAGACCGGTTTCCCATACCGATCATCCTCATCTTCGCCTTGATGAATCGCCCCACCATCATGGACTTGCGCCCGGGACATAGCTTTGTCGAGCACATGGTCGGCAGAGGATTCGATGTTTATCTTCTGGACTGGGGAGTTCCGGGGCCAGAGGACAGCAAACTCAAATTCGATGACTATACCCTCGACTATATGCCGCGGGCGATCCGGAAGATGAAGGCGATATCAGGAGCAAAAGAGTTCAGCATGCTGGGCTGGTGCATCGGCGCAATCCTCACCACGATCTACGCAGCACTCCGGTCCGATGATGGATTGCGTAACCTGATTCTACTCACGGCTCCGCTGGATTTCTCAAATCGCGAAGGCCTCACATTTGCTCGATGGACCGACGAGAAATACTTCGACCTCGATAAAGTTCTCGCAGCTTTCGGTAATATGCCGGGCGAGATGATCGACTATGGCGCCAAGGCGCTTAAACCGGTAGAAAACTACATAACAAATTACTGCAAGCTTTGGGACAGCCTGGATGATCCGAGAGTGGTCGAAGCATGGCACTCCATGAACACCTGGGTGACAGACATCTTTCCGATGGCCGGCGGCGCATATCGACAACTCATAGTCGATCTCTACCGGAACAACCGCCTGATGAAAGGAGAACTCAAGATCCGCGGAGAGGTCGTGGATCTGAAGCGACTCAAAGCAAACCTCCTCAACGTGATTGCGGAGGGCGATCACATTACCCCGCCATGCCAGTCTGAGGCGATCCTGCCGAGGGTCGGAAGTACTGACACTGAGATTTACAGGGTTCCCGGTGGTCACATCGGCATCATGGCAGGGAGCGGAGCCCACAAGCGGACATGGCCTCACATCGACTCGTGGCTTGCAGCCCGCTCCCGCTGATCCGGTTGATAGGGCCCTACATATAGATTCCGCCGTTGACGTTGATCTGCTGCCCTGTGATGTATTCGCCATCGCAGATCAAGAAAGCAGCGGCCTTTGCGATTTCTTCTGGCGATGCAAGTCGGTGCATCGGGATCCGCTGTTTGATCTGTTCCATCACATCCACAGGGATGCGTTCTGTCATCTCCGTGGCCGTGAACCCCGGGGCAATCACGTTCGCCGTAATGTTGTATTTCGCCAGTTCCAATGCGAGCACCTTCGTGAAGGCAATGAGCCCTCCTTTGCTCGCTGCATAATTGGCCTGACCAAAGTTGCCCGCCTGCCCGACGAAAGATGCCACATTGACGATACGGCCGAAGTTCCTCTCGATCATGTAGGGCAACGCGGCGCTCGTACAATAGAACGCGCTGTTGAGATTAATGTCGATAACCTCGCTCCAATCACCATCCGTCATCTTGCGAATGCTTTTATCGCGGGTGATACCCGCGTTGTTCACAAGAACGTCGATCCGCTCGTAGACCCCAAATACTTCCCGGATCATGTTTCTGGCTCCGAACCGATCTGACACGTCCCCTTGGAAGACTTCGCTGGCGCCTCCGAGATGCACGATCTCATCCCGGACTTCTCCCGCTAGCATTGTGTTCGAGCGACAGTTGACCGCAACTGTAGCTCCCCGATTGGCAAGTTCAAGAGCGATCGCGCGGCCGATGCCTCGCGAGGCTCCGGTCACCAGTGCAACTCGACCAGCTAGGACTTTCGATCTGTTTACCATGACTTCGGATAAGGTTGCTGCTGCCATGGCGAGCTCCTTCCTTTTCTGATGGTTAATTCATGTTCTGATAGATGGCGGCTATTCCCTGGCCACCACCGATACACATCGTTACGAGGGCGTACTTCCCGCCACATCGATGCAATTCGTGGATCGCCTTAACCGTGACAATCGCACCGGTGGCGCCGATGGGATGCCCGAGAGATATCCCGCTTCCGTTGGGATTTGTCCTTTCTGGCGGTAAATCCAGCTCCTTGCGAACGGCCAGCACTTGCGCTGCAAATGCCTCATTGGCTTCAATCACATCCATATCGTCGTTGGTGAGGCCAGTACGCTCGTAGAGCTTTCTAACCGCTGAAACTGGGCCGATGCCCATTAATGAGGGCTCGACGCCCGTGACGGCATAGTCGACCAACCTTGCCATCGGCTTTAGCCCGCGTTCCGCAGCCGCACGCTCCTCCATCAGAACAACCGCCGCCGCGCCGTCGTTGATACTCGAGGCGTTTCCGGCGGTGATGGTGCCGTCTTTGTCGAACACTGGCTTCAGTTTGGCCAGTGCTTCCATGGTCACATCGCTCCGCGGCGACTCATCGGTGTCGAACCAGGTGCTTCCCTTGCGGCTTTTCAACTCAATGGGGACAATCTGGCCTTTGAAACGTGCAGTCAAAATGGCGCAATTCGCGCGGCGATGACTTTCAACAGCCAGCGCATCCTGATCTTCGCGCGATATGCCCCATTTTCGTGCGACGTTCTCAGCCGTCATTCCCATATGCACCCCATCGAAAGGATCAGTCAGTGCGGCGACGAGTACGTCTACGGCCGGCGCGTCGTTCATCCGTGCTCCCCAACGCATTGAACTCAACCAGTAAGGGGCGCGGCTCATTGCCTCAACGCCGCCTGCTACGGCCGCATCGCAATCTCCTCGAGCGATTGTGTTTGCGGCGGTAATGATGGCCTGGAGCCCGCTGACGCACATCCGATTGAGGGTCAGTGCTGGAGTCTCGATAGACAATCCTCCGCGGAGTGCAGCAACTCGCGAGAGATACATGTCTTTTGCGTCTGTGTGGATAACATGCCCAAATACAAGATTGCCTATATCGGGGCTGGCGAGCCCGGAGCGCTTTACACTCTCGCGTACCACCTCTCCGGCAATTTCGGTGGGAGGACAATCTTTGAGCGCCCCCCCGAACTTGCCCAATGCGGTCCGGATCGCGCTAAGAATTACGACGTCACGATGATTCTCATTATTCATGGCACAAAGCCTTCCAGTTTCACAGGGTTCCAAACGGGTGTTGAAGAAATTAGGGCTTGCCAACTTCCACCGATGACGAAGGGTTTCTGGGGGGCCTTTGTTGAGGGGGACCGATGCGTAGACGTGCCGGGCAGGCACCATGTAAGGCCATGAGTGTCTAGCCGCCAGCCTATTCCGGTTACCGAAGCAACAGATAATTGACAGCTCACATCTTCCCTTTTGTGCAATGCAGCATTTATTATGCTGCAATGCAGCTAACCGGAATGACTGAGGAGCTAAGCAATGGACTTTGGAAGGACTAATGCTGAAGCGGAACCGGTGTCGCGGAGCCCGTTCACGCTGGAAGGTAAGACGGCGCTCGTGACCGGAGCGGGGCGCGGGATCGGAAGAGCCATCGCTAAACGGCTTGTGGACGCCGGCGCACGAGTAATGATCAACGATCTCGACGAGAACATGTTGTTGGATTCGGAAGCGGAATTGGCGAGCCCGCATCGGGTGAGCCATATAACGGGAGATCTTACCGATCCGGCGATTCCTGAAGTGATCGTGCAGGCGACGCTTTCTGCGTTCAATTCGATCGACATCATCGTCAATAACGCCGGTTATAGCTGGGATAACGTGATCCAGAAGACGACCGATGAGCAATTCCAGGCGATGCTGGATATTCACCTTGTGACTCCATTTCGCATACTCCGCGCCGCTTCCGGATTTATCCGGGAATCTGCCAAGAAGGAGATTGCCGCGTCTCCGCGTGTTATGCGCAAAGTCGTAAATATCACTTCCATTGCGGGTACCGACGGAAATCCTGGGCAGGCCGGCTACTCGGCGGGCAAGGCGGGAGTCATTGGTCTGACGAAGACGCTCGCAAAAGAGTGGGGACGCTACAACGTGAACGTAAACGCAGTGGGATTTGGACTCATCGGAACTCGCCTTGTACAGCCGCTGACAGACACGGGTTCCAACATGGAAATGCACGGACACCAGATTCGGCTTGGCGTTCAACCCAGCCTCCTGGATTCGGTTAAGAGCGCATGCCCGCTGGGGCGGCTAGGGACACCCGAAGAAGCCGCCGGCGCCGTTCTCTTTTTCTGCAGTCCACTATCGGACTACGTGACTGGGGAGGTCCTCATTTGCGGTGGAGGGTTCCATTTCTAGAGGAACCCTCCCCACGGGTTCAGACAGAGGCGCCAATGAGGGCGTCGTCAAATACATAGCCCTTCAGCTCGCGATCTTCCCGTTCGGCGAGCGCAATGAGTCTGCGCACCTCGAGAAAATGCTCCAAGCTGAATTCTTGTTCTGAATCGAGTGAACTCAGGCGAGGCTTGCTTTGCGCCTGCGGCGAAACAACGGGATCGGATGCGACGGAATAGGCCATATCAACTCCTAACGGTGGGGCGGAACTTGGCCGGATAGGAAGGGGCCCGAGGTCTGTATAAGAGCACGCGCCAAAAACCTGCCACAGTGACAGCGGTCACAAGCGATGACGTGTTATTCACAGGCCCTCGACACTTGATCGCGAAGGCGATCGTTCCACCTTTGAAGCTGCGCTAATCGGTGTTGTTGAGAACGCCGACCCTGCGGAGAATCCGGCGCACCTTTTTCGGCGATATGGAAAGGCATTCAGCCACGCGAGATATCTTTCTGCCTTCCCGAAGCCAGACTCTGGGAATGACAATTTCGGCGAACTCTTCTGTGACTTGCTGGAACGTTTTTCCCTCGATGATCCCTTCGGACCATCCGCGGAGTGTATCGTTGATCCCGGATGCGCGCATGATTCGGGTCTTCAAAGTGGCTATGTCGTCGAGGAGATGATCGCTCTCCCCCGCGTCAATGAGCGCCGTTGCTTCCCCAACCGAATCCCTGGCTAGTTCCCATTCCTGAAAGAAGTCGTTAGCTGCGGTCATTGCGCAGGCGATATAGGCTGCGGCCAATAATCTCCGGTTCTGAGTATTTTTCGCCAGAGTCAACGCTTCTTCGCTGAATTGCTTGGCGTGATTAGCGTGCAGAGCGATATCGACTTCTTCACCGAGCTGTTCTTCAATCTTGGCATTTTCGGTTGAGGCCTGCAGGATGCGTGCACGTGCCATGAGTATGTGATCGTTCTTGTTCTGGCCGATCCGATAAGCTTCGAGCGCCTCTCGTGCGGCAAGATCGATTTCACCTCCATCGAGGTGAAGATAGCCCGAATTGACAGCCACCGCTCCCAGCCCGACGGAATGGTCCTGCAAAGCATATATCTCCCGTGCCCGCCTCAGTTCGGACATGGCCTGCTCAGAAAGATGGCGATACCGGGAACGAAGAGCGTTGAGATCGTAACCGGCAAGGTTAGATAGCTGCTGATTTGACTGTGTTTGAGTGGGTCTCGGCACTCGAGCGTCAATTCTCTTACGAAGTTGCAGCGCCAGCAGTCGCTTAACGTAAGCGGAATTCACTAGCGCTCGAGCCAGATTCCTATGATTGGGATTGCCGGCGGAATAGAGGTCGATAGCTCGTTGAAAATGGTCAAGGGCCTTGGCGTATTCACCGTAGCGGCGAACGATCCTGCCTCTCGAAGACTCGATGTTACCTCGTGCCAGGTAGTGATCCGTGTTCTTGAGCGTCGCCTCCGCATGGGTGAGCAACCTCAAGGCTTCCTTTCTCAAGCCCTTCTGAAACAGAAGCCAGCTCTCGTGGATCTGAATCACCGAGGTGAAGACAGCATCCTCGTGAGATTTCTGCGCCTGCTCGCGTGCGCGCACGATCTCTTGGGAAGCTAGCTCGTACTCGCCTTTTTTCCGATGCGCCCTTCCCTTCCAGAAGTGAGCCACAGTGAAGATATGGTCATCCGCTGTTCCCGGCTCCGCTCGTAGAACGACGTCGAGGATTTCAATCGCCGCATCCACATCTTCGGCCGAAAGTGCTCGGAATCCTTCGACCATCCGCACTCGGAGGTAGTCCTCCAGTGGAAGCCTTCGGCGATTCTCGATCGGGAAGCTTGCCAGAAGACTGTCAAGCAGATGATGGTCGCGGTAGCCCACATCTACCCATTGTGCAATCAGGAGAAGTAGTTTCGTACCGTCCGGCTGGCCAGGAGCCATCTTGGTCCAAGCCCCCTCCGCTTTATCGAGCATCGCGATTCCATCTGATACGCGCCTGAGGTTAAGAGCGTGGCTCAGTTCCTCTACGAACTGGGGCCCGATGATCATGACACGCCATTTCTTTCCGCGGCTCTCTCGTTCGAGCAAAATGCGACGCACTATGCTGCGGCGCTGGTGGGGCACACCGAGAACGGCCAATTATGACCCTTTCGGGTATCCATGTCCAATGGTCCGATTCGGACTGTCCCCTATTGTGTCGCAAGTCACATTGGGATTTACTCACATCACAGTTCGTAGCCGACGATAGCGTCGGACCAAGGAGACTAAACATGCGCTTTAGCGCCTCTCATGAGATCGACTGGGGATTCACCTCGCTGGTCAGGAACAATTCGCACCTATGAACCGGGAGACGTCCGGCGCCTTCGCGGAACGGTGCACATAGAGCATTCCCTAGCTCGAGCGGGCGCAGAGAAGTTCTGGAACATGCTTCATCAGGAGAAGTACATTCCAGCGCTTGGCGCCTTGACGGGAAATCAGGCAATCGAAATGGCCAGGGCGGGTCTGAAGGCAATTTATCTGAGCGGTTGGCAGGTTGCCGCGGATGCGAATCTGAGCTGCCAGATGTATCCCGATCAGAGCCTCTATCCGGCCAATAGCGTCCCCAGCGTTGTCTCTGCCATCAACAACGCTCTTATGCGAGCAGATCAGATTGCACACGCCGAGGGAGAGGATCCGATCGACTGGATGCTGCCGATCATTGCAGATGCTGAGGCAGGTTTCGGTGGTGTTCTCAACGCATTCGAATTAATGAAGGCGATGATAGAAGCAGGAGCGGCCGCGGTCCACTTTGAGGATCAGCTCTCCTCAGCCAAGAAATGCGGACACATGGGCGGCAAAGTACTTGTGCCCACCCAGGACGCTATACAGAAACTCGTTGCTGCTCGCCTCGCGGCAGACGTGCTCGGGGTCCCGACGGTATTGATTGCCAGAACCGACGCTGATTCGGCACAACTCATCACCAGCGACTGCGATTGGAAAGACAAAAGCTTTCTCACAGGTCAGCGGACACCAGAGGGCTTTTTCGGCTTCCGGGGCGGCTTGGATGCTGCGATTGCCAGAGGTGTAGCCTATGCGCCATTCGCCGATATGTTGTGGTGCGAGACATCTCAGCCTGATCTCGTGCAAGCAAAGGAATTCGCCGCTGCTATCCATTCGACCTATCCAGAAAAGCTTCTCGCTTACAACTGCTCTCCCTCGTTTCATTGGAAGGCCAAGCTCGGTGACCGTGAAATCTCAAGCTTTCAGCAAGAGCTCGCGGGGATGGGTTACCGTTTCCAGTTCATTACGCTGGCTGGTTTTCATTCTCTGAACCTCTCTGCTTTCGAACTAGCCCATGAGTACGCGCATTTAGGAATGACGGCGTATTCCCGCCTGCAACAGCGCGAATTTGATCTTGCGGCCCGAGCTGGGTATGGAGCAGTGAAGCATCAGAGGTTCGTTGGCACTGGCTACTTCGACGAAGTGGCCAGCACCATCGCAGGGGGCCAGACTTCGACTCGAGCCTTGCCTGGTTCAACCGAGGACGAGCAGTTCCTCGGACCCATATCGGCCGACACCCTCGCCGACTCAGACTTTGTGATTCCCGTATCGGGCGATTGAGAGACGCATCAACACCACACTAACGAATTGAGAGGTCAAGTACATGAGCGCCACTTTGCCATCAGATTCTCTGTCGGCGACAATGCGACAATTGATCCCAAAATGGTGAGTACTGCAAATGAAACAGTTCATCGGCGCAATGCTAGCCTTGGGATTCTTCGTATGTAGGGCTTCGGCCAAAGACTGTACCTGGTCGAATGAGTTTCAAGTCGCTCGATCCCAGGTTTTGGCGGGTGTTCTGGAAGACCCGATCCCGTTGCCCTTACCTGGTTTCAGGCTGGAGCTAACTGGCGCCGGTGTTATCAAAGCCACGGCAGTCACGAATAAGAGCGGCGAATACTCCTTCGGAGAAGTGCAACCCGGACGCTATCGCATTCATATCCGAAGTAGCGGCGACCCATTCTGCTCTCCGAGAGCGGAATGCAAGGAGACTGGCTGCTCCATTCAACACACAGTGAAGCTCAATCCGAAGAACAAGACGATTCTTGTTGAGTAACCGCCTATTCGGAACCTTGCGATTTTTGGGCTTGGGACTAATTTTCCAGTGCGGAAGTGATCACCGAAGGGCCATCAGATCAACCCCTTCTCTTTTGCATCCACCAGGAGTTCGGGGTGCCTACGCAGCGTTGGCTGAATGAGCTTACGGTCGAGTTCCGCGAAAACCGCGCCGATGCCCAGCGCAAGCTTCTTGAACTCATCTTCGGGTTCAGCAGTTTGGCTACGTCTGAGAACCGCGTTTAGTTCTCTGTCGCAAACACTGATTGCGGTCAGAAGCTCGCGTGCCCCGGCTATATCTGCGAACAAATTGTTCGGCGACTCTGCAGTCCGTTTGACTTCGGACGGAGGGTCTGCCTCACCATCGTTCAGCACTTGAATTTGAGCGGCATCTCCGATGGAAAGAGTTCCCAACTCCCAAGTAGAAATTATCGAGTTCGGTTCTTGTGACTTGTCGATGGCTACGATTCTCAGTTTGCTGGAATCACGGTCGGCATCATCTGATGAAAGATTCAGATGTACGCTCAGCCATCCCTGATCGAGTGAGGCTCGCACCGGAGCGTTGTTGTTTACCGAGACTTGAAGGCGCATATCGCACATGCTACACGGGCAACGCGCGATCTTGGGTGTGTCACCGGCGACTATCTCTTTGAGAGCAAGAAGTTGCCAGCTTAGCCATTGACGAAACTCGCACGCGACTGTGTCGATGAAACATCGATATTGCCAATCAAATCGGCCAGCGCTCGACAAAGTGCATTATCAGTGAAGCTATGAGCCTGCGTCGGGACCAATTCCGCGCGCTAATTTGCTGGCGGCGGTGAGTTCTTTGGGAGTAGTACCGAGCATGCGCCGAAAAGTTCGCGACATATGGGCAGCATCGGAAAAGCCGGCAGAATGGGCAGCATCGGTTGCGGATGTGCCCCGCAGCAACTCGCCTGAAGCGATCTGGAGCCGCAGCCAGAGAATGTAAGGTCGTAGCGGGACACCGAGCGATTCCGTGAAAACATGCGTGAACCGTGTTTCAGAGAGACCGGCGACGCGTGCGAGTTCTGCGGCGGTGAATTGGCGTGTGGAAGAGATCTGGGCACGGAGGAAACGGAGGGCTCGGTTGATGCCGGGGTGAATTGCCGCTTCATGGCGGGCAGCTAGGAATTCGGTACGAATCCAAGTTTCGACCTTGGGTGCATCGAGGCAACCAGATTGAGCGGGCCAAAGGAGATCGTGCCAGCGGCAAACGATCTGATCCGGGATCGCGGCAATGCCAGGACCGCCATATGTCAGCAGGGTTCGGCCCAGACTACATTTGGGATCGACGAAGCTGATCAGAATTTGAATTGCGCGGGGGCCGACGATGGCACCGCCACACTGTCGCCAGCGTTCGGTATCTCTGCCGCGTACGCGGAGGGTTCCGCGTTTGGCGAGCAGAAGCTGAACGGAGTCATGAGCGTGACGAGAGGTGCTGCATCCGGGGCCCCAGACGATCATCGCGGCAGGCCATAGGACAGCTCCGGGCACCATCGAGATGAACATTCTCCCATTGTGGCATGAGGGCATGCGGATGCGACACTTCGCAGCCGATTCGTTCAAGACACGGGTCGGAGTGATTGCTATCGTGAGACCTCATGGCCCCATTTTTCGTATTGAGTGTCCTGTTCGTCATCCTCCTTGGATGCGGGCGATTCGGATTTCCGGAACATTTTGGCTGGTGGACATCGTTGCGAATTGCGCTGAGTGGAATGTTCTTATTGACCAGCATCAGCACATCGGGGAGTTCGCAGACCAGATTTAATTCGCATGGTCCCGCCCGCCTTTCCGCGTCCAGACTTGCTGGTCACGATCACGGGGGTGCTTGAAGTTCTGGGTGCGATCGGGTTGATGTTTCCTGCGACCGCCCGGATCGGGGCGTGCGCCTTGAGCATATTGCTGTTGGCGATGTTCCCGGCGAACGTGCATGCTGCGAAGCTAAATCTGACGATCGGGGGACAGCGAGTACCTGCGCTCGGGCTACGCTCGGCTTTGCAGATCATCTTCGTGTTAGCTCTGCTAGCGGTTGCGTTAGGCTGAGGTCTGATCGCGAGGAGGTAACATGTTCGTTGCCTCTACGGAGCGAGCCTAGCAGGCCAGACGTTAAAGACCTCGATTCGTCTGTGGGTACTGCTCACCGCAGTGCAGTTGCTGGACGTCTTCGCGTCGCTGTTCGTGTGCAAATACTTGCAAGTGTCTCCATTGCCGACAACTCTCTCTCGATCCTTAAAGGGCCTGTGTCTTCACGGATTCGCGAACCCTAGCCGACTTCACGATACAAACTTCTGACCCTCAGAACGAATGTGATTGTCGTTGCGTGGTTTGGCATCCCGCCGACTTTTGTTACTGCAATCGGCGCGCCGAAAGGAGCCCAGGTTACTACGCCAACCATGACCAATTCCACAGCATTGATGTATGCCGAATCCTCGGAAAAAGGAAGAGCAGCGCATTGCCAGCTCTTCCGGTCCGCCCCATCGTCCCAGGAGAACCATCGAGGAATACGGATCAACTACCTTGGTGGACTGTTCAGCTGATGTCGAGGCGCGTGATGCCAAGTCGCAAAATCGGAGTTTGGGCCGCCCTGGCGCATTCGAAACGGTGGGGGGTGGCCAATAGAAACAAGCTTTTACACTTGACCACAGTAGAAGCCGCTGTCTTGTGTCCGCACCTGTCCGTACTGGATGGTAGTCCAGAAGTCGATTAGCAGGTAGGCTTTCAAGCCGCCGCAGCTTCGAGACCGTGTCAGTCACAAACTAATGCCGTGCGGAATAGAAATCGACTTCGTCGGAAATCCTCGCTTCTGTGCGGGCTTTCGAAACCTGCTTACACAATGAGAAGCTCCACGTCAGTGGGACGAGGCGTGTTCGGATCTGGCTGACTTCAGTATCGGTGTGTCGGGGTCGGCGTTGGCCCAGAGTGAGAAGAAGTGCTGCCAGGTTTGCTCCGATTGTTCCTTCTGTCCGGCGATTGCGAGCGCTTGCGCCTGCCGGAGAATGGCCAGAGCGCCAATGGGATCGCTGGCGACGATTCCGCGATGATCGATGAGCTTCTGGAACTCCACTGCGGCGGCGTTGCCGTCACGCAGGGCGAGCTGTGCCATGCCCCGGATGTAGACGGGATACATGTCGCCGAAGAATCCGGCCCAGCTTCCTGCTATCTGGAAGTCGTAGGGCGCTTCGGGCTCCAGCTCGTGAAGAGCTTGCTCAGGGTTGCCGTGGTTCAGGGCGGAGATGGCACGTAGAGTCGGCAAGTACGAGAACTTCACGAAGGTGTCCTCGGGGAATCGCTTTTCGAGATCGGCGAGGATGGGCTTGGCTGTTGCTTCGTCGCGGATAAGGAGAAGCGCGAAGGCAGCGCCGTACTCGACGTCGCGATCCTTTGAGCTTCGAAGGGCAGAGGTGGCGAACAGCCGGGCTTCGCTGGTGTTTCCAAAGAGGGCTTCGCGGGCCGCGACACCGGATTGATAGAGGGCGGCGCGTTCGGGCTGGCCGGCATGCTGAGCGAGCTGAATAGCATGCTGCGATTTGAGGCGTGCCTCTTTTACACGACCGGAGAAGGCGAGGACGTCGGTCTCTCGCTGGGCGATCCAGTGCTCACCACCGGCCTTGCCGATTGCCATTTGCACGGCGCGCTGCATGCCGGGTTGGTCGTCTTTAAGAAAGGCGATGTCGTAGAGAAGGATGTAGAGGTCGGGGAACTCGAGGTTGCGCTCTTCGGCTTGGCGAATAGTCCGTTCCGCTTCGCTGAGACGATCACTAAGAACGTAGGCCCATGCGAGGTTGGCATAACCCGGGGCTAGATCGCGGTCAATCTCGATGGCTGTCTTTCCGGCTTCGATGGAATTGTCGTATCGGCCGAGGTCCTGGTAGGTAAACGACAAGAGTGCGTAGGGACGGTTATCGCGCGGATAGGTGCGGCCCCAAAGCTCTGCAACCTGGCGAGCCTTCTCGAGATCGCCCGTGACGGTGAGGTGATAGTTCGACTCGATGAAGAACTTTTCCGGATCGCTGGTACGATCGCGAAGCCGGTAAGCTTTGGTGGTGTTATCGGCGGCGAGAGCATTCTCTCCCATGTCCTGGTAGACACGGCCGAGCATAGCGTATGCGCTGACGAAGTTCGGGTCGAGTTCAATCGCGCGCTCGAAGAAGGGTACTGCTTCGCCGGCGCCGGCGGGACCGAAGGTGGACTGCCAGCCGAGGCTGTATGCACGTAAGGCGTCGAGTGAGGATGTTGTTGCTTCGGAGAGTGGGGTGTTGTGCTGATCGATCGCGGGGAGAGATTCGCCGAGCCGATTGCGCAGCTTGCCCGCGAGCTGGCTGAGGATGCTGATTACATCTTCCTTCTTTGCAGCCTGCGCCTGCTCCTCGTCGAGGACATCTCCGTTGCGGCAGTTTCTGGCACGAAGGCCGAGGACGTAGGCTGTGCCGAGCTTGGCTATAGAAGGCTCGAGGATGGCCGCGCCTCCGGTCCGCTCGCATACGCCGCGGGCGACCTCAGGTGTGAGGCGGGTATCTGCGGGCCGGCCCATCAGCTTCAATGTGTGCTGGACGCGCTCGTCGGAGATGAGGCCCAGGTACGGAGACTGGGTGAGCTGGATGGAGAGGCCCTGACGCAGCGTGGTGTCGAAGACGGGATCGCCGGTGGAGTTGGCGAAGTCGGCTATGACGACGGTGTCCTTCGCGGTGAGACGCGTCGGGCGGGAGCGGACGAACCAGAGCACGGCCGCTATCGCACCGAGTGAGACGACGGCAACCGAGATGGCATAGGGGAGCCAGCGCCTCGGAGTGGATTCGGTTAACTCAACCCGGATGTTTGTCTGGGTGGAGGAGACGATGCTGAGGTCCTGCTCGGGAACGAGGCGGACGGTTTCGGCGAGACGATAACCGCGCCCCGGCACGGTGAGGATGTAGCGGTGTTCCTGGGGGGATTCGCCGAGAGCTTTTCGGAGGAGGAAGATGTTGCGGCTGAGGTTGGTTTCTTCGACGAAGGTGTCGGGCCAGACCTCTTTTATGAGGTCGTCTTTGGTAACCAGTTCCTGATTGTTGCGGAGGAGAACCAGGAGGACCTGAAATGCCTTCGGGGGCAGGGGGATGGGATTGTCGTCGCGCAGAAGCATCTCTCGCGCGGCATCCACTCGAAAAGGACCGAACTCATAGAGCTCTCTTGCAGCTCTGGTATCGCTGACCGGCACTCGACCCCCGAATTTAGCCCCGATTGAGGCGGATTCTAGCACGATCATTTTGCTTTGGCGATCACTAATCGGCTTTGGTCTTGTCCTGACAAGATCTTGGTTTTGATGGGGTTACATGCGAGCGAAGAAACAATCAGAACTAATTAAAGTCATGCGAAAGACGCGGAGGGGCGGTGCCATGCAATCTGCACTCGTTCGCCCAGGTTGGGTGAGCAGAGAGCGAGATTCATGGCAAAGATGACGACCATCACGATCGAGACGAACTCGTCAGTCGTGATCCGAGCGGAGGGTCCGATGGGCGGGTGGTGTTCGGCCTCCAGCACGAAGGCCCAGATGATCGCTGTGGAGGATGTTGAAGCGCTGGGGAGCCTCCATCGTTCTTTGATTGAGCGACTGCTCGGGTCGAGAGAGTTGCACCGGTCAGAGGGGCTGTTTGGATCGTTGTCAATTTGCTTGAACTCACTGCTTGCGAACCTGACGGGCGGCAAATCAGCCGAGCGCGGATTGGCGCGGGCTAACGAGGAGACGAAATGAAGAGGACAGTGTGGATGCTTGTGTCGATTGTGTCGGCAGCGCTGGCAGCGGGATCGGCGAGTGCTCAAGGCGCGAAACCTGCGCAGTACAGCGTTACTGATCTGGGGACGCTTGGGGGAACATACAGTTACTCGTATTCCATCAACAATGCGGGTGCGATCGCCGGGGGAGCGGCGACTCCGGAGCAGGTGGATGGCTTTGGACAGACGGCGTTTGTCTGGTATCACGGCCGCATCGCGAGCCTGGGGACATTGGGCGGCCCTGATTGTCCGATGTGCAACAGCGAGAACGCAACAGTGAGCATGGCGGGGACTTCGGTTGTGCTTTCGGAGACTGCGACACCGGATCCTAATGGCGAAGACTTCTGCGGATTCGGCACACACCGGCAGTGCCTAGCGGGTGTGTGGATGAATGGCGGATTGAAGGCGCTGCCGACGCTTTCTGGCGGGCACAACTCGCAGGCATACTTCATCAACAAGATGGGGCAGGCGGTTGGATTTTCGGAGACGGGAGTTGCAGATGCGAACTGCGCGATGCCGTTTCAAATCTTTCGGTTCGAAGGGGTGAAGTGGGACACGAATGGTGTTCCGCAGCCGCTTCGCCCGTTGCCGGGAGACACGGTGTCGTTTGCTCTGGGAATCAATGATGCTGGACAGGCTGTGGGTGTGTCGGGCTTGTGCTCGAACACGACGTTTCCTCCGAATGGGCCGCCCAGTGGGCCACATGCAGTGGTGTGGGATGCGAATGGAAATCCGACGGAGATTGCGTCCCTGCCGGGAGCGGCGGGGAACAACGTTGCAAGTACGACCAACAATCTTGGCGATGTCGCAGGGAACCAGGCTGTCTCGGACGGGACTAATCACGGATTTCTGTGGAGCGCGGAGACCGGACTCGTGGATGTGATGATGCCGGAAACGTTTCTGACCGTCATTCCATGCTGCCACAGCATCAATGAGAGCCGCCAAATCACGGGCTTCGCGGTGAATGAGAACGGACCTCTCGGGTTCGTGTGGCAGAATGGCACGTTCACGGATCTGAACACGGTGCTTGCGGCTGGATCTCCGTGGTACATCTTCAATACAGCCTCAATAAACAGTGCTGGGCAGATTGCGGCAACGGGGTTCAATTTCAATACTGGTGAAGCCCATGCGGTGCTGCTGTCGCCGTTACCGGCGAATGGTGCGCCCCTTGCACGTGGAGCGGCCAGAATGCCGGCACTACCTGCGGCGATTCTGAACCAGTATGGGAGAAGGAAGTAGTAGTGAGTGCAGGGGTACGGCCGGAACTTCGATTCCGGCCTTTCCTGTTTTGAATTCAACTCAGCGCATCCATTACGAACGAAGTCGGCATTCGCATTGCGCAACGGAATCAAAAATGGCGCATGTGGGCATAGAAGCCCGCGGCCCGAAGCCGGGAGCTAGCTTTCTTTGGCCACCCGACACGCCACCAGAGGCTTACAGCGAACTGCAGTAGCTCATGAAAGCTATTGCTGCTGCCCTCTTCATCCTCGGGAGCCTGACCGCGTTCACACAGCCCAGTGATTCCCAGCGGCCAGATTATTCATGGGCTGTTCAGTTCTTTCATCACCTGCGAAGCACGCTGAAGATGGGCGACCGAGAAGGGATGTCGCGCCTAATTGAATAACCACTGCTCGTGCAGTTTCGCGGCAAAAAGACACGAATTCGATCACGCGCTGAATTCCTTGACAATTATGACCAGATTTTCGATAGCGGCGTCCGGTGCGAAATTTTCGCCGCGTCTGATGCTGACATATGGGGAAACTCGCACGGATTTCCGGTGAAGGATGGGGCACTGTGGTTCGATGACTTCTCGCCACCTGGAACCAAGGATGACCCGAACGCGCCGGACTTTTGGACCAAGGGCACCTTCAAAGTAATGACTGTGAACAATGGCGTTTCTTATCCGTGTAAGGGATAGCGGTCGAGTGACCGTTAGCCTACATCGGAAAGGTCTCGCGCACGAGCGCATCGTGAAGTTGAGCTGTGATTGCGAGACGTTTTCGATTAGGTGGTAAGAAGGAAGGCGCAGGCGTCGCGGTCGCGGTGATCCTGATTGGGATTACGGATATTGAATATGGTCTGGTCTTGCGGTGAGATGTTTTTGGAGCCGGTTTTTCGCCGTTGGTGATGAGAAGCGTTGAGCTGATGACAGCAGGATGGGCAATGAGGCGTAGCCGGGATGCTGATCGCCATGGTTCTGGAGCCGTTCTGAGGGTTGTGGACACACGTCCGCGGAGACGTGCAGAAAGCAAGCCGTCGGTGCGGGCTGGCGATCGCAGTCATGAAGGATCGAATCCTCTGAAGTAGAGTTCTTGAGCGGTGAAGCGATGGACGACACGCATGGTCTTGCCGCAACGGGGGCAGTGCCAGGGTGCGCATTCGGGGAGCGGTGTGCGCTCCCGGAGAAGATAGGCCTGGTAGGTGCTCAGATGATCCGGGCCCAGCTTGTCCGGCGACTTGCCGAAGTGCTGTGCGAACCGCTCGACGAAACGCAGATAGTTGTGCGTTGTGCCGGCAGAGTAGTTGCGACGCTCGAGATCTTCGAGCATCATTTTGCGAAGACGAGTCACAGTGGGTTACCTCCTGTGACTCACACCCTAGCCCGGCAACAAACTACTCGACAGCCAGCAACGTAGCGACCGGGGCGCCTGCGGCTTCGTTTTCACCGGCAACTCGGAATCTAGAGGTTTCGAGTTACCGGTCAGTGGCTCCTCATTCGATTTAAGGTTGATTTAGATGCCACCGACTCACGAGAAATGTCAATTGTGCTTGGCTTGCCCGGCGGATGAGATCTTCTTTGTCAAATCGGCGATGGCTGACTGGAGAGCCCTTCCAAGAGGCGAGTCTAGGAAGCTCTGGTAATTTTCATTTCCCCACGATCCGAAGGTCGTGTACGCAGTAGCGCCGAGCGAATTGTTCGAGCTGTTTCCGGCGACGCGATCGCTGAAAATACGCTGCCCCGTCGCCACGTCGTACAAGTCACCCTGCAATGTGACAGTAGCCTTGACGCGATGAACGTTGAGGTTGGCTTGCTGTCCCTTGATCGAGGGGAGCCAGCCGCTCTTGTTGGATTCGACTGACTTGGCTTCGAGAACGGTGCCCATGAAGACAAGGCCAACGTGCTGCTCCCGTCCGAGGGCCATCGCCTTTTCCGGATCAAGTTGGTCAGGCTTTGCTGCTCCGTCAGGCGTAAGCATCTGCGGCTGTAAGGTTGTCGAGTGCAGCACTTCCGACAGCAGCGTACGCGCAACGTCCGCGCCTGCGGTCCTGTTGCCAGAGGCCGTGGCATCGGCAAACGGCAGAATGCCGAGCTTAATTACGTGGCTACTATCAACACTCCCCGGTGGGGGGGATTCCTGCGCTCCAGCAAGTCCGGAAATGCCGAGCACAGCGACCATCAGGAGGCTGCAGACTACATCGCGCGTGTTGTTATTCGAAACGGTCATGGGGTCTCCCTGCTCAGTTGACTGATAAGTGAGTCTCGTTTGCCTCCGCGTCTATGACGGCGCCTTTTGCGCCACTGCTCGCGAAGCAACAATTTGTTGGATTATAGAATTCATGTGATCCTCATACCGTCGATCTCCTCAAGAACTGAATTCAAACCGGTCTATTCCCGCAGGAGTTCGACGCGCCTATTGCGCGCGCGACCTTCGAGCGTGTCATTGCTCTCCACCGGACGTGATGCACCATAACCGCCGGTGAGCAGACGGTCAGGAGCGATGTTGTACTTAGTTACCAGGGCTTGTTTCACGGAAGCCGCACGACGCTTTGAAAGCTCCAGGTTGTAAGTGTCGCCCCCAATGTTGTCGGTATGGCCTTCCACTGTTAGTTTCCAATTTGGATTGTCGGTCAACGCCTGAGCGATCTCTTTCAGAACTGGCTCAGACTCAGGCTTGAGCGTCTCTTCGTTGAAGTCGAAGTAGATGCCATAGGTGACGGCGCGCTTTTCCTTAATTAACTGCTTCTCCAGCACGTTTTCCGGCTTCGCTACCGGGAAGCTAATTTTGATGATCTCAAGGCGGAAGTTACCGTTGTGATAGAGCGGATTTTTCAGCCTGAAGTTCAGAACAAGGGGATCGGCCGCGTCATCCAGTACGAACAGTTCGCCGACGCTTTGTGTAGCCGGCTGCGGCTCATTGTCAGGCACGGTCATTGGTGCCATGAGATGGATCACCGGCAGGTCGACGCTCTGGTCATTCACGATCATCGGGTACTGCACGTCCTGAGGCTCAACACGGGTGAATAATCCGCCCTCGTGCGTCAGTCTTATGCCGTTGGGAGCATCCTCGAAGTCTACGTATTGCAGGTTCGTTTGCCCACTCGACTTGATCTCCTGAAAGCTCTTGTTTGAGAGGCGGAACCGAGTTATGTCGTGCATGAGGCGGGGCATCTTCTTGAAATTCCCCGTCAGATAGCCGGTGGCACTCTGATAGTCGCTATTGCAGTTCTGATTTGTAATTGGCTGCGGCTTGTGCATCTTCCCGTTATCGTCCTTATAGTCCTGGTAAGCGGTGGTGGTCGTGACCATCGCTTCATCAACGGAATCGATCGTATTTCTGGCTTCCGCATCTTGATATTTGATGCCCCACGCAGTGGTAAGCACAGTACCTGGTTTGAAAGGCACCTTCGCGCCCTCCTGCGCTGCAAAAGTGGATGTGCTGCACGGGGTGACCGGATCGTTGGACGACAGTACGGGGTTGAGGTTATGGGTTGCGTTCAGTTCGCTCAGCATACCCTGGAACGCTTTACCAATATCCTCCGGCTCTTGCTTCGCCGAATCCACGCGCTTGTCATTGGCGTGCCCGGGGGTGCTTTGAGTCACGGCTAGCGCTTTTTCCCGCACCTTCTTACCCGAATAGACCATACCGCCGACGACTAATGCGCCGACGATCAGGATGAAAACCAGCGCGAAGCCTAGCACCTTCGGTAGAACGGAGCGGCGTCGCTGAGGCATGCCCACGGGCTGAAAGCGGTCCGCAGACGTGGAGGCAACGGAGGGATTCTGCGGCGGCGGACTCGCAACCGCGGCGCCGCAGGAAGAGCAATAGTGTACTCCCGGTTCCAATAGCTTTCCGCAACTTACACACAACTGCGCCATACTTCACTCCGTGACTTTGTGATTTCACATCTCGGATGTCGCGTGCGGCCTCATAGTTCGCTATCCGACCAGCAGGTAAGGGCGATCAAGTTAGGTTAGAGTGGATCCGCAGCGCACACCTCATCGCCCTGCTCCGCCCATCAGCACGCTTGGATTGCCCTTGGCATCGACACTCGAACGGTACGGAGTTGCCAGGACATAGCCGACGCGGGAATTCAGCATTCCGGCTTCGACCATTTTCATCCCGCCCGAATCGTTGAGCTCCATGTAGCCCTTGCCTCGTTCCTTCGTCCCGAACAGCGAGAGCGGACTGCCACTGTCGGCGTAAAAGACGATCGAAGACTTGTCGATCTGGACGGCCTGCTTGCCGTTCGTGTTAAGCCGGAAGTTTCCGCCCTCTTGACTTGTTGTCATACTGGCCTCGATCCTCTGGCCGTCAGGATTAAGCACGTACACGCCCATGGGAGCGTTTTGAAATACTCCAAGGCCGACTCCGGTCTTGCCGGCTGTTGTGCGAACCGATACGAATCCCGCGCCCGACGGACCCACACCTAGTTTCACCGATCCCTGATCCGCGGGTCCCACTTGCAGTTGGCCCCGGTGCTCCTCATCCAGAGCGAGACTTCCTTCAATTGCCTCGCCGTCGCTAGCGAAGACGTGCACACCCATGCTGCCTTGATAATTGCCAAGCGCAGCACCCTTTTTCCCGTCGGAGCCACGCACGACAACTGCTCCCGATCCAGATGAACCGACGCCGATCAATATGCTGCCGGAAGTTGGATCACCTATTGTCAAGGTCGCATTATTGGAGGATCCCCCGACTTCCAGTAAGACCTTCCTTCCACCGGCATCCAGCACCTTGAAAGGCGCCCTCACGGTGAGTACCTGGGACGCAGACAGGCTGGGTGGACCCTGCGATTTGGTAGGCTGCGATCCGCCTGCGGCTGCCTCCTGGCTCTGCAGGCTCCGTACCTCGGCTTCGAGCTGCGCAATCCGGGCCTCCAGCGTGGTCGCGTCAGGCTTGCTGCCTGCAGAGGCGGGTTCCTGCTTGACTTGGTCAGCCGCGGCAGCAGCTGACGCCGCATCCTCCAGACTCTTGACGCGCCGATCTAGTGCGCTTAGTTGCTGCTGGAGCACGCTAATTTGCTGGTTTGATCCAGAAGTCCCCTGCGTGCTCGCACTTATGGACGAGATCGCAATGATCGCCAAGGTACATACGATGGCAATGGTGGATCGCGAGGTGATAGTCGAAAGCCTCACAGCCATGATTTCCTCTCCGTTCGTGTAGTTCTGGCGCACCAACCCGATGCCCGTGCGGTGCGCGCGCCTCCTGAGTTGCTACTAAACCTTGACTACTTATTTCTTTCGACGAATGATCACTTCTTTGAGCAAAGCTATGGCATTCGCTTCACTCGCCGCAGGACCCTGCAGCGCGACAACAACTGCTTGCGGACCAGTGATGGCGCCGGCGTTCCATCCGCCCATCGACATCTCCACGAATCCCTCTGTTCCCACATCGGGCAGCTTCCTGAACCCTTTCGCGCCTTTGTGAGGTTCGTGATCCCGGGCGGCGACGACTTGAATCATCGCGCTATCGCCTTGAGAGCGCCCATTCCATTGACATGCGGTCCCCATCGCCGCGACGTGTCCAGGCGATAACGGTTCTCCGACATACTTCGCCAGCTCGGCCACGGTGAACAGCTTGCACTGTGGGTTCTTGTCCGCAGCAATCTTGTCTTCGCCCGTCAATCCCGCTGCTGTTTTGTTCGCGTCGGTTTGCCTGGCAGAGTAAACGCTTCCACAGCCTGCAATCAGAGCACCGACCACGAGGTACAAGATAAGAGTGTTGGTTTGCATCGATTCTCCCGGCTATTGAGGGATGACCTTCAGGCAGTGGTTGATTCTCCGTCGACCCGTGGTGCTGAACTTACACCTTTGTGGACGCATTAGCATACAAAAATATTCTTTCGTGGAGTGTTCCACCTGGACTTCGATCTTGGTCCAGGTCAACGCAGGTTACATAGCCGTTGCTGTGACGTATTGCGCCCCACTCCTATAGACTTGCCTCCGTAAGAAACCTCAATGAACGAGAATCTTCCAACTACTCCAATTCAAGCACCGCGCCAAGGACGCAACTTGCTGCTCAAACTGGCGGCGCTTGCGGTGCTTGCCTTCGGACTTCCTTTTGCCCTGTATGCAGTCTTCGCCCCGTGGGCGTTTTTTATGGGCGGGCATTTCCATCTCATTCCGAAATGGGCTGGGTGGGGACGCATGCATTCCAACTCCTCAGGAGACTACATAATCTACATCACGATCTCGCCCTCGTTTGGGCGCGGCCACTCCTCTACCGATATCACCGGCAAAGGCGCTCTCTGCACACAGCGCGGCAGCCTCTACCGTCTCACCATGGCCGGAAGCTTTCAAGAAGGTTCGAGCGCTGATCTCCAGGGCAGAACGGCGACGATCTATCCCCATAATTACATCCGCAAAAACATGGGCCACTACGAGCCTTCCCTGGAGTTCCGCGGGAAGTGGAACAACCCAGACCTGGTGCTTGACGACCACGGCTCCATCCACCAGGCGTTTGACCCTGACGGCAGCCTCGCCAAAAAGAATTACGCGCGTTCTGACAAACAGGAAAGAGTATTGCTCACATTGCATGAAGGCAGCCGCTCAGACTTCGATGCTGCCTGCAGGGCGTTGCAAGGAAAATGAGTGTAGCCGGATTTGGTCGATACAGGCCTTTGGTCTCCTGCCACTTTAGGAGTGTCGTAGAATTTGTCCTCAGCGTGTTCGGTGCGTCCCTGCAAATGGTGGCCATAGTTATCTTGTTTGAGGAGAGAATTGAGGTTTCATGAAGGTCGTCAATCGCCGCTTCGCTCTGGGAACTGCCAGCTTGGTATTCATCGTTTTGAGTGGCTGCAAGAGGCGAGCGCCCGGCAGTCAGACAAGCGTCCAACGCTCACATGCGCGAATTAGCGCGCCGCATGTCTTCAACGGCACCGCTCGCCAGTTACGAAAAAGCGAGATGAGCGAGGCCGAGATCAAATACGGCATCGCTCCAGTGCCGAGCAACGCAGTAACGTACCAACCTGACGTGATCATTGTCGGCGGTGGTCCAGATGTCATTCGTTCTCAAAGCGACAGTGGATTCATCTGGACGATAGACGCCTCTGCCCCACACGCTGACGAGTTGAAGGAAGGCGATGTCTTCTTTCTCACCAATCGTGCTGTTGGTCGCATCCTCGCACTTCAACGCAAGGGGGATGCCTTGGTCGTCGCGGTTGGTCCGGTCGATCTTACCGAAATCGTCAGCGAAGCTCATATTCACATCCCTGAAACGCCCATCGATCTGAACGAAGCAATCCCCTATACGCTTTCGGAAGTTCCGGGCCAGCAGATTCATGTTGCTGACAACACCCATGCATCCGGGGGTGCCGTGGTGCCTGCCATTTACCAGCACCGGGCAAGGACCTTCGGGGCATCGTCCAATGCGCATTTTCTCCCTATCGGCGAACAGACCAACGTATCGGGGCAGGTCAAGTTCAAGGTAACTCCGGCGGCTAATAGTTCCGGCGTGGGAATGCGGATAGTCTCCGACGGTGGCGGATTAACCCTATCGGCGGCGGTGCAAGTGCACATCACGAAACCAACCATCAAGCTCGACCTTGACATTTCGAACGGCCTCAAGACGGTTGTGCTCGAACTGGGGGGTCCGGCGGGACTCACGTGGAAGTTCAATGCGGGCAGCAAGGACCAAGTGGGTGCGCTGGTTGATGCGAATGACCTGGTGGTACCGGATACCGACTTTGTGATGAACCTCATCAAGGATGCCGCCACCGCGGCACTCCCTCTTTCAGCTACCTTTCGTCAGCGTATGTCGGTGAAGACCGCACTTGGCGTCCGCAAGAGTAGCCTGAGCGCCACGGGCGACTATTCGTTCAAGGGCAGTTTCAGAGTTGGCTACCAAAATGGCAGTTGGATTGCGGACGCACCAAGTAACTTCACCGCAAATAAATCGCTCGTCGAGTCCACGGATGGAAATTCGGTTGCGATCACGGGAATCGATCTTGGGCACGTCTTGACCATGATTGCCGGAGTAGGCGTTGCGGGTTTCACCGCGGGTCCCTACGTCTCCTTCTACTCGGCGCTCGGCGTCGCGCGAAATAGCGATATCGGAATGTTGGCGTGCAACTCGGCCACATTGAAGGTGGACGTTGGAGGCGGAGCCGGATACGCCATTCCGCGATCGATCACTCAAGCCATCAACTACATTTTGAAGCTCTTCGGCAGCAAGAAGCAGGTTGTGGGGTACGGTGGTGTCGCAATTGCCAAGCCGACGACCTTGATCAACACGACTGATAACCGAGGTGGGTGTCGGCCGATATCCTAGGCAAACCGGCATTTTCGAACATGATTGCACCTTATGCGACAGGCTCCATCTGAGCGAATCCATCGAAGTTCAGCGCGGTTGGTGAGTCACCGGCGACTGAGACACTGAGGCCAAGAAATTGTCAGATTCAGGGACTAGATGATGCTGTTTCACAGCATTCCCTGCAGAGTGGCGGGATTCCGTCGGATAAGGTCGGCATACCTTCGTATTCCAGTGGGGGCATATTGTCCCATCCACTGGGGGATTCGTAGTATTCCGCAATGGGTACACAGCCTGAGGTGTGTACCCACATGGTCAGCAGATTCCCAGCCGCCGATTAGTGCGCCACTTGAACCGTGATCGACGTGCTTCCCGTGGCGTAGTTCGTTCCACCGCTGTACGTCGCCGTCAGAACATCATTCCCATTCGGCAGCGTGGATGCGGCAATCGTGATCGCAGCGACCCCCGACGCGTTCACAGGAGACGTACCCAGAACCGTCGTTCCCCGCTTGAAGGTGACCGAACCTGTTGCGTTCGGCGCCCCGGCGCTCGACGACTGCACAGCCGCCGTCAACGTCAGGTTTCCTCCGGTGACATACCATGCCGATGGCGTGAACTGCACGATCACAGGAGCAGGCGTGACGCTGAAGCTCTGCACTTTCGGCCCAGCCGCCGCGTAGTTCGTCTGCGCAGCGTAGCTCACAGATAGGCTGTGCGATCCCACCGGCGGCTTTGCAATCTTGATCGTCGCAGCGCCCGAGACCAGCGGAACCGTTACTGCAGGTTGTCCATCGTAGACATATGTGATCGACCCGAGCGGAGCGCCTGCATTCGAACTAGCATTCACCGCGCACTGGAAATCCGCGCCATACGGATATGGCGTATTCCAGCAGCTCAGCGCCAGCGTCACCGGCACCGGCAACACCTTCAGCGCAACCGCCGCCGACGTGCCCGCCGCATTATGCGCATCTCCGGAATAGAACGCCGTCAACTGGTGCGTCCCTGCGGAAAGCCCCTTCAGGTAGTAGTAGGCTGCCCCTTTGCTCAACGTCAGTGTCGCCACCGGCGATCCGTTGTCTTGAATCTGAACCGTCCCGCTCGGAACGAAGCCGTTGATTTTCGCCACCTTCACCGTCAGATTCGTCCCCAGCGGGTAAGTCACCGTCAAAGGCGAAATGCTCAGCTGCACTTGCGCGTCGACGCTCTGCACCTGGTATGTCACCGACTGCGATGTCTGGTTCCCTGCAGCATCCTTGGCCACAACCGTAAACGTCTGCGAACCCGATCCCGTCGTCGGCACGCTTGCCGTTAGCGTTCCCGTATCCGCCACACCCGACTCATAATTCTGTCCTCCGCACTGGACAATGCCCGACAGCGCGTCTGTGCACTGGAACGTCGCCGTCACCGTCTCCCCCTGGTAGTAAGGACCAGCCGGCGAAAGCGTCGGACCCGTAGCAATCACCGGCGCCGCCGTATCCACATTGATGGGGAACGTATAGAAGCCCGTCGAATAGCTGCCTGACTGGTCTTTTGTAAACTTCAGTTCCTGAGTCCCCGCGCAATCCTGCGCATAGTAGTGCACAAGGGTTGCGCCCTCATTCAGCCCGACGAGCTGTTGAACAGGCGTCGTGAATGTCGTCGCCGCTGGATCCAGGCAATCGGAAGGATTCGTAACAGTGGTTTCGCCGGGGATTGCAGTCCCAGGCACCGGCACGCTGTTCGCCGCCGAAACACCAAACGTGATGCTCTTGATCGGCGACGGCACGAAAGTCGCCGCGCCCGGCAACCCCGTCCCAACAAGATTCGGCGCCTGGCTCGACAGCTTCACATATGGATTTGCATTGTTGATCCAGTTGCCCGGACCCACCGTCACAGGATTCCCCGAACTGTCCGTCACCATCACAGTCGTCAAATCCTCGGGAACCTTCGCGATCGAAATGAACGTCGAATTCGGCCGAGTTGTCTGCCCAGTTGAGGTAAACAGACCCGGCCCCGTGAAACTGGTCATCAGGTTCTGCGGGCAAGGCAGCGCTTGCAGAGACGACGCCGGATCGAAGGTGCAAGGACCTCCCTCCCAGCCCTCGCTCGCCATCAGAAACCCGATGCCTTCGTGGAAAGTCTGTCCCCCCGGTGTCAAAATGTCATTCAGATCGAATGTGGGCCCGTCGAAGATATCCTGCAGCACCTCATTCGAAGCACTCGACGCGGGACACTGCGCTCCGGTTGCGTTTGACCCTGTCCCCGTCGTACACGTCAACGTATAGAGCTTGCAAACCGCATTGCCATCCACAACCTCACCGTCATGTACCAGACAAATCGAAGTCGAAAACGGCGTTCCCGACACCCTCGTCGGATAATCGATCACCGGATCGAGCGGCGAATCGCTCACAATCGGATTCACTCCGTCCGCATTGATCGTCAGCGATCCAGACGACTCAGCTCCGGTCAGATCGTACTTGAAATCGATGATCTTATCGGTCCCCGTATTGAAATTGAAATCCTGACTCAGCTGCTGCTGCGTAGGATTCGAAGCCGGAATCGTATTCCCTGAAATCGTCGCCGGACCCGTAACGCCGCCCAGCGTGCAATTCGTATTCAGATACACACTCGAATTCGCAACATACCCGCCTTCATCCACCAGGTCGATCTTGATCTGCTGCGCCGAGTTGGCAATCAACAACCCGCTGATATCGATCGGCGCAACTCCGCCCGACGCAACGAATGAGTCCGGGTTCTGTCCCGTCAGATTTCCCGCGCTCGCCGCGCTCTGATAACTGCTCGTAAAGCAATTCTCAAAAGGTCCGATCGATGAAGTATTCACTCCGCCTTTGCAGACATTCACCGGCCCGTTACCGTTTGTCAAATTAGTAACGTTCACGTTGTTATCTACAAGAATGTTCCCCGAACTATTCGCCGGAGACGTGCTCGCCGCCGATGAGAGATAAGCAATCGGCGCCGTCGTCTGCGAGCAGTCCAGATTCAACGTGTTCGAATTGAAAATCACCTGGCTCTCGCCGTATCCCGCTCCAGCTTGCGAAAGCCTCACGTTCAGAGGAGTGAAGAGCTGTTGCGTATTCTGCGCATTCAATTCAACTGTGGATGCAAAAACACTGGCCAGGAGCAGCAACCGCATGGGGGAATGGAAAACCTTCATCGCTTCGTACGACCTCCGCATTGTCTTCGCAATGCACAGTAGGGCTCTGTCTCGCACCAAACCATCCAGTCGAGCAGAGCGAAAGCCACAAATGGCTGTGGGACACAACGGGATCTGACAAGGGTGTCAACAGCAGGAAAACTGTCGCCAGTCTGCCTCATACACCCCCTCATGTCAAACACATTTCAATTGAAAAAGCCCCGCCTGTGCACGGGGCTCTCTCGATCACCCTCCGCCTCAGCCGCCGGTGTCTCTGTCGCCGCTAATCTCCTAATTCCACTCCGTAAAATCGCACCTTCAACCTTGCATGCTGTTTTGCGGTTCCGTCGCACAATGATTCTGCTACCAGAAATCGTTTCGGAATCCGCTGACTCGAAGAATTGTGGCTAAGCACCGCCAGCTGCCCACTTGCCATCGGGCAAAGCCGCTGCCTCGCTATAGCGCGAAGCCCGCTGACTCGCTGACTGGCTATGGGGCGAAGCGCCGCTGACTCGCTGAGAGACGAAACGTTCTCTTCTGATGCCGCCAACCCCCGGGTCTTTCGGCGTGAATTTGCCCTGTGGTCCCGATACCGTACCTCTGCCCAAAGTCCGCTTTGCCCTAAGTACCTGTATTTGCACCAATTTACAACTTAACTCATTTACGCTCATCTACTTACGAGACTGAACTGTCTCTAACTCACTGAAAACAATAGGAACGTGGTGGGGGTACTACCCTCTACGAGCACCAACTGCTGGCAAACTGGCAACTAACCACTGATCCTGATCCAATCACGCGCTCCCGTAAGACCCGGCAGCCGCCCGAAAAAAATGCGCGGCCCTGAGGCCGCGCACGCCATGTACTACTGAAACCTCAGCAGCATCCACCCGCAATCGAGGGGATCACCAGCACTTCATCCCCTTCCTGGAACGCGTACTTCTCATTCCCCAGAAAACGGATGTCTTCTTCATTGACGTAAAAATTGATGAACCGCCGAATCTGCCCATCATCTCCGCGCAGATGCTGCCGCAGCGCCGGAAACCTGCCCTCAATGTCGGTAACGAGCTCCGGCAGATTCGATGCCGAACTCGAAATCTCCTTCACGTTGTTCGTGTGCTTTTGAAATGCGTTGGGCAACAGGACTCTAACTGCCATAGCTTTCTCCCGCCAGGCTCAACCCCTGGCTTGCTGCATTCTGTTCTTCCACAAAGGTCTCAAAATCTGCGAGCCGCGGACGAATAGCCTTGCTCTGGTCGTACGCCCCACTCAGGCAATCGGTCGTCTTCAGCCCGTTGCCCGTGATGCACGTAACCGTCAGTTCATCCGGCTTGATGCGACCATGCGCATACAACCGCGCTGTCACCGCTGTTGTCACGCCGCCCGCAGTCTCGGTGAAAATGCCTTCGGTCTCCGCCAATTCCTGGATCGCCGAAACAATCTCCACGTCCGAAACATCCTCGGCCCAGCCGCCTGTTCCGCGAATTACGCGCGACGCATAGATTCCATCCGCAGGATTGCCGATCGCCAGTGAACGCGCAATGGTGCTCGGCCTTTGCGGTTCAATCACGTCGGTATCGTTCTTCACCGCTTTCGCAATCGGCGAGCAACCAGTCGCCTGCGCGCCAAAAAACTTCACCGGCTTCTCTTCCACCAGGCCGAGTTCGATCAGCTCGTTGAACGCCTTGCGGATTTTCGTAATCAGCGAGCCGCCCGCCATCGGTACAACCACATTGTCTGGCAACCGCCAGCCAAGCTGCTCTGCGATTTCATAGCCCACCGTCTTCGATCCCTCAGCGTAGTAGGGCCGAAGGTTTACATTCACAAATCCCCAGTTGTATCGATCAGCAATCTGCGACGAGAGCCGGTTCACATGATCGTAGTTCCCATCAACGCGCACCAGCGTCGCGCCGTAGACCTGCGTGTTCAGAATCTTCGCTGGCTCCAGATCCGATGGAACCAGGATGTACGTCTTCAATCCCAGCCGCGCCGCGTGGGCCGCAACAGCGTTCGCCAGGTTCCCAGTCGACGAGCACCCGACCGTGTCGAACCCGAAATCCTGCGCATTGGCCAGCGCAACTGCCACCACGCGATCTTTAAAGCTCAGCGTAGGCATGCAGACGGCATCGTTCTTGATGTAGAGATTCTTCGCGCCAAATTGCGCTCCCAGCCGCGGAGCCTTCACCAGCGGCGTCAGACCCGAAGGCGTCTGCGGAACATAGCTGTCCTTCACAGGCAGCAGCGCCTGGTAGCGCCACATGTTCAGCGGCCCTTGGGAAATCGTCTCGCGTGTAAACCGGGTCTTCGCGTAATCAAGGTCGTAGGCCACCTCGAGCGGGGAAAAGCACTCATCGCAGATCGAAAGCGGCTGATGACCATAGGTCTTGCCGCATTCCCGACATCGCAACCAATACGCAGTCGTCAAAGGTCCCTCGCTGTGTTCGCGAGTGACACGAGAAGCGCGAGCGCGTGACGTGCCCAGAAAGAAGTGAACGTGAAATGACTCGAAACTGCCTGCGAAGCTGCTAAAGCAATGAGTGCTGAAGCAGCCCCCGAATCTCATGTTCCCCGTCTCCGGGCAAGAGTTGACACCATACTCCCGTTTTGCGCGGGCAGGTTGTCGTGGCGTCACAGGGCTCGTCCCTCAGCCACTCTGCATGAAACTCAGGCTTGCCCTTTGGGGGCAAACATGAATGACTTGTTTTTATCACAGGCGCACAAACGGCGCAAGTTGCATTACAGCGAATGGAGAGCTATTCCGTTTGAATGGATCAATTCCAGCCCGGAAAAGCTCTGTTTCCCTCGTTCGCTCGCTCCGGAGGTGCAACAACTGCATCGAGGATCACATCTCAACAAAAAGGCGCCGGTGAACGGCTGCACTCTAGATAAAAGCTTTTCGGGCTTACAATTTTAGCGACCCTAAGGAGAGAGAACATTATGGCTTCAGACCTTTTGGAAAAAGTGCCGTCAATCGATGAAGTATATCGAGAGGTTTCCCGGCTCTCGACAACCGTCACGCAAGCCGTCGAAGACGGATTCAAAACGGCAGTCAAAGCAGTAGAACAAGGTCGCCACGCAACCGAAGACATGATCAGCGACGGAAAGCGCATGATGCGCCGCAAACCCGTTGAGTCGGCCGGCGTTATCTTTGCTGCCGGAATGCTCACAGGCGCTTTCATCACCTGGCTCGCAGCTCGCCGCGATTAACAGCATCAGCAAACCGAATCAAACAGTCCGGAGTGAAGCGCGCGAACCCGCTCTTCACTCCGCGTGTATCCAGATCGCATTCCCGCCCCCTGGAGCCATATTCACTTCCAGAACGGTATCGCGATCCACTGTCTTCTTTGTAAATTCTGTGTGCTTCGCATCTGTTCCAGCATCCGATGCATCAGCATAGATCTCGGCTGTGTATTTTCCTTCGCCCAGAAAATCCAGCGGAACCTTCACGGTCCGTGGATCCCAATTTGTAATCGATCCAACGTACCAATCCTTGCCGCTCCGGCGAGCAACGGTAATGTTCTCCATCGGCCGTCCGTTGAGGACGCGAACTTCATCCCAGGTCACAGGAACCTGCTTGATGAACTCAAAATCGTGCTGCCCCGCATAGTGTTCCGGATAATCCGACACCATCATCAGCGGACTCTCCAGCACAACATACAGCGCCAGTTCATGTGCCCGCGTATTCGGCGCCATCGGCTCCTTGTCCCGCGCCACAAACTCCGCTCTCGTGGCATTTCCGAAAGCTCCCGGAGTGTAATCCAGCGGACCCGCAAGCATTCGCGTAAACGGCAGAGTCGTATTGTGCACCGGAGTCGTTCGTCCACTCCACTTCAGATATTCCTTCCCCATGACGCCTTCACGCGTCACCACATTCGGCCACGTGCGCCGCAGACCGTCAGGCTTGAATGCCCCATGAAAATCGATCATCAGATGATGCTGCGCCGCCAGTTCCGCAACGTGCCTGTACCACGCAGTCATCTGCTGATCATCGCGGTCCATGAAGTCGATCTTCACGCCTGCGATTCCCCACTGCTCAAACAGCGGAAACGCCTGTTCCATGTACTTGTCCACTGACGTCCAATGCGACCACAGCCATATCCGTACATTCTTCTCTTTGGCATACCTCAGCAATTCCGGCATATCGATCTGTGGATCGATTTTCGTAATATCCGCAACCGCTGCGTAATCTTCCGGTCCTTTCCGATTCGCGAGCGCCCATCCCGCATCGATCAGCATGTAATTGAAGCCCGAGCTCGACGCGAAGTCGATATAGTGCTTCATCGTCGCCGTATTCATACCAGGCTTGAAGCTCACGCTCGGCGCAGCTTCTCCTGACCACCAGTCCCAGGCCGATTTGCCCGCCGTGATCCACGAAGTGTCCGTGATCTTCGAAGGCGGATTCAGGTTCAGCACAATATTCGACTCAATCAGCCGACCAGGCTCATCGCCAATCATCAACACGCGCCATGGAGTCGTCACCGGCGCATTCGTTTCTACAGCAATGCTCTTATCATCGACTCGCGGCGATAGTTCGGCTTTCAAGCCAAACCGCGCTTCGCCCTTGCGCAGATACATGCCTGCGTAGTTCTCGATATCAGCCTCAGTCACAGCAACCCAGCCTGCGCCCGGAACCTCCGCGAGCAGCGGTAACGCAATCAACCAGTCGTGATGAATCCCATTAACCTGTCGCTGTTGGTACTCGTCCTCGTAAGAAGACTGAAATCCATCTACGATCAGCGGGTAGAGAGTCGCGTCTTTTGGGTAATTGAACTCCGTCAATTCCCGCTCGACCCGCACAGTCTTCGCGCTCGCCTCTCCCGGAAGAACATAACGGAAGGCAACTCCATCATCGTACGCGCGGACCTCAATTGACATCTTCCGTCCGGCGTTGTCGGCGAGATCCACCACAACGGAGTTGTAATGATCGCGCACCGCGCTCGTCTTACCCACCGGAATTGTGTACGTGTCGTCATGCTGGCCAGTATGCACCGCGACCTTGTGCATGCCCGGACCAATTGCTCGCGCGCCCTGCAGCTTCAGCCCTAGCGCGCTCTCATCAATGAGCCACTTGCCGCGAAAATCCACCGAGTAGCGGATCCCGTCACTCTTCGGCTCCTTGACCTTAGTCGTCGGAGCATCCGCCAGAAGAAAGACAATGTTCCCATCCGGCGAAGCTACGCGGACCCGAGCCGCACTCGAATCCTGGCCGAAAGTCACACCGCTAAATCCCAGAAGCAAACAAAGGACGCAAATCGATACACGTGTCATAACAGGCGCAAGAATAACATCCCGAGTGTGGCACTTCACGGTCCCGAGATTTACAGCCACAAAGAAGATTCAGTTCGTGTAGACCCTTACGTAATCCACCTGCATATCACCCGGAAACGCCGTCGTCGCATCAGGATTACCTGGCCAATCACCACCGATCGCAAGATTCAGAATGATGAACTGCGGACCTGCGTCAAATGGCCACGGATTCCCAAAGTTCGCCGGCGTGAACGTGACATAAATGTTCGCTGGATCATCCACGTAGAACTGGACCTGCCCTTTCGTCCAGATCATCCCGTAGATGTGCCAGTCAGCCGCCGAAAAGCCAGAAGGATGATACTTGTCCGTTCCATCGAGATGAGCACTCGTGCTCCCACCGTGTACGGAACCTGCAATCCAGTCGTATCCCGCTGGCTGCTCGCCTGCAGAGAACGGCGGATTGCTGCCGTCGATATGCTCCATCACGTCGAGTTCGCCGCAAGCCGGCCAACTCACGGTAGTAATGTTATTGCCCAGTAACCAGAATGCGGGCCACATTCCCTGGCTCTCAGGCAGCTTCATCCGGGCCTCGACGCGACCGTACATAAAGCTGAACATGCCTTGGGTCTTCAACCGCGCCGATGTGTAAGTGGTGCTCGAAAGTTTACGCCCCATAACGTGCAATACACCGCCTGCGTCTATGTACGCATTCGGATTGGAGGGATCGCACGGAGCTGTTGCAGAGCCAGCCGCACAGTACGTTTCTAACTCGTTATTCCCGCAGCATCGGAATCCCGTATCGTAAGTCCAGGTTTTGGAATCAGCGAGCGCGGTGGATGTTCCGGGATTGCTGAACTCGTCGCTCCACACCAGCGCGCCCGACGCAATGTTCGGCGCAAAGCCCTTCGATACGACAGAGCTGTTCAGGTAGCCCGGCGCTGACGCAATCGCCTTCACGGTCATGTTCGAAGCAACAAGGAACGGAGCGAAGTACTGCATCGAAGTGCGTGTCGGGGTCGAATCGTCCAACGTGAAATAGATCGTTGTCCCGCTCGTGCTGTCAGCAAGCGAGACCACTGTCGCGCCATTTTGCGCAGGCGTTGTGGTCACAGTGGGCGTCGCTGCACTCTGCTCAGCCGGGAGATTGCCTACGTTACTCGCACTTGCATTGCCGCCGCCGCATGCACACATAAGTGAACTTGCCAGAATCAAAGCCGCAAACATTTTCAACCTCACCCGCACGTGAACCCTCCCATCCCGATGGACGGCAGGTTTAGTCTCATCGTTCAACATCTAACTATCCAGCGACAGACAGGTTCAATCATCCGCGCACCGGCGGGATGTGATTCACGCCACAGCACCGAAAAGCGCGACGCTGATCAACGCCCGGAATCATAATTCAGATTAGGCGCCAGCCATCGCTCCACCTCGGCCACGCTCATTCCCTTGCGTTCCGCATAATCGGCAACCTGTTCACGATCGATCTTGCCCAGCGTGAAATATCGCGACTGAGGGTGCGCGAAGTAAAGACCACTAATGCTGGATCCTGGCCACATTGCGAAAGATTCCGTCAGCTTGATGCTGGTGTTCTCTTCGACATCCAGCAGCTGCCAGATCGCTCCCTTCTCCGTGTGGTCCGGACAGGCCGGATAGCCTGGCGCGGGGCGGACTCCGCGATACTTCTCGTGAATAAGGTCGTCAATGCTGAGCTTCTCGCTTCGCCCGTAACCCCACTCATCGCGCACCTGCTTGTGAAGGCACTCTGCAAATGCCTCGGCTAGACGGTCGGCAAGCGCCTCCGCCATGATCGCGTTATAGTCATCGTGCTTCGCGCGGAACTGGTCTGCCAATTCCTTCAGTCCGATTCCCGTGGTTACCGCAAAAGCTCCCACGTGATCGCACAGGCCCGTCTCACGCGGCGCCACGAAGTCCGCCAGCGACCGGCACGGCTCGCTGCCTTCGCGATTCGCCTGCTGCCGCAGGAAGTGCAGAGTCGGAAGCTGCTGTGTCTGCGAGTCATCCGCGAACAGTTCCACATCATCACCAGTCGCGTATGCGGGAAACAATCCGTACACCGCGCGCGCGCTCAGCAGCCCCTCATCAATAATCCTGTCGAGAAGCGCATTTGCCTCATTGAATAGCAGCCTGGCCTGCGTTCCCTGCTTCTCATCATCCAGAATGCGCGGATATACGCCTTTCAACTCCCAAGCATGGAAGAACGGCGACCAATCGATAAACTCCCGCAGGGTCGTCAATGGAAAGTCATTTAGCACCCTAACGCCCGTGAACTCCGGCTGCGCAACATCCTCTGCTCTCCAGTCGATTCGTGTCCTTCGCTTGCGTGCCTCATCCAGAGCAATCGTCTTCACCTGCGGCGCGGCGTGCGCCTTGCGCACTGCTTCATACTCGGCTCGATGATGTGCAACAAAGTCTTCTCTGTTCTCCTCGCTCAGCAGACTTGTTGTCACAGGCACCGCTCTGCTCGCGTCCACAATATGCACCACAGGTCCGTTGTAGTGAGGCGCAATCTTCACTGCTGTATGCGCCCTGCTTGTCGTGGCTCCGCCGATGAGCAGCGGCAGCTTGAACTGTTGCCGTTCCATCTCACGAGCAACGTGAACCATTTCCTCAAGGGACGGCGTAATTAGTCCACTCAGTCCGATGATGTCCGCCTTTACCTCCTTCGCGCGCTCCAGGATTTTCTCTGCTGGAACCATGACGCCCATGTCGATCACTTCGTAGTTGTTACAGGCCAGCAC
>DATNFD010000157.1:0-84100 GCA_035606555.1 Occallatibacter sp.
CGCGAAGGCCTTCCGTCACCGGGAGTCGGCCTGCGCCACTACGCTCCGCGTGCTCGTCTGATTCTTGTGGAAGGATCGCTCTCCGAACTTCCCGCTCGCCTCAGCGAAGCCGCGAAAGCGCACGAGCGCGCACGCATCGGCGTTATGCTCCCGGCAGAATTAGCCAACGTTGACCTCGGAACGCCGCTCCGTGCTGGAACCGGATTCGCGTGGGGCCGCTGGAGCGCACCCCAGGAACTGGCCGAAAAACTTTACGCCGGTCTCCGCGCTTTGGACGCTCAAGGTTGCGATGTAATCCTCTGCCCCGTGCCGGAGCTCGGCGGAATCGGCGACGCAATCCGCGATCGCCTCCGCAAAGCCGCATCCTCCGCTTAACTTCCTCTTCCTGATTCCTACTGCCTGCTCTTACTGTCCTGCCTCACCCAGCTTGTACATGTACTTGATCGCAGACTTATAGATCAGCACCTTGCTCCGCCCGCGAATCTTCAGCACGCCGCGGTCGTACCATTCAATCTGTCCCTGCAGCTTCTCTCCATCTTCGAGCACGATCACCATCGGAGTCTGCGACTGAATCTGCTTCTGGAGGTAAAACAATTCTGCCTGTCGATGCGTCGAGTTCTCTTCTATTTCGTGATTCGTAAACCGAAATGGCGGCGTCGATGGCGCGTGATTCGTGCGATGTTGAGCAAAATAGGATTGCCGGCGCTGGCCATCGACACCCGGCAAAGTGATCTGACTATTCATAAGATATGAACCTCCGCGGCAACGGAACTCGTGATTTGAAAGATGCAGAACATCTGCAGCACTTTGCTTCAAAGGAAAGAAACAGGAAACTGTCCTGGGAGCCGGTTGAACCCTGGAACAAACGCACGCCAGGGAAGCAGACTCGTGACTGTCTTTGCTGAAAGTCCTCTGATTCTACCCCAAAAGATGCCGCAGGCTAGCCCGAAGTTGCTTTTCTTTCAATCGTTCGCTGTGGATTGTCGCTGTCTCTTGACCTTCAACGTTCCGGAAGGCTAACAGCCATCGCATCCAGCGAAAGAGAGCGCAACAGATTGCGGCGCATTCCCTGCTCCACTTGCACCACCGCGCGCGAAGCCGCTTCGATCCAGTCGACCGTGACTCCCTGAGCCATGCGTTCCAGTTCTGTTCTGAGATCGAGGTTACGAATCAAATCGGGAGTTCCCGCCACAACGAGTAGCAGGTCTTCGAGCAGACTTCCGAGCGCTCGAAGCAGGCTGATCGTCTTGTCCTGCCCATCCGCGCCTCCTCGATAGCTCTCAGTAGCCCGAAACAGCTCCGAATAATCCGGCTCTCGCAGCGTAGTCCGCAGCACCAGCAGCGCATCTTTCCGGCTCGCCAGAAAGACCCCGAGGTCGAGATTCAGCGCGCGCCCAACCGCGCCTTCTGCCAATCGTGCAACCAATGCACGTTCCTGCGGCTTCAGCTCAGGCCGCCGCTCCGCCAGCAACTCTTCGATCTCACTCGCAGGAAGCGCTCCCAGCCTGTACAGCATTGCCCGCGAGCGGATCGTCGGCAGAAGTTCGTGCGGATTCTCCGTCAGCAGGACGATCGACGTCCGTTCCGGAGGTTCCTCCAGCACCTTCAGCAGGCTGTTCGCCGCCTCCTTCATAAATGTCGAGCAGGTGAAAATCGAGAACGCGCGCCGTGCCTCCACTGGAGGTCGATAAAAAGCGGCATGGATCACCTCGCGCACCTGCCCCAGCTTGATCATTAACTGCGGAGGATCGGGCGGAATGATCAGTACATCTGGATGCGTCTGAATAAGGATCCGCGTCTCCCGCTTGTCGGCATCGCGCATATCCTCACGCGCGGCGACCGCTTCCGCGACCCGCTCTTCCAGATTCCGAGCCTCAGCGATGCGCGTGCAGTTTGCACACCGTCCGCAGAAGTCCGGCAACCCATCCGACTCGGCATTCTCCAGGCAGTTCACTGCCTGCGCCAGCATTAGTGCAAGCGCATACTTGCCTGCCCCTTTGGGACCGGCGAGGATCAGCCCTTGCGGGAAGTGTCCGCTGCGAGCACACTCGCGAAGCCGCCTTACCGTTATCCCGTTGCCATGAAAGCTCTGGAATCCCACCCCTAAAGTCTACGGCATTGCCTAATTGTCGCCAGCGAACGCCGTGAGGAATACTCGTCAGCCTGCCTGACCTCGCGGATAGGCGCGAACCGGGATTCCATTCTTCGATCGAAGCGTAATCTTCGGTTGAAGCTCAATTTTCTGGCCTTCCACCACATGCACGCGCCACCGCTGAGCGAGCGTCGCCAAGGCCAGCGTAGCTTCCATCCATGCAAAAGATTCGCCAATACATTGTCGTCCTCCGCCGCCGAATGGGAAGTACGCAAACCGAGGTCGCCCGGCCTTCGCCGCAGGAGTGAACCGCTCCGGAATAAAGCGCACCGGCTCAGGAAACCACCGCGGATCCCGGTGCACAATGAACTGGCTAAAGAACACCATCGTTCCCTTCCGCAAGCGGTACGGGCCAATCGATACATCTTGCAATGCTTCTCGCCCCATCGCCCAAGCCGGCGGATACAGGCGCATTGACTCCGACAGCACCATCGCCGTGTACTCGAGCCGCGGCATGTCCTCCAACGTCGGCGGTCGACCTGCGAGAACAGTATCGATTTCGGCATGCAATCTGCTCTCAGCCTCCGGATTTTGTCCGAGTAGCAACCATGTCCACGAAAGCGCGTTTGACACCGTTTCGAAACCCGCGAGGAACAACGTGAGCACATGATCCCGCAGTTCTTCTGAACTCAACTGGTGACCATCTCCACCCGCCTCGTCATCTCGTGCAGCTACCAGCATCGAAAGCAGATCCCCTGTGGCCGTTGAACCCGATCCAGCATCGATTTCCGACCGCCGCGATTGGATCATTCCGCCCACTACCTCATCCAGCCGCTTCTTCGCCGCCCGAAACCGCCGCATCTTCGGAAGCGGCGAATTCAATAGCAGTTCGGCCCGCGGCAATGTAACCAGAAAGTGATACAGGTCCATGATGATGTTCACCTGATCGTCAATTTCATGGATCTGTGGCGTGACTTCGGTGTCGAAAAGCGTCCGGGCCACTACCTGAAGCGCCAGCCGCATCATCTCGGCAGAGATATCAAACTCGACTCCGGGCATCCACTGCTCGCGCATGGTGCTGGCAAGTCTCACAATCTGGTCGGCATATCCCTCGATTCGATGCCGATGGAACGCTGGAGCCGCGATTCGTCGCCCGCGTTTGTGCCTCTCTCCGTCCGCGGTGATGAGTCCTTCCCCGAGCAGGATTTTCATGCGCTTTTGGGTGCGATCCTTGCCGAACGATGACGCCTTATCAATTAAAACTTCCCCGATATCCGCCGGATCGTTCAGCAGAACAACGTCACTCCAAAGGATCCGATAGTGCGCCGCCCGTCCGTAGCGCCTCAGGTACTCAAAAAGCAGGATCGGATTCTGCGGATCGAAGAACCTGTGGAAGCGATAGAAAGGCAGATTGAGCCGCAACCCGGGAGGATATAAGTAGGGCCCGCGGCGCACCAGAGACGCCGGTTGTTGGTCGCTCATTGAGCGTACGTTGGAATCGCTCAGTCCCACCGTTCGAGTCTATTGCACGTGTGACTCACTCACCCGCCGCTTTGATTTCCCAAAACTGAACGTTTGTATCCCGCGCGCCACCAGCTGAGTCCAAAGGAACGGGCCGGAACAAGGTCAGGCGATTCGAGCCTGAGGCCGCCCCAGTGTTCTCCCCGTACAATGGACGTAGGAATCGATGCCGGACGCCGAGCAAAAACCCCGCCAAACTGATGCGAAAAAGCCCGAACCGCGCAATGGGGACGCTCCGCAGCAGAAACCCGACGAAGACCCGATTGGCAAAGTTTACGACTCGCGCCTGATTAAGCGCCTGGGCCACTACCTTAAGCCATATTGGTGGCAAGCTGCCGTTTCCTCCATTTCCATCAGCCTCAAGTCCATCAGCGACATAGCCGGGCCATTCCTGCTAATGGTAGGGATGGACCGCTACTTTCCCACCGATAAAGCCGCCTCGGGAGCCACCCTGCTTACCCATGAGGGCGGTCCCACAGCAATTCTGCTCCGCCATTTGCCCAGCGATCCGATCCAGGGCATCACTCGCCTCGCCATCCTCTACCTCATTTGTCAGGTTTCCGCCTACCTCTTCGAGTTCGTTCAGACCTACCTCATGCAATGGACCGGCCAGAAAATCATGTTCGATCTGCGCCGCGATATCTTCCGCCACATGCAACGCATGCACGTTGGCTTCTTCGATACGCACGCCGTAGGCCGCCTGGTCACGCGCATCACTTCCGACGTCGATGCCATCAACGAAATGTTCACCGGCGGCATTCTTGCAATCGTCGATGACTTCTTCACGCTGACTTTCATGGCCATCGTGATGCTCAAAACAAAGTGGTGGCTAGCGCTGCTGGCCTTCTCCGTGTTCCCCCTAATCCTGCTGGTCACGCGCATGTTCCGCAACAGCGTGCGCGAGAGCTACCGCCGTGTTCGCGCCGCCATTGCACGTATCAACAGCTTCACGCAAGAGCACGTGAGTGGCATGAGCGTGGTCCAGCTCTTCAACCGCGAACAGCGCGCCTACACGGACTTCGAGGCAGTCAATCGCCTCCACATGATCGCGTTCAAAGACACCATCTTCGCCTACGCACTCTACTACCCTGCCGTCGAAATCCTTTCCTCAATCGCGATCGCGCTCGTCATCTGGCGAGGCGGTTTCGGCGTGCTCTCCGGCTCGGTCACCATCGGCATGCTCGCTGCGTTCAACATGTACTCACAGCGTTTCTGGCGTCCCATCCAGGATCTCAGCGACAAGTACAACATCCTCCAGGCCGCCATGGCCGCCTGCGAGCGCATTTTTAAGTTGATGGATACGCAGCCGGAAATCGTGAGTCCTGCGAATCCAAAATCAGGTGACGGCTCAAACCGCATTGAATTTCGCAATGTCTGGTTTACCTATCAGAAACTCACGCCTGAACAGAAGGCCTTCATCGATAGCCTCGCCGATTCACCCGATCGCGCCCGTCATCTCGCAGCAATCACTGATATTGAATGGATTCTGAAAGATACTTCATTCACGATCGAGCGTGGCCAGACAATCGCGATTGTCGGCCACACCGGCGCGGGTAAAACCACTCTTACCAGCCTCATGATGCGCTTCTACGACGTAACTGCCGGATCCATCTACCTCGATGGGATCGACGTGCGCGAGCTCGATCTAGCCGCGCTTCGCAGTCACTTTGCCGTCGTATTGCAGGATCCTTTCCTGTTCGCCGGAACCATTGCCGAGAATATTCGTTTTGGCAACGACGCGATCACGGATGCCGCCCTCGAAGAAGCTGCGCGCGATGTAAACGTGCTCGACTTCATCGAATCGCTTCCCAACAAGTTCCAGGAGCCGGTACGTGAACGCGGCAACTCCCTGTCCACAGGACAGAAGCAGCTCATCAACTTTGCCCGCGCCCTTGCTTACAATCCGAACATTCTCATCCTTGACGAAGCGACCTCCAGCGTCGATACCGATACCGAACTCCGTATCCGAGGAGCGCTTGATCGCATGGTCGAAGGCCGCACCAGCGTCCTCATCGCGCACCGCCTTTCGACCGTTCAGCGTGCGGATACAATTCTCGTGATGCATAAAGGCCAGTTGCGCGAGATGGGAAACCACCAGCACCTGCTGGCGCAACGCGGGCTTTACTGGAAGCTCTACCAACTCCAGTACAAGGATCAGGAGATAAGTTCCCATTCCTTAGCTTCGCCGCGTATCGAGCCGGCGATCTCGTGATTCCCGGTCCGCCGCGCGAGTATTAGCCTGCTGGGCCGGCTCAGTTGATGGAAACCACTCGCTGCGTCTCCGAAACGATCGGCTCCGCCGGGGCACTCACCCGATTTTCACGGATGTACGAGAAGAGGTAGAACATCGCCATCCCTGCGATCACAGTCGGCACCGGAGCCGCCAGAGAGATGAAATAGAGCTTCGCTGCAACTCCCGAGAGCTGCATCCCTGAGGTACCAGCCAGGTAAAACGCCCAGGGCAGATCGGAAGTTGCCACAAAGCCTAGCGCCGTCACCAGAACGGCGGCCTTGCCGAACCGTCCCCTTCGCGCCCATAACAGCGCGCAGGCGGGGATTGTCAGAATGAGAAGCTTCGAATCATACTGCCGGTGGTAGACAGGCAGCAGAGAGAGCGCCGAAGCAAATGCCATGGCCAACCACCGCGCATCCTCCGTCGAGCGTCGACGCGCGCCTACAGCAATGGCAACTGCCGCCATCACCAGGCAAACCGCGTAGCTTGCCGTGTTATAGAAACGTGGATCATCCCGCATCAGGCTGAAAAGTGCTTGCAGGTTGGTCAACATCAGCGTGCCTCGGTTCAACACGGTCGCAGGGCCCGGATCGCTCACGGCACCATGTGCGGAAAGAATCGCGATATGCGCTCGCATTTCGTCCATCCACTGCGGTGCGATCCGCCACACCCACACAAGGAAGGGCAAACTCACGCCAATCATCGCTGCGAGACTCTGTAAGGCGCGCTTGCGAAATGTTCCCCCGAAAAGAAGCAGAGCCAACCACAGAAAGGCAGAATCGTGTGGCTTGATCGCAAGGCTCGCCGCCAGGCAGAGAACTCCTGCGATCGCCCACCTCTCGCGAAGAATGCAGCACGCACCGATCACTCCAAGACTCAATGCAAGCGAGGCAGCGTTACCGGTCGAAATCAACGACCCGCTGTTGACTAGATAGAAGCATAGAAGTACCCCGGTGAGCAGCGGCGCACGATCTTTGCCCACCTCCCACATCATCACGGCGGCAATCAGAAAACCGAGCGCAGCCAATGCAGTCCAGAGGATATACGCGACTGACATCGGAAATACCAGAAGCGGGATAGTGGCAGAAAAAATCGTCGGCAGATAGATGTAGAGGGCTTCAGAACGTAGCGTTTCTACCCCGCCCTGCGGCAGAGTCCCGCCATTTTCCTGATAGGTCTGCAGCAACTCAGCCTCGCTGTACGGATCCCGATGCAGTACAAGGCAACGCGCGGCGCTGTAGGCAATCCGGAAATCGAGCCCAGAATCCTTTCGGGCCATCAGCATCAGAAAGCCCAGCGCGACAAACGTGAGCGAGCCCAGACACAGCAGTAAAAACCCGTCAGATCTCGCTTTGTCCCGATTCATCGCGCCTTTAGGCTACCAAACGTAAAAACAAACTCCCGGGAATGTGTTTCCTCCCGGGAGTTCTTTGGTACTCAGCCTCTTTGTTTTCTTCCTGCCACTGCTACGGTCCCATGCTCGCAGGCAGGCAGGCATTGTAGCCTATCGAAGTATTGGAAGCCGGGGTTGGTGGTGTGGGTGGCGTTGCCCATGGAGTTCCGCTGAAATCGAAGAACTCCAGCAGGTTCGGTTGTGCAGCATCGCGGTTTGTTAGATGGGCCGATGGACCGATGAACCGGCTTTCAACGAACTTGATGACGGCGGTGTGATCCATGGGTGTGTGTGAGACATAGTGCTTCCGGGTAAACGGGGAGACGATGAAGTTCGGCACGCGGAAGCCGAGTTGGGCGGCAAATCCCTGCACCGCCGCAGCATCTCCGCTGTGCGCTCCCGGACTGCTGGGGCGCAGATCGCAATGAAGTGTATACACGCCAGTGGTTGGCGGCAGACATGGATTGTAGCTGTCCGGGTTAACTGCAATTGAAGAGATGTCCGGGATAGAACCCAGTGAGGCATCTGTGTTCTGGTTTGAGTGCCCCGGAACGGGCGGAACGTGATCGTAAGGACCGCCTCCTTCATCGTAGGCGAAGAAGAAGATCGAGTTCTGCCATGACGAGCTGGCCATGAACTTGTTGATGATGTTCGCGACCACGGACTGGCCGCTAAAGATGGACTGATTCGACCCCGGATGCTCATCACTGCTTCCATTCTCGATAAACGCAAACGCCGGGAGAGTGTTGTTCTGGAGATCGGTAAAGTATTGGGTGATAGGAGCCAGATGCTGCGGATCGATGCAGAACGAATTCGTTGAATCGCCCACTACGCTGGACGGCTGTGTAGTTCCCGTGCAGGAGTTGGTGCTCGTCTTGTGATATAGGAAATTATTGGCCCAGCTGAACTGAGAAAACATCGTGTCGGGATAAGCCGAAGACGTCTTTTGGTAATAGATCTTCCAGGAAACACCGGCATCATTCAGCTCCTGGAAAATCGTCTTTGAAACCTCTTGCCCGACGTGGTCGTCGAGGCCGCGATCATACGCCAGCCCTTGCGTGGTACCGCCGGCGAAGGTCGCGATGCGATTTGGCGTGCTCTTGCTTGAAACTGGCGAGAACCATCGGTCGGATACCGCGAATTGCGAGGCCATGTAGTAGTAGTAGTTCAGGAAATCCTGATCGTAGTACCCCATGGCCCGTTCGCCGGTCACGTCAGTGTAGGCACCGCTGCATTTTCCTGATGCATTGCAACTCTTCGCGAAGCCTTCCCCGGTGTGCACAAATCCATCCATGTTGATTGGACGAGTGGTCAGGAAGTTATACCGGTTCACATCTCCATAACTCGCGAGCCAGTCGGAACTGTCGTCATCGATACAAGTCGTGCGAAATTTGTACAGGAAGTAAGTATCGCCCTCGTCATCCTTGTTGCTGATCGTGTTCAGCTTGTCGTCGATTCCGTCTACATCGTAAGTCTTTCCATCATCGCCGACATTCCAGCCCTTCGCCCTCCGATAGGGGTTGAGCATCCCGAAGTAACTATCGAACGATCGATTCTCCTGCATCATGAAAATGACGTGCTTTACTTCGCTCACATCACCGCCACCCGAGGATGCAACAGTCACGGTTGTCTGCGCCGAAGCTGTGGTCCCTGTTGCGTTCGTCGCTTCAGCTGTGTAGGTGGTGGTCGCGCTCGGAGTCACCGTCACTGTGCCTCCCGTAGAGGAGAGCGGATAGGAGCTGCCGTCCGATCCTGTGACCACAACACTCGTCGCATTGCTTGCGGTAACGGTCAACAGATCTGAACTGCCCTGATTGATCGAGCTATTCTGCGCGGAAATCGACACCGTTGGGTTCTGTGCAGTGGATCCAACGGAGATTGTGACCTGGGCCGTAGTGCTGCCGTGCGAGTTGGTCGCCGTCGCAGTGTAGGTGGTGGTCGAAGTCGGTGAGACGGTAAGCGTACCACCGTTGTAAGGAAGGCCATACGAGGTCCCGTTGGATCCTGTCACCTTGATCGATCCGGCTCTGGTTTCTGTGACCGTCAGTGTGACCGACTGTCCGGCCGAAATACTGGTAGAGCTCGCCGAAATTGATACCGTAGGCGCTCCTGACCCACCGCCTGATCCCGAACTGACTGTGACTGTTGTCTGAGCACTGGCGCTGCCGTGCGAGTTCGTGGCAACTGCTGTGTAGGTGGTGGTGGAAGTCGGCGCTACAGTGAGGGTTCCGCCGTTGTAGGGCAGGTTATATGAAGTGCCATTGGATCCGGTCACATGGATAGAACTTGCACTCGTCTCCGTCACCGTCAGCGTGACGGTCTGTCCCGAAGTAATGCTGTTGGAACTGGCTGTGATTGAAACAGTTGGAACTGCTGCTGAGGCGTTGGCGGCGAAGACCGAAATTGCAACCAAGGTTAGCAAGCGAGTCAGGGAAGAAAAAGTTTTCACGTGGGCCTGCCTTAGACGGCTCGTACATGTGCCAGATTGCGCTCTGGGGGGCGAGGTGGTCCCGGCTGGAGTGCGTCCGCCCCGCGCCGGGTACGAACGTTGGACGGACACAAAACCCTTTGATGCTTGTTCCTTATTGAAAGGAAGCAACCCGAACCATTGCACAGTAGTAACCAAAGCACGGTGTCCGCGCTTTCAAGAACAAGTGCTTTGCAGAGTAGCGAAATCGCACGCCGAGGCTCTGATTTCCCGCTGGCCGGTGATTACCAATGAGTAATCCTTCTGGTCAGCTCGCTTCTAAAACTCAATCAAGGAATGACTGCGCGATGACAATTGCCTGACATCCCTCGCATGCCCTCCCGGATACCTTTGCCTAGCTGAGGCAATGCTCTCGCCCGGCAATCGCGCGGGATCAGATGGATCTGACCCGCCATGAGGAGTACCTATGTTCAACATGCATGGAGGTAGCGGCGCGAGCCTTCCCCTCACCGCGTTCGCCGGAGTACTCGGGCTTGCAATGGCAGTCCCGGCTCAGCAGCTTCAACATTACACTCAGACCAACCTTGTCTCGGACACAACAACTGACACCAATCTCATAAACGGATGGGGCATGTCGCGCGGCACAGGAACACCCTGGTGGATTTCCGATAACGGAACAGGAAAAGCAACGTTGTACTCAGGCACCGGCAGCATCGTGCCTCTCGTAGTAACCATCCCATCTGGAGACCCGAACAAGAACCCCACCGGCACACCCACCGGCCAGGTTTTCAATGGCACCAGCGATTTTCAACTTTCCCCTAATGCGCCCGCAAAGTTTATCTTTGCCACCGAAGACGGAACGATCTCCGCTTGGAACGGAGGAGCATCTGCCGTGATCCAGGTGAACACCAAGGGTGCGTCCGTCTTCAAAGGCCTCGCCATGGCCACCATCAACGACAACAAAGGCGGAGCGATTGCCAATTTCCTCTACGCCGCCGACTTCCGTCGAGGGCGCATTCGAGTTTACGACAAGTACTTTCATCCCATTTCGCTTGGCGAAGAAGCCTTCCGGGATGATCGCGTGCGCCACGGCTTCGCCCCATTCAATATCCAAAACATCGGTGGGAATCTTTACGTGGCATACGCCAAGCAGGACAGCGAAAAGCACGATGAAGTCGCCGGCACAGGTCTCGGCTACGTTGATGTCTTCACGCCCTGGGGCCACCTTATCAATCGCCTCGAACACGGCTGGTGGTTCAACGCTCCGTGGGGACTGGCACAGGCTCCGTCTGACTTCGGCGCCTTCAGCCACGACATCCTCGTTGGCCAATTCGGCGCCGGCACCATCGCCGTCTTCGATCCCGTCACCGGCAGGTTCAAGGGTCAACTGAACGATGCCGGCAACAACCCGATCTGGATCGACGGCCTCTGGGGAATCGCGTTCGGCAGCGGAGGCACTTCAGGACCAGCCAACAGCCTGTTCTTCGCCGCAGGCCCTCAGGATGAGTCCCATGGCCTTTTCGGCGTGATCACGCCAGTCGAAAATGTCCTCGGAGGGGACCAGTAAGCAGAACACAAAACCCGGAAAAAACGATGGCCGCTCCAATCTCCGGGAGCGGCCGTCGTGCTTTGCAATTCAGATTCGAAGTTAGCGACCTGCTGCAACCGAGGGACGAGTATCCAGAGCGCCGCTCTTGTATCCTTCCGCCATCTTCGCAATCGGAAGCGGCGTGTAGTCCTTGCCGTGTCCCGCCTGACCGAACTGCTGCATGCGCAGCGCAACAACTTTCTTCATCGCTTCGCGTGCCGGCTTCAGATAATCGCGCGGATCGAACTTCTCCGGGGTCTCCGCGAACACCTTGCGGATAGCGCCCGTAATCGCCAGCCGGTTATCCGTATCCACGTTGATCTTGCGTACGCCGTTACGGATTCCGAGCTGGATTTCCTCGACCGGGACGCCCCACGTCGGCTTCAATTTGCCACCGTATTGATTCACGATGTCCTGCAAATCCTGCGGCACCGAGGAGCTACCATGCATCACCAGGTGCGTGTGCGGCAGGCGCTTGTGGATTGCGATCAGCACGTCCATTTTCAGCACGGAGCCATCCGGCTTCTTGTTGAACTTGTATGCGCCGTGGCTGGTCCCGATGGCAATTGCCAGTGCATCCACGCCGGTGCGCTCCGCAAACTCAACAGCCTGGTCGGGATCTGTGATGTGCTCTAGTCCCGATCCACCCGCGCCGTGCCCGTCTTCCACGCCGCCCAGCACGCCGATCTCGCCTTCCACCGTGACGCCGCGCTCATGCGCATAATCCACCACGCGCCGAGTCACTTCGACGTTCTCTTCAAAGGTTGAGGGAGTCTTGCCGTCTTCCTTCAACGATCCGTCCATCATGACGGAGGTATAGCCGAGGCCGATGGCGCTCTTGCACGTCTCGAAGCTGTTGCCGTGATCCTGATGCATCGCGATCGGAATGTCAGGATTCAATTCTGCCGCCGCCTGGATCAGCCGGAATAGATAGAGATCCTCTGCAAACTGTCGCGCGCCGCGGCTCGCCTGCACGATCACCGGCGAGTTCGTCTCCTTCGCCGCAGCCATGATGGCCTGAATTTGTTCCATGTCGTTGACGTTGAATGCGCCGACGCCGTATCCGCCTTTGGCGGCCTCGTCGAGGAGCTGCCGCATGGACACTAAAGGCATAGCAAATTCTCCTTCATATGAACTTTCAAGGATTCGGCCGCCGGGCACATGGCGCTCAAACGGCAGGAACTGCAATCGTCCCTATGGTACCAGAGCCGCGCAATCAAAAAGTGTGCCGAAGCGCACACCGCGGCCTGCATTCTGAGCCGCTTCCGAGATTGCAATTCATACGAAGTAAATGACCTGAGGGTCTCCACGCCGGTTGAATTCTATTCTCAACAACTATCTAAGGGTCCAAATTTCGTTGAGCTAGCCAATCACATCGATTATTCGGCCATCCGGCTCGCGCACCGCAACCCGGATGCTGGGTTTCTCCTCTTTCATCTCCCTGATGACCCCGTTGATCGTGTCCATGTGCTCCCGGAGTTTCTCCTTGCTGCCCGTTTCCCAATATTCTCCTTCGTCACGAACACCAAGCCTGCCAATCAAGCGACGAATCTGTTTGAGGAAACTGACGACATCGACGTGAACCTCGAGACCTGCAAACTGAGTTTTGACCCAGCTTCGTACTCTGAAGTCGTCTCCGAACTCAAATCTCAATGGTTCACAGTCTCGATGAGGGAACGCCACAAACCCCGCGGCATGACCCGCATCGACGCTTTCTATCCGACTAAAGGCCCAATTTGACTCTCTTGCCAGGTTCTCAGCAAGAACGATCACATCCTCCAGCCGAGCTGGATTTTTAAGTTGACCGGAGTAGTGGATAGTTACTCCCAATTTCGTGCCGAACGAGATGCGATCAAAGCAGTGTCTGACATTATCCTGACATGTTAGCCTGGAGCGTCCTCATTTGAAGAACCTCGCTCGCTGTGTCGCTGCCCTAGCACTCCTCGCAGCCTCCATCCCTTCGCCCGCTCAGGAAAGCTGGACCGTGAAACCAGAGTGGGTCACCGCGCACGAATACTTTCTCTCTAGCGACGTCCTCGCCGGCCGAGGCTCGGCGACTCGCGATGAAGAACTCGCCGCCACCTATGTCGCCAGCGAATTCCAGAGCTACGGCCTCAAAACTGCCCCCGGTATGAACGACTATCTGCAAACCGCCGACATCGTCGCCCCGAAGCTCGATGGCCACGGCACTCTGCAGATCGCCGACGCGACTCTCCACGAAGGCCCCGATTTCTTCCTCTTCACCTCGCCCGGCGCATCAGCCTCCGGCACTCTCGTCCGCATGGCCGCTGCGGCGACGCCCCGTGCCGAACTCCCCGCCAACTCCGCCGTCCTCGTCACTGGAACCGCCGATCCCAAAAGCCTCTTCCCCGCCATCTCCGCCCTGCGCCGCGCCGGAGCAGCCATCATCCTCGTCGCCGAAACGCCGGCACTGAGTGCGCTGACGCAAATGTTTGGCGGCGAAACACGCGTCAGCATCCACCTCGCCGAAGATCCCGCACGCAAAACACCTACTGTGATCCTGCTTCACTCCGCTGCAGCATCAAAGCTTCCCGCCACCGATGGCGCGCAGATCGCGATCAACATTCACGAGATCCCCCAGACGAAGCCTCGCCAGACTTTCAATGCCATCGGCTATCTTCCCGGAACCGATCCTTCCGCAGGCACTCTGCTGCTCAGCGCGCATCTCGATCACCTCGGCGTCGGTCGCCCAGTCAATGGCGACTCCATATACAACGGCGCCGACGACGATGCCGCTGGAACCACCGCCGTTCTCGAACTCGCCCATGCCCTCGGCTCCGGCCCGCACCTCCGCCGAAGCGTCCTCTTCGTCTGTTACGGATCAGAAGAACTCGGTGAACTCGGATCGACGTACTTCGGCAAGCATCCGCCCGTTCCGCTCCATGACCTTGTTGCCAACCTCGAGTTCGAAATGATCGGCAACCAGGATCCCAAGATGCCCCCTGGAGTCCTCCTCCTCACGGGCTGGGATCGATCCAATCTCGGCCCCACCCTCAAAGAACACGGCGCTCTCCTCGGGCCCGACCCCTACCCCGAGCAGCACTTCTTTGAGCGCTCCGATAACTACGCACTTGCACTGCAGGGCGTTGTCGCGCACACCGCTGGAGGCTGGGGAACGCCACCCACCTACCACCAGCCCAGCGACGACATGGCTCACCTCAACGTCGCCTTCATGACCCGCGCCATTCAGTCGCTCATCGAACCCGTCCGCTGGCTCGCGGGCAGTGACTTCCACCCGCAATGGAATCCTGGAGGCGCACCTAAACCCGGTCATTAACTTCAGCCGCAGCCAATCGGCAGTTCGCCCCAAGGGGTATAAATCTCGTCGAACTCAGCTCGAGAGAATAGACCGCTGAATCTCAAAAATGTGCTTGAGCCCGGCTTCGGCGAGATCGATCATCGCATCCAGGTCCCGGCGCGAGTAGCTTCCCTTCTCCGCCGTCGCCTGGGTCTCCACGAGGCCTCCATCTGCCGTCATGACAACGTTCATGTCAACTTCGGCTTGGGAGTCTTCCTCGTAGCACAGATCGAGCAGCGGAGTGCCGCCCACAATCCCTACCGAAGTCGCCGCCACAAGCTGCTTCATTGGCGACTGCTTTAGCGTTCCCGCCTTTACCAGCGCATTCAGCGCAATCGCCAGCGCCACCGCTGCGCCCGTGATCGCGGCCGTACGCGTTCCTCCGTCGGCCTGAATTACATCGCAGTCGAGAATGACCGTTCTCTCTCCCAGCGCCTGCATATCAATTACCGAGCGCAGGCTTCGTCCGATAAGCCGCTGGATCTCATGGGTCCGACCGCCGATTTTGCCTCGTTCACTCTCGCGCGGGGTGCGCGTCACCGTGGATCGTGGCAGCATCGAATATTCCGCCGTCACCCAGCCCCTGCCTGAATTACGCAGCCAGCCCGGGACACCTTGCTCGATCGTCGCATTCGTAAGCACCCGAGTGTTTCCCAGCGAAACGAAGACAGAACCCTCCGCCGTTTGCACGAAATCGGGATTCAGGGAGAGCGGACGAAGTTGATCAGGCTTTCTGTCGCCCGGCCGAAAAAAGGTTGAATTACCAAGGCCATTCATAGCGAGATTGTACGGGAATGATTCAATTGATCTGGCCTCCACGTGTGGGTCCGATTCGGGAACGACCATTTCGGGAAATTCAGGATCCAGTCTCCCGTAAAGGGCTGCAATACATAGAGATCGGCGAGCGTGCTGCTTCTGCTACGCCCGAATCGGGAATCTCGAAGCAGTTCGAGAACAGGTCATCGTTTTATCCCTTTTGAACTCAAACCCATGTATTTGTTTTGTTTAAGGTTACTGTCTCAATTTGGCATGCCACGTGTATTGAATCAGGGCGAAACGCTGCATTACCCAGATCAATGGAAGGATCACACGATGCATCAGCTGGAACAGTTGCCGGACTTGGGTCAGGAAGAACAGAGTCGCGTAGAAAACGTGGTAGCCACGCTCACAGCCCTTGGAGATCACGGCGAAACGGTCGCCGAGCTTGCACATGATGCCCGCAATATGGTCACGGCTCTCGACCTCTACTGCGACCTGCTGCAGCAGCCCGGAGTGCTTACAGAGCCCTTCGTCCACTACGGCGGAGAGTTACGCCTTGTTGCCGCCGCGAGCCGGCGCCTTGTCGAGAAGTTGAGTGGCACGCCTTCGCCTGTTTCAGAATCCAGGAGTTTACTTCCCGCAGTTTCGGGTGATGTGCAGGTCGATCTGGGATCGTTGAAGTCGCTGCGCGCAAAGGCGTGGACGAATATTCCTGCCGAGCCGATTCGGAATCTTGCGGAGGAACTGCTCGCCAACCGGAACCTTCTCGCTTCTCTAGTTGGGCCTGCCGTCGCACTCACCGTGGACGTTCAGGGTGGCGCAATAGCCGTGAGAATGACCGCGGAGGACCTGACTCGAATCCTGGTGAACTTGGCTCGTAACGCGGCAGAAGCGATGTGCGGCGTAGGCAGGGTCCACATCTCACTTCGGGAAATCACCGGCGAGCCGAATAATAGCCCCTGGGTCACGATCAACGTCGAAGACGACGGCCCGGGTCTCGCTGAAGAAGTGCTGGAGAAGATCTCCGCAGGAGCACACACGGTCAAGCTCGGCACTCCCTTGAGTGGCGGCTGGCCGATGGCGCAGCGCGGCTTGGGTCTCACGATCGCCCGCTCCATTGTCCAGGCGGCAGGAGGCGCTCTCCACGCCGCTAACCGCGATCCTGTGGGAGCTTGCTTTCAGATCGAGTTACCCGCCCGGATTTGACGCGGGTCTATAAACCATGAGTTTCACTGCTCTCAACAGTTGTGATCTGCCCCACATAGCCGGAGTGAATGAGGCGGCTACTATGCTTTCAACGTTCAATCGCTCGCAATCGATGGATAGTCAACGTCAGATCTCGTCCGACCTCCCCACCCTTCACGTCCTGGTGGTCGATGCCGATGAAGCGGCACAATCTGCATGCGTAGAAATCGCCAGGAGCCTGGGTTACAAAGCAGAGGGCATCGAAAGGCTACATCCCGTCGCTTCCACTCTTGACCGCTTTCCTACTGACATCGTTCTGATCAACCTGCCAAAACGAGGCGACGCAACGCTCGAGACCGTCACCGAGGTTCATCAGCTCTATCCGCGCGTCTCAATCATCGCCATGGCCCCGGTGAATTCGGCCACGATGGCGCTTTCCGCAATGCACTGCGGTGCTGTCGACTACCTGAACAAGCCCTTCACTATCGATGAACTCGCGTCTGCCCTGCAACGAGTCGGCGGAGAACGTCATATCGATAGCCAGTCTCGACAATTGCGTGAGAAGTTGAAGTTACAGGACGGCCTGGGCCAGATGATAGGCCGCTCTCCACAGATGGAGAAGCTCTATCGCATCCTTGCCAAGGTCGCACAGTCCACGCATCCTGTTCTGATTTTGGGCGAAAGCGGTACGGGCAAAGAATTGGTGGCGCGCACTATCCACAGCTTTGGCCCGAATCCCGAACGACCATTTCTGCCGGTCGATTGCGGTTCTCTCGTGCCTTCCCTGGTCGAGAGCGAACTGTTCGGCTACGTCAAAGGCGCATTTACCGGAGCCAATCACTCGAAGGATGGACTGCTCGTCTCCGCGGGCAATGGAACCGTCTTTCTTGACGAGATCGGCGAGCTCCCGCTCGACTTGCAGGCGAAGCTCCTGCGCGCTCTGCAGGAGAGAGAGGTGCGACCCGTTGGATCAACGCAACGGATCCCGATCAAGTCGCGCCTCCTCACCGCCACCAACCGCGACCTTGCCGCCATGGTTGAGTGCGGCGCGTTTCGCAAAGATCTCTACTATCGCTTGAATGTTGTCAATCTACGCCTGCCGGCTCTGCGCGATCGCAAGGACGATATTCCTCTTTTGGTCTCGTATTTCCTAAATAAAGTGCATCGCGCTCATCCCGGACGATTCAGCATCCATGATGATGCCCTCCGCGTGATGACCCAGTACGACTGGCCGGGCAATGTGCGCGAACTCGAGAACGCAATCGAGCACGGCGTGACCATGGCGTCTGGCGGCGAAATTCAGCTTGGAAACCTGCCCAGGCATCTGCAGGACCTTGCTCTCGCACGATTGCGCGAAGCGAGGACAACGCAGCGCCAAATTGATGCTGGTCCAGCAAGGAAAGTCATCCCTCTGGCCGTGCAGGAGCGCGATGCAATCTTTGAAGCCCTGCGCGCGACCAACGGGGACAAGTTAATGGCCGCTGAGCTTCTCGGCATCGGAAAGACGACGCTCTATCGCAAGCTGAAGGAATACGAAGCAGCGGATGCACGCCGCACAAACTGACACAACATAAAAGACACAGCAGAGGAGCTGCCATGAGCATCCTGATCGTGAGTGGAATCGAAGGTGTGCGTAATTGCGCCGACGTGGTCGCCAAGCAGTTGGGAATGAAAGTGGATGTTGCGAACGGAAGCCGCGGAGCTGTAGATGCTCTACGCCATAGAGAATTCGCCGTGGTGCTTGTCGATGAGACTCTCGTTGAATGCGATCCGCGGGCTGCCGAGGCCATCTGGGAGCGATCCGGGTTGGCAATCCCGATGCAGATCAACTTCGCGCTTGCCGGAGCGGCGCGGATAATTCGCGAAGTCCGCGCGGCTCTTCAGCGCCGCCAGAGAGAACAGTCAATTGCTCGCATGGCCGCCCGCGAGGCTATTGAATCCGAACTGAAGAATACTGTCACCGGCCTGCTGCTTCAGTCGCAACTGGCGCTGGCAGAAGCCGGCCTTCCAAACCAGATCGCACAAAAGCTGCGAATGGTCGAGGAACTTGCGGGCAAACTCCGCAAACAGCTGTCGGGCACGATGGGAACTGCCCCCGAGGCCGGCTCCGCGACCAGTATCGCCTGATCATGCGACCAGTCTGATCCATCAAGCAGATGCCGATGCCGTAAGCTGGATCAGCATGAAGGATACAGCCGTTCTACTGATTCATTGCCCCGACCGCAAGGGACTTGTGGCGCGTGTTTCGGGCCTGCTCTACGAACATGGCGCCAACATTCTGCACGCCGATCAGCATCAGGACCACGATCTCGGCAGATTCTTCATGCGGGTGGAGTGGGCGCTGAATACCGGCGAAGTCGCCGATGCCGCAAGCTCCACAACCGGATTCGACCTTGTCGAGTTCAGCAGAGCATTTGCCCCGATCGCAGGGGAGTTACAAATGCAGTGGCAGATTGGTGTGATGAACTTGCCGACGAGGGTAGCGCTGTTCTGCTCGCAATACCTGCACTGCATGGCCGATCTCCTGCATCGTTGGCAATCCCGTGAGTTGAACTGCGAAATTCGGGTGATCATTTCGAATCATCGCGAAGTAGAGAGAATCGCAGCCTATTATGGAATTCCGTTTGAGTACGTGGCACTAAGGGCCGCAACCCGGGCTGAAGCTGAGACGCGGCAGCTTCAGATCCTCCAGGAGCATGGAATTGAACTGGTTGTGCTGGCACGCTATATGCAGATTCTTTCCTCGGCCTTCGTCGCGCGTTATCCCGCCGCCATTATCAATGTGCATCATTCATTCCTGCCGGCGTTCACGGGAGCACGCCCATATCACGCAGCCCACACGCGCGGCGTAAAACTGATCGGCGCAACCAGTCATTATGTAACGGAAGTTCTCGACGACGGACCGATCATCGAGCAGGACGTCGCTCGAATTTCGCATCGCGATCAGGTTGATGATCTTGTAGCCCGGGGCCGCGATCTGGAAAGGGTTGTACTTGCCCGCGCAGTGCAGTGGCATTTGGATCGACGCATCCTCTGCTACGGAAACAAAACCGTGGTGTTTGATTAGGGCTGTGTCTCAAGCCTCCACCAATGCGTCGGCGATCCCTAGATGCCGATCGAGTGCATCAATTCCGAAATCAAGCTCTTCTTTCGTTACGATCAGCGGCGGTGCGATGACGAAGTGACTGATCCACGACTGTTGGGCTACGCCATCCGCCATCATCTTTGCCGCGATTTGATCCACGACCGTCGGTTTACCCTCGACCTTGTCGCGCATCGTGTTGAACGGCTGTTTCGTTGCCCGGTTCTTCACCAGTTCAACCGCGAAGAAGAGCCCCAGACCGCGAACGTCCCCGACCGACGGATGCTTCTCTTGCAACATCGACAGCTTCTCGCGAACGTAAGGTTCAAGTTCAGCCGACCGCTCGACGAGCTTCAGTCGCTGCATCTCTTCAATTGTCGTCGCCGCCGGCCCAAGCGTGATGGGATGCGCCTCATATGTATGTCCGTGCGAGAAGTAGCGATCCTCGAAGTAGTCGGCCAGCTTCTTCGTCGTTGCACAGAGTCCAAGCGGAACATACGCGCTCGTGATGCCTTTGGCGGTAACAAGGATGTCCGGCTTCACGTCCCAGTGATCGACAGCGAACCATTTGCCGGTTCGTCCCCAACCCGTCATTACTTCGTCCGCGATCATCAGAACACCGTGGCGATCGCAAATCTCGCGCAATCTAGGAAAGTACTCCGGCGGTGGAATGAGTACGCCGTTCGTTCCGACGATCGGCTCCACGATAATCGCCGCCACGTCGCTCTCGTTTTCGATGATGTGCTCTACATAGTCGACGCACGCCACATTGCAGCTGGGATAGGTGTGCCTGATCGGGCATTTGTAGCAATTCGTCTCCGGCGCAAAGACAACATGCTGGCCCTTACCTGCCGGCTCCATGGCCCATCGGCGTGGATCGCCTGTTGCCGCGATCGATCCCATCGTAGAGCCGTGATAGGAACGGTAACGCGAGATGATTTTGCTCTTCCCGGTCACCATCCGCGCAATCTTGAAGGCAGCCTCATTGGCCTCGGTGCCGCTGGTGGCGTAGAAGAACTTCTCAAGTCCAGCCGGCAACACTTCAAGCAGCTTGGCGCTCAAACGGGCGCGAGCCTCGGTCGCGTACACCGGTCCAACAAACGCCAGGTCGCGAGCCTGCCGCGCAATCGATTCGACGACCGCTCGATTCTTATGGCCGAGATTCACGCACATCAACTGCGAACTGAAATCGAGATAGCGCTTGCCGGCTGCATCCGTAATCCAGCAGTCTTCAGCGTCGGTGATGTAGAGCGGCTTCCAGGATTTCTGGACGCGCCATGTGCCGTAGTTGGTCTGGCGTGTGAAATCGTTGATCTCTTCTGCGCTGCGCTGAGGAGGGACCAAGGTATCGGTCATGCTGCACCTCGCTGGGAACTTCCCATCAATGCTATGGCACGGCCTGGAGGGTAAACTTCAGATTCCCGCGTACCAGGCGTACCCGGCTTCCGGGGATGCCGATCCCAGCCCTTTGCCGAACCCCTTCATCGAATCTGTCACTGTCATGCGCGTAATGAACTTCACGCTCTTGTAGCCGAGTTGCCGCGTCACCCGTATGCGCAATGGTCCCCCGAAGCCCACTGGAAGGTCGCCATCGTTCATGCCCCACGTGAGCAAAGTCTGCGGATGCAGCGCATCCGCCATGTCTATACTCTCCCACCAGTCGCTCTGGTGAGAGAAGTAAGCCACATAGCGCGCGTGCGGCTGTGCGCCGGCTTCGTGCAGAACATCGCTCAAAGGTGTTCCAATCCACTCTGCAATGTAGGACCAGCCCTCTTCGCACGAAACCTCGGTGATGTGGTTCCGCATTCCCATGCTGTGCAAATCGGCGACCGAGAGCGACAGCGGACGAGCAACAAGTCCGTCCACTTTCAATGTCCAGTCGGCGAATCCTTTCGCCTGCGATTGATGAAACGCGGCATCCAGGGGCGCGAGTTCATTGGCAAATGGCATCCTCGAGATCATGCTGCGCGGGAATTCGCGGGCGAGGGAGTATCGCGTCAGGAGGCGCTGCGTGGCATACGTAACCGTCTCCCCAGCACCGAAGGCACAACCAGAGTCGGGCGGGATCAGCCCGTATCTCCGCGCTATTCTATCCGCAGCAGCGAGTCCGGACAATCCTGCGGCAGTTGCCAGTCCCGTAGTGATCAGTTTGCGGCGGGAGAAAGGTTTCATCGCTGCTCCTTCCCGGCGGTGAGCCTGCCGGTGATCATCGCGCGCATACGGCTCCTGAATCCTGACACGGCCACCATGACAACGTGCACGATCAGGAAGAGCACAAGCGCGGCCGTAATGAAAAAATGAAGCGTGCGTGCCGTTTGCCTGCCCCCGAGCGAATTCACAACGAACGGAAAAGCGGAATCGAATGCTGTAGACATGGCAAGGCCAGTCCAGATGATCATCGGGAACAAAATGAAGATCACCGAAAGATAGGTCGTTCTTTGCAACACGTTATACGCATGAACTTCAGTTGAATCGCGCGGTCCTCGGCGAAGATCACTCCGTAACCTGGCCAGGTACACGCCGAAGCTGCGTGAGCCTCGCTCTGGAAGCAGGTTGCGCCGGAAATGGCCCGTCCATAAGCCCGCGATCAGATAGATCGCTCCCACAATCACGAGAGCCCAAGCTGACTCGAAATGCAATGCCCGGCTCCATCCGTTCTGGTCGGGCATGACATACCCGTAGCCGGTCGGAACCGTGTCGCGCGACGATGGGATGTGTAACGAGAACAGCGGAGGCATATTCACATTGCCGGTCTCGCCCCAGTAGAACCGCGGGTGAGAGATGACGATCTCTATCCCGGTAACGAGCAGCATCAGGAAACACACCAGCGTCAGCCAGTGCGTCAGCCGCACGAATCCTGCGTGCCTTGGGGCTTTCGTCGCATCGTTCAAAGCCGATGCTTGAAGCGTAGTGGGTGCCACAATGCCAGCCATGGGAAGTCGCTCCTTGGAAACAGCCCGGTGCGCAATCGACGGGGAAGGGCCCATTGAAGTGCTGCCATTATCCCCGGGCAATCAATCCATAGGCTAGAAAAATCGACACTGGTATTTCCCAGATCGCTGGTATTCGAGAGGAGATGGTTCCGAGCCCAGAGGCATCCGTGGTTAACATCCATTCCGATATCTAGCTTACTGGCCGGCAGTTGGAACAACTGGGAGACTGATGAAACTCGCGTGATCCGGGGCGTGCCAGATGCGCTGCGTTGCCTTCTGGTAGTCCTGCGGCTGAGCTTCAAAAATGTTGGGAACAAACTTCTGCGGATTGCGATCGTACAGCGGAAACAGGGTCGACTGCACCTGCACCATGATCCTGTGTCCCGGCTGGAAGGTATGATTCACCATCGGCAGCGCAAACACATACGGTAGCGGCTCGTCGGCTTTGATGGCAGCCGGATGCTCGAAACTGGTGCGGTACCGGCCGCGGAAGATGTCGATGGCGATCGGCAATTCGTAGCCGCTCATCTCCTGCGTTGGCGGCACGACACTTTCAGGCTGGACATCGATGATTTTGACCACCCAGTCCGAATCGGTTCCGGAAGTCGATGCAATCAGATGTACCATCGGCTCACCGGAGAGTTTCATCGTTTCGGTCAAGGGTGCAGATTCCCACGTGAGCACATCCGGGCGTCCATCGACGAATCTCTGATCCGTGACGAGCCAGGTCCGCCATCCCGCATGTGTCACGGGACGAGGTAAGTACGGCACAGGATTTGCGGGATCTGACACGTACTCGGAGAACTTGCTGTTGCTCGCAGTGGCCTCGTCAAACGAAAGCTTGCCATCATCTTCGAGATACAGCGGCTTCGAAGTCATCGGGCATCCCTTTTCGCAAGCCTGGGGGAAGACCTTGTATCTATCCCACTTATCGAGGCCGGTGTCGTAAATTAGCGCGTTGGGCGTATCGGCTTTCGGTGAGCCGGGCTTTAGATATTGATTAAAGAACGGCAGGAGAATGTTTTCGCGCCACCATGCTGTCGTATCTGTCGCCCACACCAGCGGACCGAGATTGCGACCCGGACGGTTGACCTGACTATGGAACCACGGACCCATCACGACGTGGTTCATTGAGTCCGGCGTGCCGGTCGATTTCAGCGCCCGATAACTGTGGTTTGCGCCCCACATGTCCTCCTGGTCCCACAGACCCTGCTCCCACATGGTGGGCACGGTGAGCGGTTGCTTCAAGATGAGCTTGTCGAGTGCCTGGCTCTGCCAGAATCCGTCATAGGCCGGGTGATCGATGGTGACTTTCCAGAACGGAAGTTGGTCGGCGCCGAGTTCGTGCGCGAATCCGGCTGCGGAAACGGCATTGAGCAGACCGGTATATTCGTCGTAGTTCGGATGAGGCACGGGCACCCCGCCCGCGCGCTTCGTGGTCTGGCTGAGCATGTAATCGATGTTGGGCTGGCGGTACGCGCCATAGTGGAACCAGTCATCGCCCATCCAACCGTCAACCATGGGACTCTCCGGCGCCGCTACCTTGAGTGCGGGATGCGGATGCAACAGTGCCATCACGACAGTGAAGCCCTCATAGCTTGAACCGATCATGCCGACGCGCCCGTTCGATTCAGGAACATTCTTCACGAGCCAATCGATCGTGTCGTACCCGTCGGTGGTGTCGTCTGCGCCCGTGGGATTGTAGCCGGAGTTAACGGGCGGCGGAGTCATAATATACGGGCCTTCGGAGCCATACTTCCCACGCACATCCTGGTAGACAATGATGTACCCGGCCTTGACGAAGACTTCGTCGCTGAGTGGCAGCGCCTCGATCATGCGCGGACTGTCAGAGCGTTCTGCGCGCTTCGCAGCGTTATAGGGAGTGCGGTCAAGCAGAATCGGCGCACCCTTCGCTCCCTTGGGTACGACGACCACTGTGTAGAGCTTCACACCGTCGCGCATGGGGACCATCACGACTCTCTTGTCGAAATCGCTTTGCTGGGCCGGCGCTTTGAAATTCGGATCAAGGTCGTCGGCTGGCAAATTCTTCTGCTGGGCGTGGGCGGCGAACGACAACAGAGCGAAAACAACAAAAACACAGGGAAGTTTTCTCATGACCTCTCTTCATCTGATCCAGTTGGGAATCGGACGGACAGCTGGATGGCTCAAGAGTAAATCATGGATTCCGACCGAAGCGAAGGCCGGACTACGCCTCTTGCCCAAGCTCAGACGTCAAACTTGCGCTTTACTCCACTCGGAACCCAGGCGCTCGTATTCTGAGGCAGAAAAGGCTGATAGAACATCATTTTTTGTTGGTTGCTCTACTGCGGCGATGCAACAACGGGCAAGCCAAACGGCTCAAGAGCATCTCGCACCACCTTTTCCTCCCCGACTGCGACGACAGCGGTCTTTGCTGCCGGGAAGTACTTCTTCGCTGCTGCGTCCACATCCTTCGCCGTGGTGGCGGCCACCTTTTTGCCATAGGTTCCGATTGCATCGGGCGTCAATCCATTCACCCAGAGCCGCGCGAGTTCGCCAGACACTGCAGCACGGGATTGAAGTTGGATTGCCTCAACGCCGACCAGAAACCGCTTCGCCGTGCCCAGTTCTTCTTCGGTAGGCGAGGTTGTGACCATGCGGTTGAGTTCGTAGAAGATTTCATTCAGACTCGGCGCTGTCACCGCATTGCGAACATCCGCCCTCGTGATCAACAAGCCCGCCGCCTCGTAACTCTGCAGACTCGCGAATGGCGAGTAGGTATACCCTTTGTCTTCCCGAATATTCCGCGTGAGCCGGGATCCGAACGTCCCTCCGAAGATGGCATTGGCAACACGCGCAGCTTCGTAGTCGTCTGCGCTTCGCAGTGGGCCAAAGCTGCCCAGTTCGAGCGTAGTCTGCACCGACCCGGGCCGCGGCACCAGGTAGATCGAATGTTGAGGTGATGCCGACGGTGCCTGCGGCATCCGCACGGGCTGCGTGGCAGGAGCCTTCCATTCGCTGAATCTACTCTTCACAGCGCTCAGCATCCCGTCGGCGTCAAAATCTCCCACAGCGACTAGCAAGGCCTGGTCCGGACGAAAACGTTCCGCATAAATCTTGCGCAGATCCTGCGGTGTTGCCGCACTGATTGATTGCTGCGTGGCCGAAGCCACATGATACGGATGATCGCCGAACATGACTTTGGCCATCGTACGCCCGGCCAGAAACGCTGGTTGCGACTCCTGCTGTCGGAGTGCGTCCGCCGCATTGCGCTTTGCGAGCGTGACCTCTGCATCAGGGAACGCCGCATTGCGCACGAGATCCGATAGCACAGTCAGGGCATCGTCTCGCTTTCCACTGAGAACGCTGATCGAGAGGATGATCGAATCCTTGCTCGGGCTCACACCCAGGTCCCCGCCCGCAGCCTGAAGCTGTTGCGCAATCTGCTTCGCATCAAGCGTCTTTGTTCCCTGGTCGATCGTGTTTCCCAACAGCTGCGACAGGCCGGGGCGGTCAGCAGGATCTGCCGCCAGCCCGCCACGTACGGCGACGTCGATCGCAAGTTTAGGAAATCCCGGCTCCGAGACAAGCCAGACCGTAAGGCCGTTGTCGAGTTTGGCGATCTTGACCAAGGGAGCAGACAGAGGCCTCTCCGCCCCGTAGGCTGGCAGGTCCTTGGGAAGCGTCGTTCCCTTTTGCGCCAGAGACTGAGCAGTAACCATAACGAACGCACATGCGATGGTAAGGATCTTCATTGCCCCGTCCCCTTTTCCTTTCCAGCGGCAGTCGCCGGAACGCGATTGATGATCGTTCGATTTGTGCTGACGAGATATTTCGCCGCGAAAGCTTTTACCTGCGCTACCGTCACCTTCGAGAGTTCCTCAGGAACCTGGTATACGGAATCGAATTTGCCGTTGAACAATACTGCGTGCGAAAGCGCGGACGCCCGGCTGATGGGAATCTCGAGATTCCCATAAATGTCCGATCGCATCTTCGCGACAATTCGATCCAGATCCTGTTGCGTCGGTCCGCTGTCAGCGAGGTTCTTGATCACCGCATCGTATGCCGCCAGCACCTGCTCTTCCGTCACATTCGGCGGATAAACAATGAACGAGGTCATCAGGGTGGGGCCTGCGTACTCATATGGCGTTCCGAGCGGCCAGTTCACTCCCCCATCCACAGACAAGGCCACCTGCTTGTCTTTCACAAGAGCCTGATATAGCCGCGACGCCTGACCATTGTGGAGCAACTCCCCGGTTACTGCGCCGGCTAATGCGTCTGAAGAGTTTCGCGGAGGCATGCGGTAGCCGATAGCTAGGCCAGGCACCTTCGCAAGTTTGTCTGTCTCGGTCGACCGGCGCTCTGCTTTCTGGGGAGGTTCGTCCACCTTTGGTTTCGCGGGCGTCGCGCGAGATGGAATCTGCCCGAAATACTTCTCTACCTTCGCGAATACATCGTTGGGGTTCACGTCACCGACGATGGCCATCACTGCATTACCGGGCGTGTAGTACTTCTCATAGAAAGCCTTTACGTCTTCAATCTTCGCGGCATCCAGATCCTTGAAATCGCCATAAAAATTATGCGAATTCGGATAAGTGTCGAAAGCCTTGCCAGGCAGATCGATGGCGAAGAAGAGGCCATAAGGCTGGTTTAATACGTTGACTCGAACCTCCTCCTCCACCACGTTGCGCTGGTTATCAAGGTTCTTCGTCGAGAAATCAAGCGTCTTCATCCGGTCCGCTTCGATCCACAGCACGGGATCGAGCGCGGAAATGGGCGCCGTCTCGATATACTCCGTGTAGTCATAGCGGGTGTCGCCATTGTTGAATCCGCCGCCGCCCTCGATCACACGGTCCAGAACTCCCTTCGGCGCATTCGGAGTCCCTTCGAACATCAAGTGTTCGAAAAGATGCGCGAACCCTGTGCGCCCTTCCGGCTCCAGCCGGAAGCCGATTCCATAGCTGACGCAGACACCGAACGTAGGCGCCGAGTGATCCTCCGACACCACCACTGTAAGCCCGTTCGAGAGCTTTTTCATGCTGGTGGGAGCTTTCCATTGTTGAGCAGCAAGCGCTTCCCCGAAAAACAGGGTCGTAACCGCGCAGAACACAGTAGCGCCCAAAAGGGCTCTTCGAGGCATCACCTGAGTCTCCGTTTAAAACAGGCGTCGTTGATGGGGATGACGCGGAAATCGAGTATATACCGGTGAGTCACCGACGGCGCATGCGAAGTGACCAGCAACCGCTTTGTTGCCATCAGCTAAGGCGCAAGCTCCGAAGGACCCTCAGGATGTGCGCAATCTTTCGTGATCTAGCCGCGCCTCCACTCCTCACCCGGCATAATTCTCTTCATAAACTCATCGAACAGCGGAACCGTGAAGGCTGTATCGCCATGCGTCTGGCTCCAGATCATCCCCTTCCCGATCAGACCAGCGCGCGTCGGCGCAAGGGACGTCACCCCCCGGCCAAGCTGGTCGGCAATATCGCCCGAGCGCTGAGGATCGGGGCCGAGTTCGGCCATTGCCCGGAGATATCTCTTTTCGGTTGGAGTTAGGCGATCGAACCGCACCCGGAAGAAACTCTCGTCCAAAGCCGCCACAGCCTCGTCTGATGCATTGACGACGTCCTTGTAGCGAATCGGGCTTGCCGGAGCAAGATCCCAGGTGTGCTTGCCCCATTCCTGAAGGAAGTAAGGATAGCCCTGCGTCTTTGCGATGATCAGGTCTACCGCCCTGTCCTCGATGATGACACCCTCATTCTCGGCCGGCCTGACGATCGCATCCCGTGCGTCATCTGGCTTGAGTGGGCCAATCTCCGGAAAATCAAACAGCCGCTCCGCATAGGACTTCGCGTCGCCCATGCGCGCGCGCAGTTGTGGAAGCCCCGCTCCGACGATCGTCACCGGTAACTGCTCCTGTGCACAGCGATGCAAGGCAGAAATCAGAGCTGCCATCTGGGGTTCTTCGACGTACTGGAGCTCGTCGATGAACAACACCACAGCCGTTTCGGCCGCTCTGGCCGCAGCGCCTACCTGGGCCAGCAGCGTTCCTAAATCAAGCTCCAGATCGCCATTGTCCGCCAGCCCTGCTTCGGGAGCGTAGTCGAGCCCAACCTCAATGTCGCGGTAATGAACCTTCAACTTGCCTGCAAAGCCGGCGAGCGCCTTCAACCCGCGAATGGCATACTCTTTCGCGGCCTCTTTCTTGCTCAGGTGGAGGAGAGCCAGTCTGAGTGCCGGGGCTAGAAGCGCCGGCAGGGAGCGTTGCTCCGGTGCCTCGATCCGAACCGTATGAAGACCGCCCGCTTCGGCATCCCGTCGCATCTGGTCCAGCAGAACGGTCTTTCCTACCCCTCTTAAACCCACCAGCATCATGCTTTTAGCGGGGCGGCCCAAGCGGACCCTTTGCAACCGGATCTCGATATCCTGTCGGATCTCATGCCGCCCGGCCAGTTCTGGTGGCGGGCTACCAGCTCCGGGGGCGTACGGGTTACGAATCGGATCCACATCTGTAATTATACAGAATTTAGGGGATTTATATGAATACGATAAGATTCTTAAACTTCGTATAATCCGGCATCTGACGTTTATACGATTCAACCTGCCCGCACGGCGTGCTCCGCTCGAGTAGAATCCAAACCACGCGCTCCAAGTGCTTTCCCATCCTCGATCGTAGCTGGCGACGCACATTTCAGAACTCGAAGGACATCATTCGATCCGAGTGAGAGGATCCGTTCCATGGCGGTCGACACCCCTTAAGACAAGGATCGTCTTCCTTGCAGCTGTCTTTTGCGTGTTCGCAGGTATGGGGATCGCGAATGACATCATTGACATGGGCCGATGGTCGACCCAGCGCTTTGCAATTTCGATCGTGCTGTTCGGTGTCTGCGCGATGGGATATGCAGCCAGCGGCATCATCCTCCGCAACCGGTTCTGGAAAGCGATGCTGCCGATCATGGCCGTACAGTTCACGGCAATGGCTCTTCTGACGAAACGTTTCCCGGATACTCCCAAGCCGGTTCAAATGGACGCAGCGCAGACAGAACGCCTTCACTCACGGCTTGCGTTCGACGGCATTGCCGTGATCATCGCGGTGTGCTTGGGCTATAGCGGCTTTGTTCATGTCTCCATCAGTGAAGCCAAAAGATACGCTAAAACCCAAACCGAGAAAGCTACCCTGGATGGCGAGATGGCGGCCGCCCGCGAGGTCCAGCGCGTCATGCTCCCGGAGATCCTGCCTTTGGTTAGCGGCTATGCCATCGAGAGCGTTTATCGCCCGGCGGCTGAAGTCGGCGGCGATTTCCTCCAGGTAATCCGCCTCAAGAGCGGCCGCACTCTTCTGGTAATTGGGGATGTCAGCGGCAAAGGGCTAAGCGCTGCGATGATCGTCTCCATGATTGTGGGAATGCTGGGAGTGGTGGTTGGATTCACCGAGGAACCCGCAGACATCCTCTCCGAACTGAACCGTCGACTCTGCGGCCGTGCTCATGGAGGCTTTGCCACCTCCCTCGTAGTTCGTCTCGAAGCGGAAGGCCGCCTCACACTGGCCAATGCTGGCCATCCACCCCCTTATCTGAACGGAGTGGAGCTATCCTTTTCCGGTTCTGTGCCGCTGGGTTTGATCGAGAGCGCTGTATACAGTCAATCTTCTCTCGAACTCCGTACGGGCGATCAGGCTGTGCTGATGACCGACGGCATTCCCGAAGCGCGCAACGAAACCGGAGTATTGCTCGGATTCTCCGGAGTGGAGTCGCTCCTCCGCCAGGGCGCCAATGTGCACACAGTCGCTCAGGCTGCGCAGCAGTACGGGCAAAATGATGACCTGACCGTCATCAGCATCGCGCGACAAGCATAGCCGCATACTTCTTCGTGGCACCCAAAAAAGCGAAGCCCCCGTTTTGCCGGGGGCCTCGTTCAACTTGTCATTGCTTTCTTACGCGCTGTAGAGCAGGATGCCCGCCGCCTTCTCTTCGCTGCCGCCTTCGTCTGAACTGACGGGGCGATAGAAGAGCTGGTTGGCATCCAGATAGACCTCGAGGAAGGCTGGACGTTGCGGAATACCACCCGCAATGAGCGCTTCTGACAGAGGATCTTCCACGTACCGCTGCAGAGCACGGCGCAATGGACGAGCACCGTAGCTTCGATCGCCAAGGGTCTTGTCGAGGATCCACTTCTTGGCTTCCTCGGTTACCGAAATGGTGATCGACTTCTGCGCCAGGTTCTGGTTGAGCTGCTGCACAAGCAGTTCGACGATCTGGATGAGATCCGCATCCGATAGCGACTGGAAAAGGATCACTTCGTCAAGACGGTTGAGGAACTCGGGATTGAAGGTCTTCTTAACCTCATTCTTGACGAGCTCTTCCACCTTCTCGCTGACCAGATCCTCGCGATCGCTCTGGAAGCCGAGCCCCTGCTTCTTCTGCAGGTGCCGGGCACCGATGTTCGAAGTCATGATGATGATGGTGTTCTTGAAGTCGACCGTGTTGCCGAGTCCGTCGGTCAACTGGCCGTCTTCAAACACCTGCAGCAGGATATTGAACACATCGGGGTGCGCCTTCTCGATTTCATCGAGCAGAACCACGGAGTACGGCGAGCGCTTAACCCGTTCGGTCAACTGGCCGCCCTCTTCGTAACCCACGTATCCCGGAGGCGAACCGATCAGCTTCGAGACGGAGTGCTTTTCCATGAACTCCGACATATCGAAGCGGATCAGCGCCTTGTCTGAGCCGAACAGGAACTGCGCCAGCGTGCGCGCCATTTCGGTCTTACCGACGCCCGTGGGTCCGAGGAACAGGAAACTGCCAATCGGCCGGTGCGGCGACTTGAGGCCTGCACGCGAACGCCGGATGGCACGCGCCAGTGCCGAGATCGCCTTCTCTTGAGAGATGATGCGCCGGTGGAGCTCTTCTTCCACGCGCAGCAGCTTCTGCGTCTCTTCTTCCTTGATGCTGGTGACGGGAACGCCGGTCCAGCGGCTCACGACGTCCTCGATGTCTTCGCGGCCAACAATGCCTGCAGCGGAGTCATCGAGGTGGTACTTGTCGCGAAGAGCGCGTAGGTTTTCGCGCTCCTTCCGCTCCTCATCGGAGTAGAACCGGGCCTTCTCGAACTCGTGATTCGCAATGGCTGAATCCATGCGATGGACAATGAACTTGATCCGCTTCTGGACTTCGGTGATCTCTTCAGGCAGCGAGGTTTGGCGCAGCTTTACGCGAGCGCCTGCCTCGTCAATCAGATCAATAGCCTTGTCCGGCAGGAAGCGATCGGGAATGTAGCGGTTTGAGTGAGACACGGCAAACTCGATGGCCGCGTCGGTATAGCTGACCGCGTGGAACTTCTCATAGCGATCCTTGATGCCATTGATGATCTTGATGGCATCGGCTTCGCTCGGAGGCGGAACCTTCACAGCCTGGAAACGACGCTCAAGTGAGCGGTCCTTTTCGATCGATTTGCGGTATTCGGCCGGCGTGGTTGCGCCAATGCACTGAATCTCGCCCCGCGAAAGGGCTGGCTTCAGGATGTTCGCCGCATCGAGTGACCCCTCAGCGGACCCGGCACCTACCAAAGTGTGAAGCTCGTCGATGAAGATGATGGAATTCTGATTCTCCATCAGCTCTTTCATGATGGTCTTGAGCCGCTCTTCAAACTGACCGCGGTACTTGGTTCCGGCCACGATGAGCGAGAGGTCAAGAGCAAGAACGCGCTTGTCGGCAAGAAAACTCGGAACTTCACCGTCAGCAATGCGCTGCGCGAGTCCTTCCACAATCGCGGTCTTTCCCACGCCGGGCTCTCCGATGAGCACCGGATTGTTCTTCGTGCGGCGGCAAAGAATCTGGACAACGCGCTCCAGTTCGCCATCCCGACCAACCAGCGGATCGAGCTGCCCGTCCATAGCCGCCTGGGTCAGGTCGCGGCTGAACTCAGCCAGCAGGCTTGACTCGCGCTGGCGTTGCTGTGCCGGAGCTTTCTCTTGTGTAACGCGGGCCAGTTCGTCGCGAATCTGGGCGAGCTTGAGGCCCCGCTCCTGCAGGATCTCTGAGGCGAAGCACTTCTCTTCGCGCAGCAATCCGAGCAGCAAATGTTCTGTACCGATATGTTTATGTCCCAACCGCTCCGCTTCTTCCGCGGCATACGCCAGAACGCGCTTGCACTCGTTCGAAAGTGGCAGGTCCACCGAAGTCGAGACCTTCTCGCGAATAGTCGTATGCGCTTCAATCTGCTTGCGAATTGACTCTACTGAAGCATGCGAACGCAAGAAACGATTCGTTAACGCCTTGTCCTCGCGCAACAGGCCAAGCAGCAGGTGCTCGGTTTCGATATAGGGCGAACCAAACTGGCTGGCCTCATACCGCGCGAAGAAGATCACACGTCGTGCCTTCTCCGTATAGCGTTCGAACATCTTGTTCTCCTCTTGCACGGGCTTTGGTTGAAAATAACCGTCCGATTTCCTCTTCGGCCTCGGTTCTCCCTGTCCGCACCCTTCTTTTTACTACGCCGCCGGAAGCCCCTGGAAGTTTCGATATCGCTCCGAACAGCTCTTTTGGATGGATCGGATCGTTTTCAATTCCGTTCGCTTCGGAGCCACTCCGACAGCACCCACCCACTCCTCGTGAGACCGGTATTGCAATCTCGGACCACTTATACCATCAGACTCAGAAACCACCCGGAAAGGTGCTTTATACCTTTGCCGGGGTGAGAAGGCGCCCGCTCTCCAGGCGCAGAGTCCGCGTACACCGCGCGGCCAGTTCCAGATTGTGGGTCACCACAATGGAGGTGAGCCCGTGGGTTCCGTGCAATCGTTCCAGCAGATCGAAAACTCGTCCCGCAGTCGACTCATCAAGATCGCCAGTCGGTTCGTCGGCCAGCAGCAACCGCGGCCCGCCAACCAGAGCTCTTGCCAATGCCACTCGTTGCTGCTCTCCCCCTGAGAGCTCTCCAGGCCGGTGCTCGCCGCGATCTTCCAAATCGACCTCTCTAAGCCAGTTAGATGCAGCATCTAGCGCCTGCCGACGACCGATTCCGCGCGCAAGAAGTGGCATCGCCACATTCTCAACCGCCGAAAACTCCGGCAGAAGATAGTGAAACTGCCATACGTAGCCGATCTCGCGATTGCGAAAGGCTGCGGCCTCGCGGGGCTTGAGAGCTGCCACGTTGGTTGAAGCGCAGTGTACAGTGCCTGTAGTCGGCGCATCAAGAGCACCGAGAATGTGCAAAAGTGTGCTTTTTCCGGTGCCGGATTGGCCAACGATTGCAATCAGTTCGCCTGCCCTGACCGTAAGTTCCAATCCCCGGAAGAGCGTCAGATCGCCGCGCGCTGTCCGGTAGGTTTTCTCGAGATTATGAACTTGGATGAGAGGTGATGACGCCTCATGCACTCGCACAGCTGACTCCCGCATAAGGCGGATCGCCTGACCGGCAGTCGCTGTAGTGCTGAAAACCATTTGCTGCCTTCATTTTATCGTGAGGATCGATTCTCCTGTCATCGCTAAAGTCACCTCGGTGCGCTTCGAGGTAACGCTCTTGGATCTTGCAACACAGATTTGTTGTCCGCTGCAAAAACCATCGATGCGCTTGGCTTTAAACATGTGTCATTTCCCCTGCCGATGAAGTACTTACCAAAACCACCGATGAATTAAGCAAACCCGAGTGCCAAAAGTCACGGCGCCAGGAATCCTCCTGTTGCTAAAAACAGAGCAGGTAAGCATGAACCTTCCATTGCCGATCTCAGTTGCATTCGTTTTGTTCATATTCATACCTAATGGCCTTAACCTCTCAGCACAGCAGACTTTTACCGAGCGTTTTACCGCCCACAATCGGTCCATGTCCGCCAGGCAGCCGACCTTCATCACACCTCTCGTCGGACCTGATCCCCGAATCGTCCAGTACGTGAAGTTCTCTGTTGCCCACCAGTACACTTCCATGGGGACCGAAACCGTGAACTATGGAAACGGGCGTGGCACCGGAATCATCGTCGGCGATCGATTTGAATTCGACTTCATCGCTCCGCCCTACATTCAGCACAATAGCGCTGCCGACGACGGCTTTGGCGATACGGCGGTCCTGGGAAAATACCGAATTGCCTCCGCCAATAAGGAAGGTGGCAACTACGATGTGGCCTTCGTTCTAAGTCACTGCTTTGCGACTGGCAGCCACAAGAACGGAGCAAGCACAGACTCCTTCGGGCCGACACTCGTCGTCGGGTACGCCTTCCGCCGCTTCGACGTGATTTCTTCCCTGGGCGGAACACTTCCTATTGGGAAGATCGCTGCGCAGGGACGTTCTATTGCATGGAACACGGAATCGCAGGTTCACATCAAGCCGCGAGTCTGGTTTGAAGTCGAGAACAACGCGACCTACTTCGAAGGGGGCGCTCACGATGGCCAGATGCAGAATTTTGTCACTCCAGCCGCCTTCTACATCATCCGCGGCAAGGACTGGAAGCCGACGCGTCCGACATTGATTGTCGACGGCGGCATGCAGATCGCGACCTCAGGCTTTCACACCTACAATCACAACCTGATCACCGAACTGAGGATGTTGTTCTAATCGCGGAATTCGTTCAGTTCACGACCGTTGTGGTTCTGCCGCAAACTCCGAACCTCGTGAGCGCTGATCGGCATTTTCGGGTCGGCCGTTCTCATCTACCCGCACCATGGTGATGCACTCGTCGACGGGGCACACCAGCGCACAGAGATTGCACCCCGTGCACTCGGTCTCGTCCACCCGCGGAATCTTCGCCAGCGGCGTAGGATACGGCCCGTGAGTCGAAGCAGCAGCGGCACGTTCCTGGCGCGTCACTGGCGTGCTGGCAATCGAGGTGCGCGAGCGGAACTCAACCGTCGGTGGCCCTTCGTGCAACTCCACTTGCCCATTGACTGGACCCGATACGCGATCCAGGTGAATGCATTGGTGTGCGCCGTCCCAGCAGGCGATCTGGCAGAGGCCGCACCCAATACACTTCTGCTCGTCGATGTGCGCAACGATCTTATAGTTCAGGTTCAGACTGTTCCAATCGGTAACCCGTTGAAGAGAACGTCCACGGAAGTCCTCGAGCGTCGCAAAGCCCTTCGTGCGCATCCAGTTCTCAAGTCCCTCCGTCATGTCTTCCACAACTCGGTAGCCGTAATGCATAACTGCTGTGCACACCTGGACCGTTCCGCAGCCTAGCAGTATGAACTCGACTGCATCGCGCCAGGTTGAGATTCCACCCATGCCCGAAAGAGGCAGCGCTGCATCTGGATCCGACATGATTTGCTGGACCATATTCAGCGCAATCGGCTTCACGGCAGCACCAGAGTAGCCGCCATGCGTGCTTGCGCCATCAACATCGGGGCGTGGAACAAAGGTGTCGAGATCGATGCCGGTGATCGAGTTGATGGTGTTTATCGCGGAAAGACCGTCCGCGCCGCCACGCCGGGCTGCGCTCGCAATCACACGAATGTCTGTGACATTCGGCGAGAGTTTCACCAGCACAGGGGTACGCGCTTTCTCTTTCACCCATGCGGTAATCATCTCGGTATAGTCCGGTACCTGTCCGACCGCCGAACCCATGCCGCGTTCGTTCATCCCATGCGGACAGCTGAAATTGAGTTCCAGTCCGTTGACTCCGGCGTCTTCCGCGCGCTGCACGATTTCGTGCCAGGCCTCGCGCTTTGATTGGACCATCAGCGACGCGATGATCGGGTGATAAGGATAGTACTTCTTCACCTCCGCCAATTCGCGCAGGTTCTCCTCGATGGATCGATCGCTGATGAGCTCAATATTGGTCAAGCCCATCATGCGCACCCCGTTCCAGTCCACCGACGAGTAGCGGGAGCAGACGTTCGTGATCGGATCACCGATCGTCTTCCACACTACGCCGCCCCAGCCCGCATCGAAGGCGCGCATGATCTGCTCGCCTGTGTTCGTAGTCGGCCCGGATGCAAGCCAGAATGGATTGGGAGCGTCGATCCGTCCGGCAAACTGATGAACGCGGATATCAGGCATAAGCTGCCTCCGCAATCTTCAGAATGGCCCGTGCTGCGCGCTTTCCATCAGCGACGGCATCCACCACTTCCCTGCCGCCATTGGCACAATCGCCGCCGGCGAAGTAACGCGAGTTTCCGGTCTGCCCAGTCTCTGGATCAACGACGATGATTCCGTTGCGGAGTTCGATGCGTCGCAGTTCCTGGACTAGTTGCGCGAATGGTGATTGCCCGATCGCGGGAATTACGTAGTCGCATTCAATCGTGTATTCCGAATCCGCCACCGGCAGCAGAGATTTGTCCCCTTCCGTGACCTGTACGGTATCGAGCAGCAGCCTTCCGCGTTCGTTGTTGCGGATTGCGTACGGCTGGCGTCGCCAGAGAAACTGCACGCCTTCGTGCTTGGCATGCTCATACTCAAAATCAAAGGCTGACATCTCGCGTTCGCCCCGGCGATACAGCAGGTAAACCGTCTCGGCACCGAGCCTCCGAGCCGCATTTGCCGCATCAATGGCCGTGTTTCCTGCCCCGACCACCACGACCGTTCCCGTCATCTCTTTCAAGCGGCCTGTCTTGTACGACGCAATGAACTCCAGTGCGTTCAATACACCTTTCTGATCCTCACCAGGTATATTCATGCGCTGCATGGCGCCGAGCCCAACGCCAAGGAAGAGGAAGTCGAATTCCGACTCCAGTTCTTCCAAAGCTTCAGCCGTCTCAATGGCCGCACCTGTACGGAACTCCACACCCATGCGGCGAATCATCTCTGCTTCGCGAAGACTGTCGGATGTGCGCAGCTTGTATTCGGCGATACCGTAAGTATTCAGGCCTCCCGGTAGTTCATTGCGCTCGAGAATGATGGCGTGCGCCCCGTGCCTGCAGAGCTCTGCAGCGCATGCGAGCGATGCGGGACCGCCGCCAATACAAGCAACCTGTACGTTGCGCGAACCTCGCGGCGCAGTCAGCAATTCCTCGCCAGTCGCTTGAAAAGAATCCATCGCATAGCGCTGCAGACGTGCAATCTGGATCGGCTCGTGATTGTAGCGGTGCATCACACACGCCCCTTCGCAGAGCACTTCGACGGGGCACGCCTTCGCGCAGCTGCTGCCGAGGATGTTGGCATCGAGAATGCGCAACGCAGAGCCGCGAAGATTACCCGTACTGATGCGCTTGATAAATCCCGGCACATCGATATGTGTCGGGCAGGCGGCCGTGCAGGGTGCGTCGAAGCAATTCAGACATCGATTGGCTTCAATCACGGCGGCCTGCGGCGAAAGCGGCGGCTTGATATCGTTAAACCGCTCTCGCAGCAAAAGATCGTCCGGAATGGTCGCGGTACTCATGGAAAAACCTCGGAGAAGCTCCCGGTTCTTTGCAGCCGTTCGGCTGCTGTTCGCCTTCCCTTTATTGCCGCATTTGGGGGCAAACTCCCGTAAGAAAGGGGATGAGTAATAGACGTTACCGCACCCAAACAAGCTTGGGCAAGGGCCGGATGATTGCATCCAAAGCACTTCCGCTCAATCGACCCGGAATCAGGGGCTTGGGCGCGTACCTGGAGAATCGATCAATACGGGATCTTGTTCGTCGAGGCGATCCAGGCCGCGAAGCTCGACCACCCCTCGTCGCGCAGGTACTGCGCTTCCGGCAACAACCGCTCAGCTGGCTCTTTGCGGAACTCGGCATATAGAAACGCGTCGTCGAACCCTGCTTTCGCCGCATCTTCCGCGCTGGCAGCAAAATAAACGGCATCCAGGCGCGCCCAGTGCGATGCCGCGAGGCACATGGGACAGGGCTCGCAGCTGGAATAGAGCTGGCACCCTGCCAGCGAGAACGCGCCCAGAGCTTTGCAGGCGTTCCGGATCGCGGTGACCTCGCCATGAGCTGTCGGGTCCTTAGTCGCGGTGACGATATTGACCCCTTCGGCAATCACCTGGCCATCTCGTACCACAATGGCCCCGAATGGACCTCCATTGCCGGAGGTGACGTTGCGCGTCGCAAGAGCGATTGCGTGGCGCAGAAAATCGAGATTGGGCTCGGCGAGTATCGACACAGCATCAACTCCAGGGTACGGTAAAGCCATTATTACACATGGTTTACGTTGGCCATAGCTTCAGTAGATCTTCTGCTTGATCGACATCAATATCCCCGCCGGGGAGCGCAACCTCGATCACCTCGCGATCCGGCTCAGATAGCAACCCACGAGCCCCCTTGTCACCCGTGAGGGCAAGCAGGTCTGGGAATGTCTGGCGAGGGAAGATCGCCGGGATCCCCCGATTGCCGCCATACAACGACGTAATTGAAGTCGTTCCGGACTGCCGGAAGACATTCAACATTCGGCTGAGATGCTCGGCGGTGACCCTCGGCTGATCACACACCATCAACAAAGCCCCGTGAACTTCCGGCATCTCCCTCTCCACCGCCCCGATTCCTGCGCGGATGGAGCTGGCCATTCCCTCATCCCAGTTCCGGTTCACGACAACCCGCGTACCGGTGAAATCCACCCCAGCTTGAATCTCCTCCCGGTTGGCTCCGAGCACGACCAAGATTGGCTCCGCTCCCGAATCACGCGCTACTCGGATTGTCCGCGCAAGCAGCGTCTCTCCCGCGACGACAACCAGTTGCTTCGGCTGCCCCAGCCGGCTGCTTGAGCCGGCGGCGATGATCACTCCTGCAATGCTCCTCATCGGCATCAGTCTACCCCTGCGCCGCACGCTTTCCCTGCTGGCGCCCGCGCCTACAATGCAGACATGGATTCTCCGCCGACGATTCACCATGCGCGTACCGCGCTCGCCGAAGCCAGCACTGACCCTGCCGCGCTCGTCGAAGCAGCTCTGGAGAGCGCCAACAGCAATGTCGGCCAAAACACCTATCTGTGGCGTGACCCTGCATGGACGCGGAACGAAGCCGCTAGAGTCGCTGCCATGCCGGCAGGCAGAGATGCCCAGTTCGGAGACGGTCGGGCAAATCTGTGGGGCATCCCGGTCTCGGTCAAGGATTGCTTCGACCTCGGAGGCTCCCCAACAAGCTGCGGCGTTCGTTTTTACCGGGATGCGAACGGAATCGCACCCCGAGATTCGTGGCTTGTAGAGAGGCTTCGGCAGGCTGGCGCGGTAATCACCGGAAAGACACATCTGCACCCACTGGCCTTCGGCATCACCGGCGAGAACCCGGACTTTGGCGATTGCGAGCAACCCGGTAACCCCGGCGCGCTTACTGGCGGTTCATCGAGCGGAGCGGCCGCCAGCATCCTTGAGGGTTCAGCACTCGCAGCCATTGGAACCGATACGGGTGGCTCGGTCCGCTGCCCCGCAGCTCTTTGTGGGCTCTGCGGTTATCGCGCATCCATGGGCCGGGGCGACTGGCGCGGCGGCGCCCACCTTTCCCAAAGCTTCGACACGATGGGCTGGCTCTTCCGCGATGTCGAAGACGCTCCTCTTCTTGCCGAGCTATTCGCCTCGTCCGAAACCGGCGCCATCCGCGAATTCAATCAATTCGGCGTAATTGATAACTTCTTCCTGCACGACTGTGAACCCGAAATAGTAGCCGGCTTTCGGGCTCTCACGAATCAACTGCACGCTCTCGGCCTTCGCAGCTCGCCCGTTGACGTAAGTTGGTGGCAGCCATCGTTTGAAATCTATGCCGCTATCCAGTCCAGGGAAGCCGCGGAGATTCACGGTGGAAACTTCGAGCATTTTTCGCCCGAGATCCGCGCCCGGCTTGAGTGGGGAGCACGCATCAGCGATGCCGAGCTCGCTCAGAAACGCGAACAGCATCTGGATTTCCTCAGCCGCCTCGACGAGCTGTTCCAAAAACACGAACTCCTGCTCTTGCCCGCGACTCCGGTCACGAAATTGAGCAAGGGCGCAGACAACAGCGAAGTTCGCAAGCGGATCCTTCGCTATACAACGCCCTTCAGCCTCGGCGGAAATCCCGTCGTCACCATTCCTTGCCGCGGGGGCGGAATGCAGCTTGCCGCTGCGCGCGAAGAAGACGAGAGCTTACTGAGTCTTGCAGCCCGGCTCGGAGCGTCCCGTGCTGCAAACCGGTGAAGACTCAGATTTGCGAAGCCGTCAGCGGACTCAGGATCAGGTTCGTGATATTGCTCACGATCTGCTCAAACGCGAATTTCGGATCAGCGGAGAGCTTCTTCCATGCAGGATCATTTCTGAACACATTCCACTTGGCATCGAGTTCCGCTGAATCCCCAAAACTCAGCATGTACGTCAGATTCGGCATACGCGGACCAATCACCGTGTCGCCATAGAAGACTTGGTGGAATCCTGCGTTCTTAAAAATCTCGAACTCGCCTGAGTGGAACATCTCCACTTTGCGGATGTGATCCCGATAGCTGGGGCTCTCATAAGTCCGCAGTTGGAAGATGCGCTTACCCTTGGCTGGCGGGGTTATGCGCGGCCACCCTTCAAACGCTGCCAGCAGCGACGAGTCGACACGCGCAAACGCCGGAGAAGATGCCGGTGCGCTCCAGAACGGTTCCGCTGCCTTGAGGTAGGTCTCGTTCTGGCTGAGTTCCAGTTCCAGCGACGCGGCAGTTGCCGCCGACGTGAGGGGAATCAGCACATAGAAGGTCGGCGTTTCGGGACCGATCTCCAGACGGAATGCGCCAACCGGACCTCCCTTGGTTGCCAGAGCGGGAATCAGCGCTTCACTAAGGTACTTCTCCGTGACCGACGTCTGCGATCCCGATTGTAGAAAATAGCGGCGAAGCTGGTAAAACTCACGCTGTTTCGAAGTATTATCGGCGGTCTGTGCTCCCGCGCCCGATGCCATGGCTAAAGCAGATGCGGCCAAGGTTCCAGCAACAAAATTGCGACGCTCCATAAGTCTCCCCCATAAACACGGCTTACTCTTCCCCTATATCCTCGTTCCAGATTTCGGGGTGTTCGCCAATGTAAGCTCCCAGAAGTTCCCGGCAGGCGCTGTCCTCCAGATCGATTACCTCGATGCCGTTTTCGCGGAGCCATCCGATGCCTCCGGAGAATGTCCGGCTCTCGCCCACCAGAACTTTTCCAATCTTGAACTGTCGGATCAGGCCGCTGCAATACCAGCACGGCGCAAGCGTCGTAACCATAACCAGGTCCCGATAGCTCTTCTGCCGCCCTGCCCGGCGGAAGGCATCCGTCTCTGCGTGCATGCTGGGATCGCCCTGCTGCACTCTCCTGTTATGTCCACTGCTCACGAGTTGCCCGGATCGATTGAACAGCGCCGCTCCGATTGGAATTCCACCTTCAGCTCGGCTGAAGCGGGCTTCTCCGAAGGCTACCGCCAGCATGGACTCGTGAAGGTTTTTCCCGTTGCTCATTTTCTCAACGATCATACGGGAACCAGTCGCCGAGTCACCGGAAACATCTCTGCCTGTTCCCCTTACTCGCCAACGCCGGTCAACTGGAAAGGTCCTGCTTCCTGCACTCGCCCCAGATCTTTTGTTAAGAATTGTTAAGCCTCCGACGGGCTAGTCTGCTGCATTTCATCCTTATGTATCTGAATAATGGAAGATTGCGCGTTCCAAGCCGCGGACCCTATGTATAAGGATCGCGTAAACATCTCATTTCAGGAGTCTACCCTCATTGACTTTGCGCGCGCTCAAAGTTGTAGGGTGGACTTGATGAGAGACGCTGGTTACACAATCCGATCCATGGCTGAGCGTTGCGGAATGACCGCGCACACTCTTCGCTACTACGAGCGCGTTGGCTTGATTCAACCAGTTGGCCGCGCGCGCAACGGTCACCGCCGCTACTCTGAAGCGGACGAAGCATGGCTCAATTTCCTGCACTGCATGCGAGCCACAAACATGTCCATCCGCGAAATGCAGCAGTATGCCGCCCTTCGCGAACAGGGCGATTCAACTTCTTTGCAGAGGCGAAAGTTGCTGGAGGACCATCGCGCCGCGATTGCCGAAAAGATAGCCGAACTGCAAAATGCGCATGAACTGCTAAGCCACAAAATCGCCAATTACAAAATGATCGAAGAAAAGACTCGCGTCGGTGGGCCCCAGCTGGTTGAGGCGGAAGAACGAGAGGAATTCGCAACCGCAAGTTAAAGCACACCCAATGGCCCTGACACTCCGGGCCATCCGCCTCCCTGACAGGCACGCTTGATTGCACCCTTTGATGGGGTCAATTCCCGATTCACACCCGTTAGGTCATCGGCGTAGGATAGCGGCACGGCGTTCTCCCCGCCGGTCGTCAGCTTGTTCGACGGCACCGGCAGCCCGAAAAATTGAAAAACAGCCTGTCCCGAGGAGGTCGACCTGTGGCAGACGGTATTGATACGCGCTTTAGACATCTACGCTCGAGCACACCGGAGCGTTTAGATCATCAGTTGGCGCCCGACCAGCAGTCAGTAGATCTCGAGCCGCTAGGCCTGGAATCTTCCAAGCTGCGAGTCACGCGCCGGACCTTCCTCTCCGGTCTCGGCGCCACCAGCCTCATTGCCGGAACGGCTCCGCTCACCTCCGCAACGCCGGTTGCCGAAGCAACAATACAGGAGCAATCCGATAGCGCCGAAGGCAGCACCATCACCCTTCGCATCAACGGCAAGGATTACACGCTGAAGAATCTCGACCCGCGCGCAACCTTGCTCGATACGTTGCGTGAGCGCGTTCACCTTACCGGCACAAAAAAAGGCTGCGATCACGGTCAGTGCGGCGCCTGTACTGTCCATGTAAACGGACGGCGCGTAAACAGCTGCCTCTCCTTCGCCCTGATGCATGAGGGCGATGAGATCACCACCATTGAGGGTGTCGGTCAGCCGGGCAATTTGCACGCCATGCAGGCTGCCTTCGTCGAGCACGATAGTTATCAATGCGGCTATTGCACCAGCGGCCAGATTATGAGTGCAGTGGCCCTGCTGAAGGAGCCCATCGGCTCATCGGACGATGAGGTCAAGCAGGCCATGTCGGGCAACATCTGCCGCTGCGGTGCTTACACCAACATTCTTGCCGCCGTAAAACAAGTGCGGTCCCGCGCATAGCTGAGGAGACAGAGATGGAAACATTCAATTACGTCAAAGCTCCGAATATCGAGAAAGCTCTTGCCGGCGCGCAGCAGGCCAAATTCATCGCGGGGGGCACAACGCTCGTCGACCTGATGAAGCTGCACGTCGAGACTCCGAAGACCCTGGTCGACATCAACCTGCTTCCGCTCGAAAAAATCGAAGAGCTGCCCGACGGCGGCCTTCGCATCGGCGCAATGGTCCGCAATTCCGACCTCGCCTGGAATGACGAGGTGAAGAAATCCTACCCCGTACTTTCTGAGGCGCTTCTTTCCGGCGCGTCACCGCAGCTTCGCAATATGGCCACAACGGGCGGCAACCTCCTCCAGCGCACCCGCTGCATGTACTTCCGCGAGCCCAATGCAGGGACTCCCGGAGGCTACGGATGCAACAAGCGCACCCCTGGGTCCGGCTGCGCCGCGATGGACGGGTTCAACCGCATACACGCAGTCCTCGGCACCAGCGATAGGTGCATCGCGACCCATCCTTCCGACATGTGCGTCGCCATGGCCGCTCTTGAAGCCGTGATCCACGTTGAAGGTCCGAAAGGCAAGCGGACCATCGCCTTCGCCGACTTCCACAAGCTTCCCGGCGACACACCGCACATCGAGAACGCGCTGGAGCCCGGCGAGCTGGTAACGTATGTCGACCTGCCAAAGCCCATTGAAGGCGCCAAGTCTACCTACCTCAAGCTTCGCGATCGAGCCAGCTATGAGTTCGCGCTCGCCTCTGCGGCTGTTGTCGCACGCGTCGAAGGCGGACACATTCGCTACATCCGCGTGGCAATGGGCGGAGTAGGAACAAAGCCATGGCGCTCACGCGAAGCCGAAGCCGCATTGATGGGCAAGCCGGCGAATGCCGCAACCTTCAAGGCCGCGGCTGAAGCTGCACTTGCGAAGGCTAAGCCGCACAAGGACAACGCATTCAAAGTGGAACTCGCGAAGCGCTGCCTGGTGCGCTCGCTTAAAACCGCAACAGCAACCGCATAGTTGCATATCCCCTGGAGTTGCTTATGGCGACGGATTCCCTTCCTCACGCGGCCGGCATCATCGGCGCGGTTGTTCCTCGCATCGACGGATCGTTGAAGACCACCGGAACTGCGCGCTACGCAGTTGATCACAACTTCCCCAAGCTCGTTCACGCCGTCCCTGTTCAAGCCACCGTCGGGAAAGGCAGGATCCGCAGTATCGATACCTCCGAAGCCGAAAAGATGCCGGGCGTCCTGCTCGTCATGCACCATGGCAAAATCGACAGCGTATATCGCTTTTATCCTCACGAGTCCGACGGCACCATCGCGGAAGCTCGCCCTCCATTCGCCGACGACAAGATCTACTACTGGGGCCAATACGTCGCGGCGGTGATAGCCGACACCTACGAGCAGGCAAAGGCCGCTGCCGCTGCCATCAAAGTCGACTACGACTCCGAAACTCCCGACGTTGATCCCGACCTGAGCAACTTCGACGGCGACTGTCCGGAAAGCTGGAGACGTGGCGATCCTGACAAAGCGCTCGCGTCTGCTCCGGTAACTCTCGACGAGACCTACACCACCCCCGTCGAAACCCACAATCCCATGGAAATGCACGGTACCGTGGCAGTTTGGGATGGCGAAAACTACACCTTATACGAGTGCACACAAGGCGTCGTCAATCACCACATCGTCATGTCGCAGGTCCTCGGAGTTCCCCGCGAAAACGTCCGTGTAATCTCGCGCTTTATTGGATCGGGCTTCGGCGGCAAGCTCTTCCCATGGCCTCAGTCGTCCATCGCCGCATCTGCTTCCCGGACCCTGAATCGCCCAGTGAAGATCAGCGTCGACCGCCGCATGATGTTCTCCAACACTGGGCATCGTCCGCGCACGCAGCAGCGCATCCGTCTCGGCGCTACGCAGGACGGCAAGCTCACCGCAATCCGCCACGACTTCTTCACTCAGACATCACAGCTCGATGACTTCGTCGAGCACTGCGGCGAACAAACACCATTCCTCTACAGTTCTCCCAACCTCGTCGTCACCACAGGAATGGTGCGCCGCGACGTTGGGGCACCCACCCCGATGCGCGGTCCCGGCGCTGTTCCCGGCCTCTTTGCACTCGAGTCGGCGATGAACGAATTAGCTGACAAGCTGAGAATGGACCCTTTGGAACTTCGCATCAAGAACGATGCTGAACTCGATGAAGGCAAGAAGCTGCCCTTCTCGTCGCGCCACCTGAAAGAGTGCTGGACTACCGGCGCGGACAAAATCGGCTGGAAGAGCCGCACGCCGGAACCGGGTTCGATGCGCCGCAACGGCAAGATCGTCGGGGTGGGCCTTGGCAGCGCATCCTGGTCTGCCGCCCGCATCCCCTGCACAGCAAGCGTGGAGCTATGCCCCAATGGCCGCGTCTGCGTCCGCTGTGCCACGCAGGATATCGGCACCGGAACTTACACGATTTTTGCGCAGGTCATCCACGCCGCCACCGGTGTATCCCTCGATCGCATCGACGTCTTTCTCGGCGACAGTTCGCTTCCTGAGGGTCCAACATCTGGCGGATCGATGGCCACCAGTGCGGTCCTGCCCGCAACAACCACGGCAGTGAACTCCGCCGTCACGCGCCTGCTGCATATCGCGTCCTCACTCCCAGACTCGCCGTTCCATGGCATGAAGCCCGAGAACCTCGCCATCGCCAACGGCAAGGTGATGCAGAAAGACGATCAGCAGCCGAAGATCGTCGGTGTTTCAATGCGCTCTGGCGGTCAGCTCACTGCGAATGGTGTCCCCTTTGAAGAAGTTCTCAAAATGGCGAACCTGAGCGGAATCACCGCGACTGGTAAGACCGCGCCATCGTTCGAAGATCCCAAAGCAAAGAAGTACTCGCTCCATTCCTACGGATGCCACTTCGCTGAAGTCGAGTGGGAACCTGAAATCGCCCGCCTTCGCGTCAGCCGCGTCGTCTCGGTGTTCGACTGTGGCCGCATCATCAACAAGGGTGCGGGCACAAACCAGATGCTCGGTGCCGTCATCATGGGACTTGGCATGAGCCTCTTCGAAGAAACCGTCCACGATCATCGAACCGGTCAGCCGATCAACAACAACTTCGCCGACTACATCGTCCCGACAATGGCCGATTTGCCCGAGATCGACATCAACTTCCTCGACTACCCAGACTACATCGTCAACGAATACGGCGCGCGCGGCATCGGCGAAATCGGTATGGCAGGCGTCGCTCCTGCTATCACCGCTGCGGTATATCACGCAACAGGCGTACGCGTCCGTAGTTTGCCCATTCATATCGAGGACTTGCTGAAGTCCACCACCCACGAGGCATAAGCAAGAAAGGCACGTATGAGCACGACCCCTGCTGGAATCATTGGACGGCCCACGCCCCGCATCGACGGACCGCTGAAGACCACGGGCACGGCGAAATATGCCGCGGACTTCCACATCGAAGGCATGGCTTACGCTGTGCCTGTCATCGCATGGATCGGCAGCGGCCGCATTCGCAGGCTCGACACCTCCGTCGCCGAGAAAATGCCCGGCGTTCTGCTGGTTCTGCACCATGGAAACATCGGTCCGCTCTATCGCACCGTCCCAGGTGACGATAACGCCACCAACAGCGAGGTTCGCTCGGCGCTGGAGGACGATGTCGTCCGCCATTGGGGCCAGTACATCGCCCTCGTCGTTGCCGAGACCTTCGAGCAAGCCACCGCTGCAGCAGCCGAAGTGCATGCGGAATACGAACCCGAAACACCAAAAATAGGCAAGAGCCTTGGCGACTTTTCGGGCGAACGCAAGAAAGGCAGCCATCGCGGCAACTTCGATACTGCCTTTGAATCGGCTCCAGTCAAACTCGACCACACCTATATCACCCAGATCGAGACACACAATCCCATCGAGATGCATGGCTCGGTTGCGGTCTGGGTCGGCGACGAGCTCACCATGTTCGAAACCACACAGGGAGTCGTCAACCACCGCGTGGTGATGGCGCAAACGCTTGGCATCCCAATAGAGAACGTCCGCGTCATCACGCGCTTTCTCGGATCCGGATTCGGCGGCAAGCTCTTTCCCTGGCCTCACTGCGCGATGAACGCAGTCGCCGCTCGCAAGCTTGGCCGTCCCGTCAAGCTAAGCCTCACCCGCCGCATGATGTTCTCAAGTGTCGGCCATCGTCCCCGCACCGAACAGCGGGTTCGCCTCGGAGCATCCGCAGACGGAAAGCTGCTCGCCCTGAGTCATGACTATCTGAACTCCACGTCGATGCTCGACGATTTCGAAGAAGGCTGCGCCGAAGCCACTCCGTACCTCTATAGCGTTGCCAATTTGTCGGTAAGCAGCGGACTTGTCCGGCGAAACATGGGCGCTCCCATGTATATGCGCGGCCCCGGCGCAGTTCCCGGACTCTACGCTCTCGAGTCCGCAATGAACGAGCTGGCCGATCAGCTCAAAATCGATCCGCTCAAACTGCGCATCGTCAACGATGCGGAGAAGGACGAAGAAAAGAACATTCCATTCTCCTCTCGCCATTACCGCGAATGCCTCGAAGTTGGTGCCAAGAAGTTCGGCTGGGACAAGCGCACGCCCGCAATCGGCTCGATGAATCGCGATGGCAGAATCCTGGGCTGGGGTCTGGCTGGAGCCAGTTGGGTAGCTTTGCGTCTTCCTGCTACCGCCCACGTTGAGTTCCATGCAAATGGTCGCGTCTCTGTCCGCAGCGGCACCCAGGACATCGGCACCGGAACCTACACAACCTTCGCCCAGGTCGTTCACGAGAAAACCGGCGTTCCGCTCGATCGCATCGACGTGGTACTCGGCGACAGCTCTCTTCCCGATGGCCCAATGTCTGGCGGCTCGATGGTGACCGGCTCTGTGGTCAATGCAATTGCCGCCGCATCCACAAACGCGATGAAGAAGATGCTCGCTCTTTCAACTGGCACTGAAGGCTCGCCGCTGAAAGGCGCAAAGGTCGAAGAACTCGAGTTCGCCGAAGGCCGCATTCGCAAAAAGGACCAGGCCGCCGGAGATCCCGAGTTTGCCGAGATTCTCAAGCTCGCTCGCGTCGACGGGCTCAGCGCCGAAGGCAAAACCGTGCCGACATGGGAAGATCCGCAAGCGAAGGACAAGTCTCTTCACTCATACGGCGCACAATTCGTCGAAGTCGAGTGGGATCCGGAGATCGCCCACCTCCGCGTAAGCCGCACCGTCACGGTCATCGATGCGGGCCGCATCATCAATCCCAAAGCCGCAGCGAACCAGATCGCCGGCGCAGTGGTGATGGGTGTCGGCATGGGCCTGCTCGAAGAGACCATCTACGACCAGCGCACCGGTCAGCCCATCAACGGCAGCCTCGCCGATTATCTTGTGTCAACCTGCGCGGATTCGCCCGATATTGACGTGACCTTCCTCGACTATCCAGACCCAGTCATGGGTGAATATGGTGCCCGCGGCGTCGGAGAGATTGGCCTCGCAGGCGTAGCCGCCGCCATCACCGCTGCCGTGCACCATGCCACAGGCGTGCGGGTTCGTGAACTGCCCGTGAGAATCGAAGACCTGCTTCAGTCAAAAATCCTCCAGGCGTAAAATATTTGTATATGACGGACCTTGAACACATCCTGCCGCTCTGGCATGAACTGGAAAGAGCGGGCGCAGACTACGTGCTCGCCACTGTGGTGGATGTCGAAGGTCCAAGCTATCGCAAGCCCGGCGCTCGCATGCTCATCGCTGCCGACGGTCGCCGCGCTGGAACCGTCAGCGGAGGCTGTCTCGAAGCCGAAGTCGCAAAACGGGCCTGGTGGTTGACCGAATCAGGACCAGTTGTCGGGCGCTACTCGACAGTAGCCGATGATGGCGACATGCCTTACGGTTCAGGATGTGGCGGTGTCGTCTACGTTCTGCTCGAACGTCGCGCAACGGCCGCTCCCCTGCTCCGAGCGCTTGAGGCCGCTTTTCACGCCCGCATTCCGCTAGCGATCGCCACTGTACTGGAAGGCATGCAGATTGGCAGGCGAGCCTTTGCGGGCGCAACCGTCGCGCACGATGCAGTACACGATGGGCTCGAATCCACTCTGCGCATCATGGCTCTTCAGGCGCTCGAAGGCATGCAACCCATTGATCAGCGGGTGTCTGTCGACAACGTCACAACACGAGTCTGGGTCGATTACCGTGCCGCACGCCCGGGCCTGTGGGTCTTCGGTGCAGGCGATGACGCAAAGCCCATCGTCAGGCTGGCCCGCGAACTAGGCTGGTTCGTTGCCGTAGCCGATGGTCGCAGTCACCTCGCCACGCGCAATCGCTTCGCCGGAGCTGATGAAATCATCGTGCTGCCAATCTCAGATTTCCCCGCGAAAAGCCCCTTGCCGATCACACAGGTCAAGCCAACCGACGCGGCAATTCTGGTAACACACAGCTTCGATCAGGACTCAGCTGTTATGGCTTCCCTGCTTGCTCGCGACACGTTGCCTGCTTACGCCGGTGTGCTCGGCCCTCAGCGGCGCACCCGCGAAGTACTCACCGAGGCTGCTCGCCTCCTCAAGCTCGAAGCCGCCCCCGATCGCATCGAGCGGTGGCTCTCACAGCTTCACGCACCTACCGGCCTCGACATCGGTGCCGAAACGCCTGCAGCCATCGCCCTTTCGATCATCGCCGAGATCCAACAGACCCTGAATAACGGCTCGGCGTTGCCGCTACGCCACGTACGCGCGATCCGTCCAGCACTGACGAAGGCTTAAAACGGTCCATGCTGAATCAGGCGGCTGCCTGCTGGCTCAGATGCGCTTCCAGGACATCCAGAAACTTCGCCAGCCATGCAGGATGTGCGGGCCACGCTGGCCCGGTCACAAGCTTTCCATCCACCATCGCGTCCGTCATCTCCAGCGATACGAATGTTCCGCCCGCTAACCCGATCTCCGGGGCGCATGCTGGATAGCAGTTCAGCTTTCGTCCCTTCACCACGCCCGCCGCGGCCAGCAGTTGTGGCCCATGGCACAGCGCAGCGATCGGCTTGCCTTCCTTGTCGAAATGGCGAACGATATCAAGGACTTTCTGGTTCAAGCGCAGATACTCTGGTGCGCGCCCGCCCGGTACGACGAGCGCATCGTAGCTCGCCGGATTCACGTCGTCGAATGTCGCATTAAGCGTGAAGTTATGCCCGCGTTTCTCCGTGTAGGTTTGATCGCCCTCAAAATCATGAATCGCCGTACGAATCTGCTCGCCTTTCTTCTTCCCCGGGCACACCGCATCGACAGCATGTCCGACCATCTGCAATGCCTGAAAAGGCACCATAATCTCGTAGTCCTCTACAAAATCGCCGGCCAGCACCAGAATCTTCGCTGATTTCATTCTCAAAGTCTCCGAATGGAAATTTGCGCTTATGGCTCTCCGGCAAAAAGACCTTAAAAGCCGGAAAGCGCCAGACACACATGGTATCTGATGGAATGGACGCAGTGAAGAATCGGCCCTGAGTGCGCTTGAAGTGCCGGCAAGCTTGTAGTCAACGCACGTTATACCCTAGAAAGAGAGATGCCCCGTTCCCCCAAAACCCTCGAGACGCTGAATGCGCAGATCATTTCCTGCAATCTCTGCCCTCGCCTGCGCACGCATTGCACTGAAGTCGCCCGCGTGCGCCGGCGTGCCTATATCGATCAAGAGTACTGGGGCCGGCCCGTGCCGTCCTTCGGCGATCCCAACGCTCGCGTGCTGGCTCTCGGACTTGCCCCGGGAGCGCACGGCTCCAACCGCACCGGCCGCCCGTTCACCGGCGACGGCTCAGGCGACTTCCTTTACCCCGTTCTTTACGACGCCGGATTCGCCTCGCAGCCCAAGGCAAGTTCGCTGCAGGACGGAATGAAGCTGAAGAACCTGTGGATTACCTCCGTTGCTCGGTGCGCTCCTCCCGGCAACAAGCCCACTCCAGAAGAACTGCGCAACTGCACTCCGTGGCTAGACCACGAGATCGCTCTGCTTAGAAATCTGCGCGTGGTCGTCTGCCTCGGCCGCATCGCTTTCAACGGCCTCCTCGCCCACCAGCAGCGCAGCGGAGCACGTATCGTGCGTGCTGAATACTCCTTCGCACATGGAGCGGAGTTCACATTTCCGAGCGGCCTCAAGGCCATCACCAGCTATCACCCTTCTCTGCAGAACACCAATACCGGCAAACTGACCAAACCGATGTTCCTGAAAATCTTCGTGCGCGCGCGAGAACTGGCCGGGCTGGACTGAGAATTCGCGTGTGCTCCGCTGCTCCTAACGCTATTCTTGTTGCCGGATCTTAATCTGACTTGCACGAGCCCTTCACGGGAGAACAAAATGCGGAACGCGACTGTTACCCTGTTCTGTTCGGTGTTGATTGCAGCAACGATGGGAGCGCAAACACAAACCATGAGTCACTGGTCGAAAGCACAGTTGCTCGATCGTGCAAAGCACCTTCAAGAGCAGGCAGCAAAGGGCGACGGCTCCGCCAGCGAGACGCTCGAGAAGTACCCGCACCATTACACAATGCTCGCCTTTCGCCAGAAGAGCGGCGGAGGAGAACTCCATCAGAATTTCGCCGACATGTTTGTCATTCTCAATGGGCACGCCACCGTCGTCACCGGTGGCAAAATCCTTGAGGAGAAGTCCACGGGGCCAGGAGAGATCCGGGGCAAGTCAGTCGAAGGCGGAAACCGCCAGGAGGTGAAAGCCGGCGATGTCGTTCATATCCCGGCCGGCACACCGCACCAGACCATCATCGCCGATGGCCAAACAGTGACCTACTTTGTCATCAAGGTAGAAGAGACGCACTGAACCGGCATTTCAGGGAGCCAGCTTTGCACCGCTCAGAAGCTCCTCAGAAGGTGCTCCCTCACGCTCGCCAGCACCTTCTCTTGTGCATCCCGATTGGGCAGCAAGCGCGCAATCTCAATTGCCCCGGTCATTGTTGAGAAAATCACGAAGAATGCGCGTTCTCTATCGGACACGCGTCGGCCGGGCATGAACGGTACCATGCGCTCCTTGTACTTCAGGAGTTCGGCAACGACCCGGCCTTTCATCGGGTTCTTCACGCGCGCCAGTTCCGGTGCAAGTGTCGGCAGCGGACACCCGCGTTCGGCATGCTCGCAATACTCGACACTCAGGTAGGTCTTCACGATCGTCTTCCAGGGTTCTTCAGATTTGGCCCGCTTCGCCGCATGAGTCAGTACGTCCGTTATCTCACGAAAGGCCTCCTGCAAAGACTCCAGGATCAGTTCGTCTTTATCCGGAAAGTGTTTGTAGAATCCCCCGTGTGTCAGTCCATTGTCGCGCATCACTGCTGCGACAGCCACGCCCGTAAGCCCTTCTGCTCTTACCCGCCGAGATGCGTCTTTCACAATGTTCTGATGAACTTCCGCCTTATGTTCAGGTCGATACCGCATAGCTCATCATAAGATGCGCTGCATCATCCGATGATAACCATCGATTCTGAATCCATTGGATGATGATAATCATCCTAACGAGTAAAGGAGATCCTTATGCCGCCACAGATGATCTTTCTGCTCCAACTCATCCTGGGCTATGCCGCGTGGTTGCTCTGTTTCGCTGTCTATCTGTTCCCCAATCTCCGCAGCATGGACAGGCTGAATGCCCATCGCGCGATCGCCACACTGCACAGCTTCCGCTTCTTTGGACTCGTCTTTTGTCTGCCGGGAGTCGTCGGCCCCGACCTACCCGCCGGGTTCGCAACCTCCGCAGCTTATGGTGACTTCGCAACCGGGATGCTCGCCCTGCTCGCGCTTCTCACGGTGAGAGTTCGTCCCCTGTTCTGGTTCTTTGTGGTCGCTTTCAATCTCACCGGCGCGATCGACATCGTTGCCGCCTACTACCACGGCTCCGTATCAGGCCTGCCGGCTCTCTCAGGGCAGTTGGGAGCAGCCTATCCTATCGTCATCCTCTATGTACCAGTACTGATGATCACGCACGCTATTGCCTTTTATCTGTTAATGCGTCCACAAGCTAAGAGACACACTGATACCAAACCCGAGCAGATCGCAAACGCGAAAGCTTGACTCAGAACTGGTATTCGAAGTTTGTTCGGGACCGCGAGCAGGTCACTTCTTATTGGAGCGGGAGACCGGGATCGAACCGGCGACATTCAGCTTGGGAAGCTGACGTTCTACCACTGAACTACTCCCGCGTCCAGGAAGCCGCACTGCCGATATTAAGGCCGTTTAGCTTCAACCCATTATATCCCGCACCATTCAATCCAGCCTTGCCTCCCAAAGCCTGTAGCGGGCTTTGATTCAAGCAGCCGTTGCTATTGAACCGGAGGAGTCGTTTGCGTCGCGGAGGGACCGTTACGTTTCGCGCCATTCGCAATCTTCTTGTAGAGATCCTCGTCCGCCGCTTTATTGAGGTTCTTTGCCGCGTCGAATTCGAGTTGCGCCTCCTGTTTCCTGCCCATGGTACGCAGCAGCCTGCCAAGGCGCCAATGCACGTTCACATCGTCCGGCTTCAGCCTGGCGGCCTCTTTCAGCTCGCGCAAAGCGTCATCGTTCCTGCCCGCATCTGAGTCGATGATTCCCAGATCCAGGCTGGCGAGCCAGATCGAATGATCCAGCGCAAAGCCCTTCTTCAGCGGAGCCACCGCCGCCGCAGAATTGTTCAATTGCAGATAGCAGTCTCCCAGATACACAAGCGACTGTGCATGATTCGGATCGTTCTCCAGTTCTGCCTGGAACTGCTGAAGCGCTTCAGGATACTGCTTCTGCGTCCAGAGAAGGTATCCCAGTCCGAAGTGAACATTCGGCTCCTTCGGGTTCGCCGCTACCGCCGCCCGGAACATCTTGGTAGAGCCCTCGTTATCTTTCATCTCATCGAGCGCCTCGCCCGCAAGCATATCCGCTTCCGCCGATTCCGCATTCAGCGAGAGTATCTGGTGATAGGTATCCATCACGCACGGCAATTGCTTCGACCAAAGACAGCTATGCGCGAGCGACAGCAGCAATGGCAAATTCTGCTGATCATGTTGCGCTGCCTGCTTCAGATACGGCACAGCCTCTGCATATTGCGCCAGCCCGTAGTGAGCCATCCCAAGCAGAATGTCCACTCGCTGCGCTTCAGGCGAATCTGGCCTGAGTTGCTTCTTCAGAATCTTGAACTCGACGATCGCATCCTTCATCTGTTCCGACTTGAACAGAGCGAGCCCCAGATTCAGTCGCACTGCCGACACATTAGGATCGAGCTCCAGTGCTTTTCGATAAAGCGGTATCGCAGCCTTAAAATCCTCCTGCCGCGCTTTGAGGAGCGCAAGGTGCGCATACGGCTCGGGGTTTCGTGGATTTGCCTTGCTAGCTGCCTCCCACGCTGTCTCTGCCTCCGCTACATTGCCTTCTCGCTCCAGTTCAAGAGCTCTCTGCCGAGTCGGATCGGCGGCATTGATGTGCGCATGCTGCTGCGCCGATGAGACCAGCCCAAAGGCGGAAAACAGTACGACATTCATGACCCATCTCATGGAAATCCCGTACATATGATTCTAATTGCTCAGTTGATCCAATCGCTAAGCCGCGCGAACCACGAGAGATAACGTGACGTACACAAAAAAATCGGGCGCGACGGATGTTTCCGTCGCGCCCGATCGGGTTAGGGGTTTAGAACACGAACTTGCCACCCAGTTCGAGCACGCGAGGATCTTGCGTGCTGGTGATCTGGCCGAACGTGTTGCCGCTGTTCAGATTGGTGCTGAAGCTACCATTCTGAGGATCGAAGCCATTATCCACACCATTCGCTTCGGTATGGTTAAACGTGTTGAACGACTCGAACCGCAGTTCGAAGTGCGCCCGCTCCGTCATGGCAAACGACTTGTACAGCGAGGTTGTGAAGTTGACGCGGCCGGGTCCGACAATGTAGTCCTTGCCAACATTGCCGAAGCCGAGGTTCGGTCCGCCCTGCCACTGCGGAATCACGTTCGAGAAGTTCGACGTGTCGAACCAGCTGTTCATCTTCTTGTGATAGTGAGGCTTGCCCGTTGCATTTGGACGAACCGTGTAGCCGCCACCGAGGCCGACAGAATCCCATCCGCCCTGGTTGCCTGCCGCGCAGCCCGTTGCTGTGCCGTTGCAGCCGCCCGCGCCCGTTACCGTCACCGGAGTGCCGGCTTCGTCGATGATCGTTCCAGCCAGTTCCCATCCCCCGATAAGCGAGTGGGCGAGACCTGTGCTCTTCGCGAAGATCGGGAGCTTGTAGACGTAGTTGATGCTGAGCATATTACGACGATCCAGCGCACCGGAACCCTTGTCGTACTTCATGTTCCAAGGGTTGCTGACCTGGTTGAGGTCGTAGGTGGTGATGTCGATTTCGTGTGAGTACGTGTAATCGACTTCGCCGCTTAGACCCCATTTGTTCTGGATACGCAGTCCAGCCTGGAAGCTGTTGTACGAACCATTCGTGTCGTTCTCCTCGGCATCAAGATCACCGTATCCTTGATACTGAACGAACGAATTTTGCCCACCATTGAAGTGACCCAGTCCCGGTACGCAGGCGCTGTCGTCACCATAAGGCGAGTGATTGCCGCTATCGCCGCCGAGGCAAGCAACGGTTGTTAGACCTTTGCCCGCGTCAACCTTCGACAACCCGGTCTCAGGAGTGATGTTGTTGCGGTGAACCTCGACGTTCTGGTGCCACGCCAGGTTGCCGACATACTGCACGACGGCAATCATCGACGGTGCAACTTCGTGCTGAACGCCCAGAGAGTACTGCGCTACTCCAGGTGCCCGATAATCGTGCGCCAGGTATTGGTAGCCGCCGGTTGCAAACACTGGCAGCGTACCCGATGAAGCATTACCGCCGGTTTGCCAGTTCTGTCCAGGTTGGCTCCAAAGCGTGTTGCCGAGGCTCAGGTTGTAAGAGAACGGCGGAGCAGTGGCGGTGTTGTAAATGTCATTGCCCTGCATTCTCTCGAAGAAGGTTCCGAAGCCGCCGCGGAGAACGGTTCTGCCCGTTCCGAAGAGGTCTTCAGAGAATCCGATACGCGGCTGGTAGGTCTTGTAGTCGTTCTTCACAAGACCGCGCGGGAAGCCGTTTTGGCCCGCGAGGCCCATGCCGTTCAGATAGAACGGAATTCCACCGATTGTCTGGATGCCATTGCTGCTCGGATCAATCGTGCCCGCGGATGTCCAGATCGGACGGGCCGCTTGGTTGTACGATGCCGGGTAGAACGTAGCAACAGCATTGCTCCGCTCCCATGCGTGCGGCAGAGCGTCATAACGGAAGCCAAGCTGCAAGCTGAGGCGCGGTGTGACGTGCCAGTTATCGAGGATGTAAGCAGAGGGCGTCTGGTTCACATAGTGCCGGATCGGTGCAGCCTGGAACTGACTGTATCCGCCCGTCAAGCCCAGCAGGATATCCATGGCGCTATCGCCGGTCGAGCTGGATGGCGAGTAGTTGCCCTGGGTGTCACCGAAAATCTGCTGGTTCTTCGTGTACCGGTTGTAGCTGAAGCCGTACTTCATCGCATGTTTGCCCTTGGTGTAAGAGACATCGACCTTCGGCTCATAGTCCTGGGCAGCGTTGTGCCACGGAGCTGAACCGGTGTCTTCTGCCGTTCCGTACGGGCCAAGGTAACCCACGCCAGGCAACGCGTTACGCGAGAAGCCAAACTGCCCGGACACCGGCGTTACATTCCAGCCGGAAGGCAGTTGCGCATTCGCGCTGTTCACGATGTTGATGACGTTGCCGTCGTAGTTGATGCTGGCTTCAACCAACAGGTTGGGGTTGATCGTTCCGCTCAGCTTGATCGCCGCTGAGTTCGCCGGGTTCGAGAGCGTACTGGTGATCGAGTTGTAGCTCGCCCACAGCCAACCCAGGAACGGCGATGCCGATCCCTGCGTCACCGAGTCGTGCATGTAGTGACCGAGAATCGTCCACTTGTCGCTGAATTTGTGGTCGATGCGAACGATATCATCGCGAACTTCGACCGGAACTACGTTGGCCGAAAGCACCTTGTCGTCTGCGCCGGTCGCCTTCGGCATGGCATCGGAGTTCAGAAAAAGAACGCCGTTCGAGTCAAACAGGGAAGCTGGTATCACCTGTCCCGTGAGAACCGTGCACTGCGGATTCCCCTTGTCGTCCAGCGTTGTTTGTGCGGGGTTCCAGCAGCCATTCGGCTCCAGGCCCAAAGGTTGCAACTTGTTCTGGTAGTACCAGGTGCTCTTGTCGATGTTTGGTACATGGATCTGGTTGCTGGTGCTGAACGCTGGCGGCTTGTAGGTCAAATTCTGCCCCGCCACTGGACGGTCGGCATCCGGAAGCGTGTTCTGGATGTTGGTGCCGGCCGCGTTGCGGATCTTGCGCCATTCTTCGTTCCAGAAGAAGAACGTCTTCTGCCGGTTCGAATTGTAGACGTGCGGAATGAAGAGCGGTCCGCCGATGTTTCCGCCGTAAATGTTGTAGTGCAGCGCGGGACGAACGTTCGTTCCCCCCAGCTTGTTGAAGAAGAAGTTCGCGTCATATGCCGTGTTGCGGTTGAACTCAAACAACTCTCCGTGGAACTTCTGTGTGCCGCTCTTGAGCGAAAGGCTCATCGTGGCGCCGGAAGAAATACCGTAATCCGGAGGATAGTTTGAGGTCAGCATGTTGAACTCGGCGATCGCGTCCTGAGAAGGCATGATGTCCATGCCGCCGGCGCCGCCGCGGTCATCAGCTTCGCCGCCGTCGATCAGCCAGATATTGTGACTCTGGCGAAGGCCGTTGACGCTGATGGTGAAGTTCGCTGCCACTGAGGTCGGTGTGTTGGAGTCAGGAAGTGCAGAGCTGACGCCGAGGCCGAGTGCTGCCAGTGAAGCGAAGTTGCGGTTTTCGGTCGCGATCTCGCTGATCTGCTCGGAACTGATCAGCGTGCTGACCACGTTCGAGTCAGTCTGCACCTGGAGCGCATCTGCTTCGACCGTGACCGTCTGCGTTTCCGCGCCTACCGTCAGTTTGATGTCCGTGCGAACCGTGGCCGAGACGTTCACCACGATGCCGGTCTGCGCATAGGCCTGGAAGCCTTTTGCGTTGACCTTCACGTTATAGGTCGCCGGGTTCAGACCGCCGATGTTGTACAGTCCCGTCGGTCCGCTGTCCGTTGATTTGGTAAATCCGGTGGCTGGGTCGGTGAGCGAAATATGCGCACCCGCGACCACCGCTCCTGTTTGATCGGTAACAATGCCTGTTAGCTCTGAGTTGGCCTGCGCATAACCGATTACTGCGCATCCCAGGGCCAGAAGCAAAGTCAGCAGGATATACCTGGTTTTCGCTTTTCTCATGTGGCCTTCCTTCGAAATGGTGTTGCCTTGTTTGGGTTTGTTGACTTGGGGGAGATGACGGTTAACGATCATCGCCGGGCCTGACCGCAATCCAGCTATCCGGCGAAAGTCGCTCGTGTGCGTTGACCGAACAACTACCTGCGTTGCCCGCTCAAACGCGCACATAAACTTGCACAGTAGTAAAGCGATTAAATGAAGGAACAGCGGGCATCTTAGAGCCGCTCGAACTTCATTGTCAATAAGAAAAAAGAGCTGGTATCGGGCAATGCACAGCGCATTAGGAGGCGGCTTTACGTCGCCGAGCCCGTTACCTGATTGCCTGGATTTTGTTTTCTGGATATTCCCCGCCCACTCGCACCTATCCTCTACATAAATGTGAAGTTTCGAGTGCACTTGGCGTGACTTCGCCTTAACTCGAACCCATCGCAAGTGGCTCTTGCCGAAGCGGTTCACATCAGGCCGAATCTAGACGTGGCTTCTTGCTATGCAAAAATTGCATGGTTGATGCGGGTACCATCAAATCCGATCGACACGGCGGCATTAGCCTGCGGGGAACCTCGTCTTTCAGCCAGTATCGAACGGTATCGAACACTGAATTTTGAGGATTTTTCTTCGATCCAGGGCTCCTCGCTGCGCGAAATGCCCCCAGCTAGCGCTCCGGAACCTGGCAGACTTTCATCGCCTGATTCTGGAACGGACAGGCGAAACTGGTGCTCGACCCACCCGGCAGGACCACCCACCCGATATGCGCAGCCAACAGCTTCGAACGTCGCTCATCATCCGGTTCGCTGGCTAGAGTTTCTCCAATCGCCTCCCCGGACATCCACTCCCCTGTTAAACCGGGATCGATTGCCGCTATCCCGCCGTCCTTTGTGTAGTCGGGAGTTGAGCTGCGCTCTGCCGCAGCCCTGAAGTTCTGAGCGTCTTCCCCCGAGACCTCGATGTACTTCGCATCAAGCGCAAAGATCGCACCCCGGGAAGTATTTTCCCGTATCCATGCAAAGCCCTGCTCCCACCCGTTCACGGGGCCCCGCCATGGCAATTCGATATGAGCGGAGTGCGGGAAGGTCTCGATCTGCACCCCGATCATCAAGCCGCCCAGAATTGCCCCAACTGCGGCCCACCGCACCGGATCTCGCTTGAGGAACGCTTCTGTCACACATGCCCCTGCCAGCAGCAGCATAAGGATGTAGATCGTCTGAAACGCCCGTAACGGTTGCAGCATTGCGATGAAATACGAGTGCGCTGATTGATGCGCAAAGAGCAGCGATGTCACCAGACCAAGTGTGCCCACCGCGATCGCCATCTCTGCCAGCCAACGCCCCCTCTCGTTCACCACACGTTTAGTTCGCGTGACAGCCCACAAAACTGCAAGAGGGCCAATAAGACCAGCGATCTCATACCAGTGCCACTCACTCAGAAACCAATAGTGCCGGGTAAGCGCTACCATTCCGTATGCCGCTGGTCGTACCGGAGCAAGCAAATCCACCATCGTTGCCAACGCCACTACAAACAGGCCGACCGCTCCAAAAGCGGCCATCCTGAAACGGCTGTTTGAAATCGAAGCGCAAAACAGCAGAACCACGCAGCCTGCCGCGTAGCACGCCATCAGCGGATGCATCAGCGCGGCGATCAGCAGGCTCCCAGCACAAAGAGCAATATCCCGCGACCGTATCCGAATCGCCGTTTTGAACTCGGAGATCATATCCATCGCGCCAGCCAGTGCGAACAGACCGCATGGAGTCGAAATGCTCCGAGCAGTTACATACGGGTCGACCAGCAGCAAAGATGTACCCGCCGCCGGCGTGGTCATGCAGAGCGCCAAAACCAGCACGGCTCCGAAACACGCCCCGCGGGTTCGGCAACAGCCGGCAACGATCTGCCACCCTGCGTATAGCGTTCCCCAGATACTCAGAACGTAAACGATCAAGAAGCAGAGCATAACGCTGAGTCCGCTGGCCCGGACCAATCCCGCAATCAGAGGCGCAAAGAAAGAGAACCGCATTTGAGCTGTTACGAAACCGCTCCACGCCGGATACAAATCCGGGTGAACTAGTTTCAGCACGCCTGGCAAATAGAGCCCGCCGTCTTCGGCGTAAGGATGATACCCGTGAATCAAGACTGCGAGCAGGGTCAATCCTGCTGTAACAGCCAGCGGAACGAGATCGAACCGCTCTTGGGGCCGATGGCTCTCAATCTTCCCTGTCAGGAGAGTTTGTGTCGCTGCCAACTGCGGGATCTCCTCTATAGACGAATGCAATCCGGTCAGATTGGCATCATTAGAAGGTCTTACGGGTTTGAATTTAGCCCTGCTCTATGTACTCGATGTATGCAGACCTGCCAGCCTCGACCAAGGCCCTGCCTACTATGATTCCGAATCGAAGTTCCTAGTTGGCCCCAGGTCTAATGACAACTTCTTCATGCATTTAGGGCTGTAATCGCATTTCATGGCGTCACTCCCATCATCACAGAGTGAACCCACCTGTCCAGTTGCCCGGTTTGCCGCAGGAGTGACACCTTCGCCTTGCTCAGTTGCAGGCGAGCGTCAAGCATATCCAGATACTTCTGGCGGTCCTGAATCTTCGCGTTCTGCTCATCTTTAGGTGTAAGGGGGGGCGAACCGGTCGCACCATGCAATTCAATAATGGTTGACTGCAGTTCGTCCTCCGCGATCCCGTAATCCAGTTCTGCCATCTGGGCCCGAACGGCTGCTTCCCGCACCGAATGCTGTAACTTGGCACGATTCGCAATCTCCTCGACATGATGGTTGCTCACGTCGATCTGTGAACGGGCAGCGTCGGCTGCAGAGACCTGCGCGGCCTCTTTCCGTATCCTGTCGAATATCGGGAACGAAAACTGCACTCCGATGTTCGCAGTGTTGTAGTTCCCATGCAGGTTGTAGAAAGAAGAAACATCGTTGATCGGACTCACGCGCCCATATTGCGCAGCGAAGTTGATGATAGGTTTCCATGTGTAGCCAGCTTCGCCTTTCGCTCGTTCAAGCTTCCCGCGAGCAGTGGCCTCCGCCGCCAGCAGCCCGGGGGTCGCAAAGGTTTCGTCTCCCGCAGAGTCCGTTCCCGTCTTCGGATCAGGAACCGACGGCGCGGTATTCGGGATCAGCCGGACTTCGCTGGCCTGCAAGCCCGTAAGTTCCGCTAGATGCGCAATCAGGGATCCCCGATCGTCCTCTGCCTGCATCTTCTCTAGTTCGATTTGCAACACGCCTCGGCGGCCCTTCTTCACATCCAGGTCTGAGTCGAGCCCGGCATGGACGCGGTCTTCGAGAATTGAAACCAACTTGCCCGCAAATTCCTGCTGTTGCGATAGCACATTGAGCGCTGCCTCATTCTCATCCAGCGCGAAATACGTAATGGCAGCGTCCTCCTCGGTCTGTTGCATCGCTTCCGCTAGAGCCAGTTGCGCCGCCTCGAGGTCCGCTCGAGCGGCTCTGACCGTGAACCTCTGTTGATTGCTGTAGACGAGCGACTGCGCATTGACAGTAAAGATCGTGGGCACCGTTAGAGTAATGCCGTGCGTCCAGCCGAGTCCGCCACCCATCACCACGCTCGGGATGAAAATGTCCTTGGCAATCGCTAGACTCTTTTGTGTTTTCTTCACATCAAGTTGCGCCGCCCGAACCCGCGGGCTGTTTTGCAGGGCCAGCCGCATCGTTGATGCGAAGTCAACCTGCGCGTTGCCGCTTGTCGGCAGGCTGAATATAGAGATGAGGCACAGCACAACGAAACCCGGAGAGCGGCGCCAAACGCACCCCCTCCCGCCATGAGCTTGACTCGTTCTCATCTTGATCGGCTTTATTGAATCCCTGTGACCACACCTCGACTGCTGGTTAGCTCGTCCTTGCTCTCAACTGGTCCACTTCCCGCTTTACATGCATATTGTTCCTGAGCGTCTCGCCGCTTGCGGAACGTATGGCAACCTGATCATGATCCGTCAGTCCCTTCGTGATCTCCGCCTTCATGGCATTCACAAGCCCAATCTCAACCGGCATCTTCTCGAGCCGTCCGCCGTCTACTCGATACACAAAATGTTCCGTCCCTTCATCGTGCAGAGCCTCACGCGGTAGCGTCAGCACGTGTGAATGCTTCTCGACCGTGGCTGTAACCGTAACGCTCGTATTCACCGGGAGCCCCTCCGTATCGCTCGTAACATCCACGGTGCATATTCCTGTGCGCAGAACCCCATCACCCGTAACCGCCATGGGCTTCGCCTCAATCCTTCCCGCCCAGGTACGCCCCGGCGAGCCCGTCGCCCATGTGATCTTCACCGGCTCGCCCGTCTTCAACTGCCTGATATCGGCCTCGTAAAAACTAGCTCGTACTGAAAGTTTCTTCAAATCGGCAACATGCACAAGATCCGCGCCCATCTGTACAAAGTCATATCGATTGACCGGAAGAAGATAGGTAGTGCCCTCAACGGGAGAGACTACGTTGGCATTTCGGTAGGAGATTTTCTCGCCTGCAAGGCTCGCCCTATTAGCCTCGACCTTTGCCTCCGCGCTTTTCAAATCGAGCGGACGATAGCGTGCCTGTGATCGCTGCTTTGCCGCTTGCAGCAGGGCGTTAGCCGTATCCAGCCGTTGCCGCGCCGAATTCACTTCAGCATCAGACGTACTGCCTACCTGCCGCAATCGCTCTATCGTGGAGAACGATTTCGCTGCGGCCGCCTGTTCGCTCTGCGCTTTCTCCAGATCTGTTGCCTGTGAGATCTGATCATCCCTGGAACCATTCGAACGCAGATTCTCATCATTCAGTTCAGCTGAAAGCAATGCCGCACGAGCATTGTTTACGCGCGATTCCGCAAACTGATCTCGCAACTGCACTAACTTCTGTCCCCGATGAACCTTTTCGCCGAGATGAACATAGATGTCATCTACAACTCCCGAAAACGTTGCGCGTGCGGCAAAATCGTCCGTTGGAAATACATTGCCTTTCGCCGAGACCGTACTCTCAATGTCCTCGTACCTGGGCGCAACCAGTTCCACTTCAATCGCACGCTGCCTGTAAAGAAACACAGCCACCACAAGGGTGATAACTACCGCCCCGGCTATCACGAGATGCGCGCGCCTTAATACAAAATCGTGTGGCTTGGCAGCAAGGGTTGAGACGTTATTCGTCATTCAGGAGCTCCGGCGGTACGTACCATTTAGCCTCCGGCAGATTCTGTGACACGTGGAATGGAGCAGGTGGTCTGCTGTACTTCGATATCCGCTGCGGGCTTCGATCGCCCTCTGCCACGTAAAGTTCCGGCTCTCCTCGCGCCAGCGGCGTAAACCCTCCCAGGTTCTCCGCGCGAGTATCCATCGGCACGCGGTGAAAGCTGTACCTATGCTTCCGAAGATCCTCCAGCAGCCAGTTTCCTTTACTCGCAACCACCAGGTAACGCCCGGAAGTCTGCTGAAATTCGGCCAGCGCAACAATCGGCATAGAGTACAGAACCTTCCGCCCTGCCCAGAGATTCTCTTCCGGCGAATCATCGTGTCGAAAATACCTGACCGCCGGGAAGTCGATCGGAAACACTACCCTCTGCGCCAGGTCTGCCGGTGCATAATATCGAAACGTTAACGCCAGCAAAGGATCCGGAATCGCAATTGGCGCGCCGGGCATTCCTACGTTCGCTGTTTCCAACTTGTTGACAACCTTGTAGAACGAGTCCTTCTGCTGCTTGTACCAGTACCCGACCACTGCCTCACGAGATAGGAACCATGCGCAGGCGATACACAGTAGAACAGTAGGAGCGTGCCGCACATTGCGAAATAGGTACCGGCTCACGATCACCGCCGCGATCGCGAATCCATAGCAGACCGGAATAACGAAACGAGGCGAGAGCATGCCCCCGCGAATCGACGCAATAATGTACCCGCAGATCGGGTACGCCATGAACACGAACACACCGGCAGCCTCATGGGAACGAAGGGGTGCCCTCTCGCGGTATGGCGCGAACATCCCCTCAATCCAATGCGGAACGAAATCATCCCTTCGGTACTCGAGCAACGCCTGCACCCGCTCTTTCGTAAAGAACACAACACCGCCGAGTATCAGGAGCGCAAGTATTGGGTAAAGGATGATCTCCACCATCTCGGTGTACGAATCGAACACCTGCTCGATCGAGACTTTATTCCACGCATGGGGAGAAAACTGCGCGATCGAGTGCGCGATCAAAGGCCGATAGACAAGCAGTGGTAACGCCGCAATTGCAAATCCGATCCACACGCGAATATCGATCGCGCTCAGCATTCTGAAGCGCCGCGCTCTTCTGCTTTTCGTGAACTCCGTGGGAGTTCCCGGTCGTGGTCTCCTGCCCCTGACCATCGTCCTCACCAGTTCTCCCGCCGCTGGAGGCAGAAACGCAAGCACCGCAAAGTAGTTCGTCGAGATGCCGGCAGCCAGCGCAACCGTCATTCCCGCCAGCGCAGCCCATCGCGTTCGCTTCGACCTCGAGGAATCAGCCGCAACGCTCCAGCAAAAGAACGCGACCATCGCGAGCCCGTAGAAAATTCCATACGATCGGCTCTCGAAGCTGTAGTCGAAGGCGGCCATCGCCATCCACACCAGGCAGCCGAGAATCGCCCAGGACCCACTTACGCGTTTCTTCAAAAATGCAAATAGCGACACCAGCCCGAGCCAGCAACCAACGGCTGCGGGCAGCCGGTACGCCCATTCATGCTCCCCGAAAATAGCTCGGCACCAGTGCACCAGAACATAGGTCACCGGCGGATTCGGATCAGCCCCCACGGCCAGTGCATGCCACAAATCATGGAAGCTCTTTAAACCTGCCAGGTGCAGCGTGATCAGTTCGTCGAGCCACATCAGCTTCACCGACGATTGCGCAAATACAACAGCGAAGTACAGCCCGGTCAGGACCGCGATGGCCCAGACCGGGTGTGCATCAAGCCAGGCCATGATTCCCATCTGCGGGGATCGGATTTCAATCGGAGTCTGGTATGAGCACTCATCGCGAACTGCAGCGGAGCCCATGCTTCTCATGCGACCTCTTCACCCTTCTCTTCAGAAGGCTCCGGCGTATTCGCGGGCTGCTGCATTTCCACAGCTTGATTCTTCTCCTCGTGGTACTCCTGCTCTGTATTTACCTGCCACAAATTGTCCTTGCTTTTGCGGCCCGCAATAATGTTCTCCACCGCCAGCATCGCCGTGAGCATCGAGTGATCCTGGTTGTTGTACTTGTGCATCCCGTTGCGTCCCACAAGGAACAAGTTCTCGTAGCGCTCCATGTATCGCACAATCTCGTCGAACCGGTCGTACGTTCCGAAGTATGCGGGATACGTCTTTGGAACGCGGAACACACACGAATCCCGCACCTCGTCGGCTCGCAAAATCCCAATCCGCGCGACCTCGTCGATGGCAAACTTTGCGATCTCCTCGTTCGACTTGTTCCAGAGCTCATCTGTGTCGTAGCAGAAGTACTCCAGCCCGATCCATACCTTCGATGGATCACTCACAAGATGCGGACTCCAGTTATTGAAAATCTGAATTCGGCCGACAAGCACATCCGGCTCCTGGACGTAGATCCACGTGTCCTTGATCATCGATCCGTCCGGCTCCGTCAGCAGCAGCTTGTCCACGAGTAAGCCGACGGTAATGAAATCTCGATACATCAGGCCATCAGCAATTGCGCGCACATCCTCGGGAACTGGGGCATCAATCGCCCTCATTAGCTCTCGAATTGGCATTGTTGAAAAGAAGTAATCTCCGTCGATTTCGACAACGTTGCCTTCCGGCGTCCGCGCTTCCAACGACGAGATACGCATCGACCCGTTTCGTGCGCGCTCCACGTGCAGCCCTTCAACGCGCCAACCAAGCCGCACCTCTCCGCCTTTCGATTGCACCTGCCGCGCAACATGCTCCCAAAGCTGACCCGGACCATACTTCGGATATAGAAACTGTTCGATCAGAGACGTCTCCGAATTCTTCTGCCGGATATCTACTTTCTTTTTGCTGCCGAAAGAAAACAGCTTCTTCACGAAATGCGTTACGGCGGACACCAGCGACAAGCCCTTGATGCGTTGCGCACCCCATGCCGCCGAGATCCGGTCGCACGGCACTCCCCAGACCTTCTCCGTATAGCTCTTGAAGAACGTCAGGTACAGTTCGCATCCGAAACGGTCGATCAGAAAATCTTCCAGCGTGTTTTCGGGCTTTCGTGGAAACATCTGCGCTTTCAAATAGCTGAAAAGAATCCGCACCGTCCTGATCGCACCGAGCCGCCCCAGCGTATCCACCGACAGAGACAGCGGGTAATCGAAGAACGAACGCATGAAGTAGATTCGGCTCTTCCGCGGACGCACCAGCATCACGCAATCCGGATCCGGCACAGGAACAGGCCCGGGTGATACCGCCTCTTTGCCAGTCTTCACGCGCCGTTCCTGATTCTGATACCGGATATCGAATTCCCCGCTTTGTCCGGCATCGGCAATCGGCATGATTTCCGTCCACCAGTCCATCACCCGGTCTGACTTCGAGAAGAATCGATGCCCGCCAATATCCATCCGATTGCCGTTATAGCGAATGGTGCAGGAAATTCCGCCGATACGATCGCTTGCCTCCAGAACGATAGGTTTAATATCCGACTGCCGACATAATTCGAGGGCTGCCGTGAGCCCGGCTGGCCCTGCTCCGATGATCACTGCGGTCTGCTTTTTGGGGCTCACACTCATTCCTCACCTTGCATTCATGGTTTATGCAGAGAGCGGCTCTTCTTGCACTTCGAGGGATTGGAGGGATCGTGAGGCGCGGGCCGATTGCCAAACCGGCGCAGACGCATTCGGTCGCACACGATAAACCTCTATGGCTTCTTTATCTACTTGGCTTCGCCATTCTTTAAGAACTTGTTAAGAGAGCCGCTGTATGCGGAAGACGTGCATTCCGCGAACTTTTGTTGACTTTAGGATTCCGTTTTCTGTTATCAAGTTGGCCCGCTGGATTGGTAGTGAGTGAAGAACAAATCCCGGCACCATGGATCTACATACCTCGCGCGCGCCATTACCTGTCGCAACGAAAAACGAGATTGAAAATAGTCGAGTTTGGCCAAGTTCGAGTAAACTCGATGCAGGCCCACCAAAAAGGTTGCCTCGCTCGCGAAAGGTATCTTTCTCATGCTGTGCTTTCAGCGGATTGCAGGCATTTGCCTGTCTTCCGTGTGCCTGGTCGCCCTCACCTCCTGCGGTATCTTCCCAACGGGTAAACTCTCTTACGCCGCGGAAGGCATTGATCCGCTGGCCACTTACTCGCAGATCGGCGACACCGACCCGGTGCTCGATCCCAGCATCATTCGCCAGGGATCTACTTACTACGCCTTCAGCACAGACGTCGCCGGTTACCCTTCAAACGGCAATATTCCCATTCACTGCTCTCAAGACAAGGTGAACTGGGTTTCATGCGGCTCCGTTTTCCCCAACGGCATGCCCGATTGGATCCACCGCAAGGTCCCCGGAGTCATTGGCCTCTGGGCGCCTGATATCTCTTATTTCAATGGGGAGTACCACCTCTACTACAACGGGTCCAAACTCCACTCCCAGCAGACCGTCATCGGCCTCGCCACCAACACCACCCTCGACCCCACGGATCCCGCCTACAAGTGGGTCGATCGCGGCATGATTCTTCAGTCAAAAGCCGGCGACGACTTCAACGCGCTCGATCCGACAATCCTGATCGATTCCGATAAATCCGTCTGGCTCACCTACGGCAGCTACTGGTCCGGAATCAAGCAGCGCCAGATCGACCCCGTCACCGGCATGCTGCTGACGTCGAGCCTCACGCGGTACGATCTCGCCACCAGGCCCGGCGTTCCCAACAACCCCATAGAGGGCGCTTCGCTGGTTCATCACGGCAACTACTACTATCTCTTCGTCTCCGTCGACTATTGCTGCGAACAGAACAATGCAAACAACAACTATAAGCAGGCCGTGGGCCGCTCCGTAAGTCCACACGGTCCTTTCATAGACGAGACCGGTACGCGCATGATGAACGGTGGAGGCACTGTACTGCTCAAGGGCGACAGCACCTGGAACGCACCCGGCGGCGGAACGGCGTTCTTCGATACCGAGAGCGGCGAAAGCCTCATCGTCTTCCATGCCCACAATCTCGACAAGAGCAACACCCCCTACCAGTGGGTGAAAAACCTGAAATGGGAAAACGACTGGCCCGTCATCGGCGATTAGCTTCCTCGGCTTTTGCGCGACTCGGCCAGCTCTCTGGCGGAAAGATTTATCAGAACACAGGCTCCGACCAGACGTAAGCTCCTTGGGCCGGCTCTGAAAAAACGGCACGGCTTCAGCCGGGCCACAAGTTTCTTTAGGGGCTGTGCGGGCTTCAGCCACTGCTCCGTTCGCCATAGTTCGCTCAATGAAGCCGGCTCCCACGTTCGGCTGGAGTTCCCCCGCAGTACAATTGCGCTTGCCGGAACAGAAAGCTGGTAACCGTGGTTCAGGAGCCTTACGTCTTTCCCCATCGGGATCGACCCTTGCGGCATCGCCGCACCATACTCATCGTATTCATTCTTTTCTTCGTTCTTCTCTTCAGCACGCGGACCATCATCTCCTATTACGTTGACTCGCTCTGGTTTGCCTCCCTCGGCTATGCGAGCGTCTTCTGGAGAACCCTGAGTTATGAATGGATGTCATTTGGCCTCTCGTTCGTTGCGACCTTCGGCGTTCTTTATGCCTGGTTCTCCGCCCTGCGCCACGGCTGCCGCGAAGAACTAGCCAGTGCCGGAACCGTCCGGTTCGGCAATCAGAGCTATGAGCTCCCGCTGGACCCGGTCCTGCGCATTGCTGGTCTGGTTGGTTCACTCCTCATCGCGCTGATTGCTGGCGCAGCATTCATGAATGAGTGGACCAGCTTCGCCCTCTACTTCATGGCGCCCTCCAACCCCGTCCAGCCCCATGACCCCATCCTGGGCAAATCCGTCAGCTTCTATCTCTTCACTCTGCCCGCTCTGCAGTTCTTCGTAGGATGGCTGTTGTTGTTGGTCCTCCTCTGCTGCGCGGTAGCTGGGCTCTTCCTCCTCATGACCACCAGCTCTCAGTTTATCCGGGAGCGCAGGTACGACTCTTCACCTATCCCCCTGCGGTGGTTCTCCGGCGCCCTCGCATTTTTGTTCGTCGTCGTAGCCGCTCGCACATTCCTCGGCCGCTTCGATCGCATCACCGCAGACCACACCATCTTCGACGGCGTAACCTACACCGACGCCCACATCATTCTTGGCGGGCTTCTCCTCATCTGCGCAGCCCTCATCATTGGTGCCGGAATCGCTGCCATGAACCTGTTTCTCCGCCCGCGCGCAGGTCGCCTCATAGCCGCGCCCGTCCCGGCGATAGCCTGCTTCGTCCTCGTGCAGATCGCGGGCTGGTATGTGAATAGCTTCGTCGTCAAGCCTAACGAACTCGTCCGCGAACAGCCGTACATCTCACATAACATCGAGTTCACCCGCCAGGCCTTCGGCCTCGACCGCATCTCGCAGCACGAGTTCCCTGCAGACATATCCGTTGAGTCCGCCGATGCCGCAAACAACCAGCCCACTCTCCAGAACATCCGCCTCTGGGACTGGCGCGCCCTCCAGGACACGCTCCGCCAGATTCAGGAGATCCGTACCTACTACGACTTCCCCGACATCGACATCGACCGCTACCAAATCAATGGCGAAGAGCGACAGGTAATGCTCGCAGCGCGCGAGCTCAACGTCGAAAAACTCCCGGAGAGCAGCCGCAACTGGATCAACGAGAAGTTGATCTACACCCACGGTTACGGCATCACCATGAATCCGGTAAACGGCTTCACCCCGGAAGGCCTCCCGACATTGCTCCTCAGCAACATGCCCATTCAGAGCAACGTCCCCTCCATCCAGGTCACGCGCCCTGAAATCTACTTCGGCGAACTCACCAATACCGACGTCTACGTGAAGACCCGCCAGAAAGAATTCGACTATCCGCAAGGCGAAACCAACAGCATGACCACCTACCAGGGCACCGGTGGCATCGTCCTCGGATCGTTCCTGCGTCGCGTCCTTATCGCTTTCGATCGCGGCGACATCGCCAAAGTCCCCTTCAGCGACGACATAAACGCCGACAGCCGCCTCCTCATGCGCCGCAGCGTCTTCGATCGCGTCAAGGCCATTGCACCCTTCCTCACATTTGAGAGCGATCCATATATCGTTGTCGGTGCCGACGGAAGACTCTCGTGGATGCTCGACGCCTTTACAACTACCGATCGCTATCCCTACTCCACTCACTACGACGTGGGAAATGGCTCGATCAATTACATCCGCAACAGCGTGAAGATTGTCATCGATGCCTATAATGGCTCAGTCACCTTCTACGTCTTCGATCCGCAGGACCCCATCATCAATGCCTGGCGGCAGATCTTTCCGCAGCTCTTCAAGAACGCCGACGAGATGCCGCCGGACCTCCGCAAACACGTCCGCTATCCCGAACTCCTGCTACGCATGCAGGCCGCAGCCTACGGCCTCTATCACATGACCGATCCTGCTATCTTCTACAACCGTGAAGACCTCTGGACCGTCGCCTCCGAAGTTGGCGCGACCTCCTCCGGCGATCAGGCTGCGCAGCCCATGGACCCGAACTTCGTTCTCATGAAGTTGCCCGGAGAATCCAACATCGAGTTTGTTGAAATCCTGCCCTTCACGCCCTCCAATCGCAATAACATGATCGGCTGGATTGCCGGACGCAGCGATGGCGAGCAGTACGGCAAATCTGTCGTCTACGATTTCCCCAAGACCCGTCTCGTCGATGGCCCTCTTCAGGTTGAAGCGCGCATCGACCAGAACGCTCAGCTCTCAGGGCAGCTCTCCCTATGGAACCAGCAAGGCTCGCGCGTCCGTCGCGGAGCGCTGATCGTCATTCCGTGCGGCAAGGCACTCATCTATGCCGAGCCCATCTATCTCCAGGCAGAGCGCAGCCCCATGCCTGAACTTCGCCTTGTTGTCCTCGCCGTTCAAGATCGCCTCGCATATGGATCCACGTTCGAAGCCGCACTCCGATCTCTTTTTGGCGGCGAAAATTCTTCTCTCAATGCGGAGCAATCATCCCCATTTTCAAATGCCAGGCCGGCCGCGACTTCCAACCCATCCCAGCCCTCGAACGACCTGAACACGCTGATCGAAGGCGCAGCGAGAGACTTCGACGACTACCAGCGTCTCACTGCCCAGGGCAAGCTCTCCGAAGCGGGCCAGAAACTCGAACAGCTAAAGAACAAACTGAATGCACTGAATGCGAGGAAACACTAGAACATCCGATCCAATCAAACACCTCAACCAAATTCCAGTTCGCAAGTGTCTCGGAGCTTCGGCCCGTACGGAAACTGAATTTCATTGACGACCCCTGGCCCCAGAACCATCCCTCCCCGCTTGGAGACTGCATTGAGTCCTCAGTTTTCACCGACATCTTTCAGCCGCCGACAAATCCTCAGATCCCTTGCTGCCACAGCGGGCTCTGCCCTTCTCCCTTCCCTGTCGCACGCCCAGGCCGCCAACCAATGGCAGCCAAGAACCGGCGACGAAGCCTTCCTCGAAGACCTTGAGCGCCAGACCTGCCTCTTCTTCTGGGAGCAGGCAAGCGACAAAACCGGCCAGGTCCTCGATCGCGCTCGCAATGACCTCAACGGCAGTCGCGATTCGCGCTGTATGGCCAGCATCGCTGCAACCGGCTTTGGCCTCACCGCTCTATGCATAGCCGACAAGCGCAAGTTTCTCCCTCACCATCAGATCGTCGATCGCGTTCGCACAACCCTCGACTGGCACCTGAACAAATTTCCCGAGGTTCACGGCTTCTTCTATCACTTCACCGACATTGAAACTGGCGAGCGCACCAAGGGAATAGAGCTCTCCTCCATCGACACTTCGCTGCTCCTCTGCGGCATCCTAATGGCGCACGCGTACTTCGACGACCCGAAGATCAAGTCCCTTTCAAAACAAATCTATGAGCGCGTCGACTGGCCATGGATGCTGAACGGCAGCAAAACTTTCTCGATGGGTTGGCATCCCGAATCGGGCTTCCTCGACGCACGCTGGTCGCATTATTGCGAACTCATGATGATTTACCTGCTCGCAATCGGTTCACCCACTCACCCGGTCAGCCCCGAAACCTGGAAAGCCTGGGAGCGCCCGGTCATTCACTACAAGGGCTTCTCCTACATCAGCGGCAACGATCCACTCTTCACCCACCAGTACTCGCAGGCATGGTTCGACTTCCGCAACAAGCGCGACAACTGGGCGAACTACTTCCAGAATTCCGTCACCGCCACCAAGGCTCATAAGGCGTTCTGCCTCTCTTATCCCAAGTGGTATAACGAGGACTACTGGGGCATATCTGCGTCCGACTATAAGGGTGGCTATACCGCGTGGGGAGGTCCACCCCCGCTGGGTCCGCTGGATGGCACAGTCGTGCCCTGCGCCTCGGCTGGTTCGCTTGCATTTCTTCCGGTCGATTGCATTTCGGTCCTTCGCGCCATGCGCGACAAATGGGGTAAGCAGGCGTGGGGACGCTACGGTTTTGTCGATGCATTTCATCCCGCGGCGAACTGGTATGACACCGACGTCCTCGGCATCGATCAGGGCATTTCAGTCCTCATGGCAGAGAATCTTCGTTCCGGGCTCGTTTGGGAAACATTCATGCGCAATCCGGAAATGACTACGGCCATGCAGCGCGCCGGATTCCACGCAGGATGATTCCTGCCCGCCATGGAGAAGATGCGTTGGCAAAAGCACCCATCAAACCGATAACGCTCAAAGAACTCGCCGCAATGCTTGACCTCTCGCAATCCACCGTCTCGCGCATAATCAACGGCGAAGCAACCGCACACCGCATCGCACAAGAAACGCAGCGCCGCGTCCTCCACGCTGCAGCATTGAATGGCTATGTCGCCAATACCATGGCGCGGGGCCTGCGCCAGAAGCGCACCTACACCATTGGCGTCATCGTTCCCGAAATCAGCGAAGGCTACTCAACCACAGTTCTCAGCGGCATTGAAGACGAATTGCTCAAAGATGGTTTCTTCTACTTCGTTGTCAGCCATCGCCACCGCCCCAACCTCCTGGAAGGTTACCCACGCATGATGCTGGCGCGTTCCGTCGAAGGCATCATCGCCGTCGATTCTCTCATCAACGAAGATCTGCCGGTCCCGGTCGTCTCAATTTCAGGGCACGACCGCCGTGAAGGCGTTATCAATATCGAGCTGGACCACGACCAGGCCGCTCTCCTCGCACTCTCTCATCTCAAATCCCTTGGCCACACAAACATCGCTCTAATCAAAGGACAGGAGTTCAGCTCCGATACAAACCTGCGCTGGAAGGCCATCGTGCAGGCTGCCTGCGACCTTGACCTTCAGATCAATGATCGCCTCGTCGTACAGTTACAGGGTCCTGAGCCAGGGCCCGCTCCTGGGCAGGAAGTCACGCGGCTGCTGCTTCAGACGAAACAGCCGTTCACCGCAATCTTCGCATTCAACGATGTCACTGCAATCGGCGCCATCTCGGCCTTGCGCGAAGCGGGTCTGCGGGTACCCGCCGACGTCTCCGTGCTTGGCTTCGACGACATCCTCTCCGCATCGACGCATCATCCGCCCTTGACCACAATTCATCAGCCTCTGCGCGACATGGGCAAGGTAGCCGCCTCTACGCTTCTGTCCTTGATTCGCGACGATATCCCGCGTCCACACCCGGAAGCCATCACCGTCTACCCGCGTCTCGTCATCCGCAAATCAACCGGATACATCGGCCAGCGCTCGGATACTTCAGAGCACGATCTGGAAACAACCTTGCTTGAAACCGCTGGAACAGAAGCAACCGGGTCGTAAGCGTACAGCTACTTCGCTACTTCTGCTTGTTCGCCACCGTCGCTCGCGTCGCGCCCGTTGAGATACCTCCATCCACGAGCAGCGTCTGCCCGGTAATGTAGCGGCTAGCCTCCGAAGCCAGAAACACAACCGCACCGTCCAGGTCATTCGGCAACCCCGGCCGCTTCACAGGAATGCGATCTGTCAAATACGCAACCCACTCCGGATCTTCATACAGCACCTTGTTCTGAGCCGTCTTGAACCACCCGGGTGCCAGACAGTTGACTGTCAAGCCATGCTTGCCCCAGTCATCTGCCAGGCTCATGGTGAGTTGGCGAATTCCGCCACGGCTGGCGCAATAAGGCCCCAGTCCCGCAAAGCCGAACACGCTCGTCACCGACCCGATGTTGATGATCCGCCCATACCCATGCTCGATCATGCCGCGTGCAATCGCCTGCGCCACAAAGAAGCTGCCCCGCAGATTCGTATCGAGAACAAGGTTCCAGTCCTCCCACGTCACATCCACTGCGGGCTTTCGAATATTGCATCCCGCGTTGTTCACCAGGATGTGAATCAGCCCGAATGCCTGCATCGCATCCGCGGCCATCTTCTGGATGCTCGCGGGATCGCGCACATCCAGTTCGAGCGACACGCTGCGCCGCCCCAGCGAACGGATCTCCTCCTCCATCTCCCGCAGAGATTCGCGACGCCGGCTGGTAAGCACCAGGTCAGCGCCAGCCTTCGCCAGAGCGCGCGCGAAGTACTGCCCCAGGCCCCTGCTTGTTCCCGTAACCAGCGCAACTTGCCCAGATAAATCGAAAAGCGAATCGGCCATTATTCTTCTCCGGGAGCAAGAACCACCTTCATGAGGTTCGGCTCTTGCGCATGTAACCGCTCAAACCAGCGCGGCCCTTCTTCGAGCGGGGCCACCGCCGTGATCAAAGGCCTCACATGGATACGCCCTGTCGAGATCAGCTCAATCGCCTCCGGATACTCACCCGAGGATGCCGCCGTACCCTGCAGCCGGATCTGCCGCGAAACTACTTTTTGCAATGGCAGCGCAACCTCCGGGCTGATGTTCCCAATCAGCGTGACCGTCCCGCCCTTGCGTACGCTGTCGATTGATTCCTGCACCGTCTTCGCGCGCCCCACTGCGTCGAATACCGCATCCGCACCCACGCCATTCGTCCGTTGCAGAATCGCCTGCGCAATCTCGCCACCAGTGCCCCGCAGCGCCTCATCGGCTCCCAGCAGTTCGCCGAGCGTCAGGCGTGTCTCATCGATATCGGCAATCATCACGCGTCCCACGCCGGCAGCGCGCAACGCCTGCATTGTCAGCAGGCCGATCATTCCCGCGCCAACCACCAGCGTTGTATCGCCCTTCTTTACCTCGCTAACTTTCACCGCATGCAACGCCACCGACGTTGCCTCCAGCATCGCCGCTTCTGGAAACGACATCTTCGCCGGCAACCGGTACAGAATGCGTTCCGGAACCACAATGTATTCCGCGAACGCCCCATTCCTGCGATAGTCGCCGCACGATACCCCGATCACCTGCCGGTTATCACAGAGATTCACTTCGCCGCGCCGGCAGTAGTGGCATTGACCGCAATAAACCGTCGAATCGAACGTTACGCGGTCTCCAGGCCCGTAATCCTTCACGCCCCCGCCCACAGCCGCAACCACGCCTGAAGCCTCATGCCCCATAACCAGCGGAGGAATCCGTCGCCCCGACGAGCCGTCATATCCATGGACATCGCTTCCGCAAATGCCGCACGCGGCTACCCGCACCAGCACTTCGTGTTCGCCGGGCTCCGGCCTCGGCAAGTCCGCCATCGCAAGTTTCCCGTACTCTTCCAGCAAAAGTGATTTCATCTGTGCGTCAGTCCGTCGTGAAAGATAAGCCTCGATCGATCGGCTCCCTCACGATTCTAGCTCCGCCTCCTCAAGCAAAATTCACCGCCGTAGAAACCTCCCGGCAAACCGCCAAAAACACCACGGCCCTCCACGCAGGAGGGCCGTCATGCCAAAGCAGCTTCCGACCTAGTTCACCTTTACACTGAAGGTCGTTGTAGCCGTTGTATGTGCAGCATCATTCCCGACTCCAATCACAGTGAAGGTATAGGTGCCCGAAGCAGTACCCGGATCACTGGTCCCGCCGCCTCCACCTGAACTGCTCCCTCCGCCACCACCGCCGCAGGCCGCCAGACCGCCCAAAGCAAACAGGACGACGATCATTCCCACCATCGCCCGCCACCCGCGCCGTTTTGCCGGAATTCCGAAGAATACGAGCAATGCCAGCACTGCCGCACTACCGGTTTCCGCCCATCCTCCAATGTGCGGTGCCTGCAAAGCGCCCGTCGTCGCAGCGGATGTTGTAACCGAAGCGGTACCACTCCCTGTGCTATCAAACGAGGTGTTGGAAACCGTGCACTTCGGAGTGTCTGCTGCCGAGTTCGCCGGAGCTCCCGAGTTCAAAGAGCAGCTTCCCAGTTTGATCGTCGTCGAGAACGTGTTGGTGGTTGTCCATGTGATCGTGGAAGCCGCCGCGGTTCCGCGGTTGACAGCTGCAGGTGCCGTTGCGGCTAGCACGAATGTGGACTGCGTCACCGTAACGGTTGCCGTGCCGGTCGCGACGCCGTATGTGCTATCACCGGCATAGCTGGCCGTTAGTGTCACCGTACCGCCGCTCAGGCTGTTTGCAGGAATGTTGAAGGTCGTCGCGCCAGAAGCAAGCGCTTGCGGCGACGAGGTGTATCCACCGCCTGAAAGAGTCACGTTTCCGGTGGGAGTTCCGCTCGCACCAGCCAACGCCACCGGAACACTCAAGCTCTGGCCTGAGTTAATCGAACTCGCCGCCGGGCTCACCGTCACCGTGGGAACTGGCGCAGCGGTCACGGTCACCTGCGTCGTACCCGTGTTCGAACCGTAGATCGAGTCTCCGCTGTACGTCGCCGTCAACACAACAGTGCCAGCAGCAAACTTGTTCCCAGGTATGTTGAAAGTCGCGCTGCCCGCAGTCAGCGTTTGCGCCGCTGGACTGTACCCTCCGCCGGTCAAGTTGATCGTCCCGGTCGGAGTACCACTCGCTCCGGCAACCACGACCACCACACTCACGCTCTGGTTCGAAATGATGCTGCTAGGAGTTGGCGTAACCGTGATAGTGCTGGAGGTCGTACCAACCGATCCGCTCCACCCGTTCACGACATTCGCCACATTCATCGATCCGAGGCCCGTTGCCGCATCATATCCCGCTCCCGCTGTAAAGCCAGAGAGAATACCCCACGTGTTTCCCGAATGCGTCACAGAGCAATCCTGAGCGCCCGCCTGGCAGGGCATGGAAATCGTGCCGGTATCGATGTCGTTGAAGTAGCAAGAACTCGAGGTGGTCACGCTCTCCGTCTTGCAGTTTGAGTAGTTCTGGGCTGCTGCAAGCGTATAGAGCGTCTTATTCGGATTGCCTTGTGTCGATCCAGCCTTCTGATTGATAAGCGCCATGATACCGGCCATCGCTGGCGAAGCCGCTGAAGTACCACCAATCAGATTCACCGTGTTACCCGAAGTATCCGTCGGCTCCGAGGTTGCCGTTGCCGACGAAAGACACGGACCCCAGTCGGTCACACACATGAAATATGCGCTTCCCAGAAAGCCGTTCCCCGCGAAGAAGGAAACGTCCGGAAGATCGCGCTTTCCATCAGCAGGAATTCCGGAGACCCCGGTCTGCCATGACGGCTTGCTGTACCCACTTGCCGTGCAGGTGCCGATCGTGGTGGTCGTGCTGCTATTTGTAGTGCAATTGCTCTTCCCACCGCCCGCGCCCACCGAATCCACAAAGGCGGATATGTCAACCTGTCCACCCGAAGCCTGCAAAACTGTTTGATAGTTGGTCGCGGCGAAGTTGCAGGATGTCTCCGCGTCGGTAGGTTGAGTCACGCCGATTTGGCTTGCCAAGCTCTGGAAATAACTCAATGCCAGTGGATTGCTGCACGAGTTGTTCCACGGTGTCTCCGGCATGTAGCCCTTTGCCGACGCACCCGTCGTCGAGTTGTTTGAGCTGTTCCAATACGGCGATGCCGTCGCGCCCCAGTTGAGATCCGTCCCTCCGACCGCAGTGTTGTACGGCGTCGAAGCGATACCACTCACAGCCAGACCAAATTCGGCACCGTACGGCGTGCCGCCGCTCTGTGAACTCCCTCCCTGATCACACGCAGGCGATCCAGAATCTCCAGTAGCAACAAACACGGCAATACCCGCCGAGGCAGCCTTCTGCCATAGATTGTTCCAGGACGTGTTGCCGCTCGTGCCCAGGAAGAGCTCGCAATTCCCATAGCTGACGTTCAAAATTTTCGCGCCCAACGTCGATATGTTATCGACGGCATAACTCGCCGAGTCGAAGATGGCATCGTTCGAATTTGTCTGTTCTGTGACGATAAGTTTTACCGTCGCCTTCGGCGCCATTGCGCCTGCCCATTCCACGTCGAGAGCATTCTCGATTTGATCGTCGAGTGTGCAGAGTGCACTGCTTGCGGTACTCGTGCAATTCCCAGGATCGGGTCCGTTGTTGATCTGCGTATACGTTCCGCCGCTCAGCCCAAACGTACTCCGGAACTTCGCAACGTCCGACGCCCTCACATCGCTTCGACCCGCAATCGCAATCGTCTGTCCGGTGCCATCGATGCCGCCGCTCCAGAGTGGAGCTACGTTGTAGATCGCCGCGAAATCCGCCGGCGTCACTTCCTCAAGCAAACAGTTGGACCCGCAACTGAAGCCCATATCCGGTCGCAACCCGATGCCCGAAGCATTCGCGCTCGGCACCGACGGCGTCTTCGCCGACTGCGCATTATTCAGTGTCGGAGTGTTTCTCGTCCGATGCAGCGGCCGCGGAATAAAGTTATGCAGCGCCTTCGGTCCCAGCACCACCGCCTGCAGCGCCATCGGAATCTGCGGATCAGACATGTTCGAGAAGTGCGCTTTCCCACGAACGTTCAGATTGTGTAGCTGCGTATGAAAGGTCGCTTCCACCTGCCGTGCTGTGCCGCTGAACCGGATCGTCATCCGATCCTTAGACACCTCATTCACCGCTAGGCCGTGGCTCCCGAGCCAATTCGTCACCTTCGTGATATCCGAAGTCGCCGGTCCGAATTGCTCGCCAATCTGATCCGGCGTCAGCCACTGGTGGAAATTCGGCGAGTTCGGCTCATACTGGCTTTCCACAAACGCATCGAATGCCGCCTGCATCTCCGGGCTCCGCTGTAGCACCAGGATCAGATCCGTCATCGCCATATTCCCGCTGACCGGGCCTGCGTCATTCTTTGCAATCGCCGCCGGAGGCGTATTGCCTCGGAGCGTCGTCAATACATTCTCATCCACCTTCTCGCGGATAAGAGCCCTCGAAACCGGGTGCTGCGCGACGGCCGCGCTGCCGGCTAATGACGTGAAGACAATAAAACCAAGGAACACCTTATGCAGGGGGCGCATCTTCCTGACCGGGAACCTTTCTCGGGGAACGGTCCCCGAAGAGGCGAATCGTTGGTGTTTAATCCGGAGCAGCTCCTTACGCCGCTCTGTGCAGAGATTGATTTGGCTCGAATTGTACCGTCTGCCGCCAATACCGCAATATCACCAATTCGCGACATACCGGTTACCCGTATTGACTGAATAGAGTCGCACTAAACTCTGCTGCATCAATGCTTCAACTGACACGATGCCGTTTACTGGCCACAGCGGCACATCCATCATCAACAGCATCAAAAACCTGAGTTCCTGAGGGAATAGACGTCCCAGTGCCATTCAGGTTGTGTCACCAGATCGTCATTTCATCGTCCGGCCCATCCCTCAGTCGTGAAGCTCGTAAATCCGCCCGCATCTTGAATTCGCCGCTGTCGACTCGGTCCGTCAGTCTGCCGTTGTAGAATGAGGCGGTTTCCGGAATACGCTTTCCCGAGCGGATAGAATCCTCCCGACAAAGCGATTCCCGCAAATTCCGAACGCCGTTTCCAGGGATGGATTGCCATGAAGCTTTCTTTGCGCGCCTACCTCCTCACCGCCATCATGCCGGCCCTTGTGGCAAGCTGTGGAGTGATGAATAGCCAGGCTCAAAACGTGACCGAAATCGGTGGACAGAAAATCGTCACACTTACCCGCCCCGTCTCCAGCAAAACCAAACCCGAATTCACCAGCGTCACTGTCCTCCCCGGTCGCGGCATGGAACTTTTCCAGATCACGGCCAACTTCCCCGGCAAGGGCAGCGTCGACGTGCTCGCCTCGCCCAGCCTCGAAGAAGCCAAAAAAATGCTCGACGAGCAGGACACGCCCAACGGCGACCTCGGCTACCGGCTCGGCTCCGCATTTCTCTTCCCCTATCCCAATCGCATTCGCGGCAAGCTCTCCGCCGACAGCAAAACCCTCACCACCTCATGGCAGGGACACACCATCACTCTCCCCGCCAACAACATCGGCAGCAAGCCAGACGCCGAGCGGCACGCCATGCACGGCCTCATCCTTAAAGCCAAAACGGTTGACGTGAAAGAGAAGACCATCCCCGGCGGCAAGGAAATCTCCGGCACCATCCACGGCGGCGACTTCGGCGGCCACTGGCTCTCCAAATCCGACCTCGTCATCACCATCAGCCTCACCGCCGACGCCATCGATGCCACCGTCACTGCGAAGAACGTCGGCAAAGAAGCCGAGCCTGTCTCCATCGGCTGGCATCCGTACTTCAATTTCCCGTCTGGCGACCGCACTCAGGTACGCCTCCAGATCCCGGCTGACATGGTCGCGAAGGTCGATAACTACGACAACGTCTTTCCCACCGGCCAGCTTGTTCCCGTCTCCGGCCAGTACGATCTCCGTAACGGTCAGCCCCTGTACAAGAACTTTTACGACGACAACTGGAGCCATCTCGACTGGAAAGATGGCGCCGCAACGGTGAACATCCTCGACGAAGCCGCCAAGTATGGGGTCCGCATCCAGGGCCTCTCGCCTGAAATCAAAACCATTCAGGCCTACGCTCCTCCCGCCAAGAACTTCGTGGCCGTCGAGCATCAATTCAACTTCGCTGATCCCTTCGGCAAAGAGTGGGGCAACATGGACACCGGCATGGTGACCCTCCAACCCGGCCAGAGCACCAACTGGCACGTCCGCCTCAAGCTCTTCGTCCCTTAATGATCTCTCTTCGAGCGGGTGCCCCATCCAAGCTCTGCTTGGAGGGGAATCACAAAATCACCCGTCAAGGCGATGGCCCGGATTTCTTCGGATCCGGGCCATCGCTTTTTCTGCGGCATCCTCGCGTGCGCGAGCAATTCAAATCGAACGGCGTTGTAACAACGACGGGTGCCCCGGGTCCCTCGCATTTGGGAGACCGCTAGAGTTTGTGGACCCTGCACCTCGGCACGATTTCAGTCGTGCCGCAATAATCTACGGCCGCACCTCATACACCAAGTTGAACGGCGTCTGCGCCGCCCTTCTGAAGCGCGTGAATCCCGCCGTCATCACCACATCTTTGATCCGCTCTTCACCAGCCTGCGCCCCCAGCGCCGCCCCTACTTCTTGCGCCAGCGAAGCCGGCGTGCACAGCATCGTCGAGGCCGAGTAAAAGATCCTCCCCACCGGATTGTGATTCTGTTCCGGCACATCGCCCGCAAACGGTTCCACCACCATCCACGTTCCGTCGGGCTTAAGCGTTGACAAAACATGCTTCGCCGCTCCCAACGGATCACCCATGTCGTGCAGGCAATCAAAGAATGTCACCAGGTCATATCCGCCATTTGCGGGATAACTCTTCGCGCTCGCCACTTCGAAACTGACCTGGCCCAGCAAACCATCGCGCCCCGCAACATGCCGCGCATACTCAATCGACCCGCTGTGATAATCAAATCCCGCGATCCGCGACTTCGGAAAATCCTTCGCCATTAGAATCGTCGAAGAACCGTGCCCGCAGCCCACATCGGCCACTGACGCGCCTTTGGCCAGCTTCTCCATCACGCCATCCAGCGCGGGCAGCCACGAGCTCAGCAGCAGGTTCTGCTCATAGTTCGGACGGAAAAACCGCTCCGTCCCGAAGAACAGATTCGCGTCGTGTTCATGCCAGCCCACGCCATCGCCCGTGCGAAACGCTTGCGTAATCTTCGGCTCATCTTTGAAGCACGCGGACACGATGTGAAACGCTCCGGGCAGATCAATCGCGGTCAGCGCGATCGCCTGCTCAGGTGGCAGCTCATACGTCTTCGTAGCCGAGTCATAGGCGATATAACCGCTCGCTGCATTCGCATTCAGCCACTCGCGCACGTAGCGCTCCGTCGTCTTTGTTTTCGCAGCGAGATCCGCCGAAGTCATCGGCCCTGCACCGGCCATCGCCTTGAACAGCCCGAGCTTGTCTCCAATCACGATCAATGCCGCATGCAGCGCGGCACCTAAATCAGTGACAGCCTTCCCCATGAAGGCATCCAGTTTTGCAGGATCGAATGCAGGAGCGGGAGCAGTAGCAACTGCCATATAGACCTCCAGAGTTGACGGGGTCCCGGGAAGAGCCGCATCCTACGCCGCCAAAATCTCCAGTATCAAAGAAATTTTCGGGGCTTTGCGCATCCGATGTGCTTCCGCACCGGTCCACGCTCACAGGTGCAATCGCTCTTCAGTTTGCATCGAGCGCGAAAATCAGGAAGTAGTCCTGACCGTCGTCTTTCGTGAAGTCGTATTTGCCGATGCGGTGATAGCCGGCCTGCTTCATTTCGCTCTCCACAATCTCAGGCATGATGCCGTGGTCCGTTCCGTCTCCATTGCGATCGATGATTCCGACCTTGGCCCCTTGTCTGAGAGATGCACCAAGTGCTTTCATAAGCGGAACAGGATGCGCGAACTCGTGATACGTCTTCAGAATCAGCACCGCGTCGACGCTCGCGTGCGGCAGCTTCGTGTCGTTCACCTCCCCGAGAATGGCGTGCACGTTGGCCAGTTTTTCTTTTGCAGCGCGATTCTTGATGTAACTGACGGCGTCGGGGTTAATGTCTTCGGCGTAGACCTGGCCTGAAGGACTCACGCGGGCGGCTGCCCGCACGGTGAACCAACCCGATCCGGCTCCAAGGTCGGCGACGGACTTCCCCGGCGCAAGATCAAGCAGGTCCATCACACGCTTGATGTGGAGTTTTTGATCGCGGTCAGCATACTCGAAGATCGAGAGATCTCCTCTGTAAGGGGTGCTGGTGGGCCGCTTCCCTGGTACCTGAACGTCCGTCTGCGCGTGCGCAAACTGCGAAGCCGGCAAGGTGATCGAGAAGGCCAGCACGAGAATGATAAGCGGTTTGATGCCGACGCAATGCATAGGAAACCGGCGCGAGTTAAGGCGATTGTATCGCTCCTCACAGGACGCCGTGGGATCATCGCTTCGAGTGAGGAGCCAGACGAATGATACAGAAATCCAGCAAGCGTAGTTTACGGCATCTTCAAAGTGACTCCTCGCCTCACCCCACCTGCCGCGCCCTCAACCACCCACCCAGCCACGACTGCGGTAGCGCAAGAATGATCAGCGCCACCGGGTACCAGTGCGGTCCATACGCGGGCCCCGCATTC